>NZ_CP104143.1:1201111-1501388 GCF_025200715.1 Rhizobium sullae
TCGCATCCTTGATGAACGCCAACTTTTTGCCGTCGGATCGGATGATCGGGCAATTCAACCCGGTCCTGGTGAACACAGGCACCGAACTCATCCTCTTCGACACCGGCAACGGGCAGGAAGGCAGGGAGTTCGGAACCGGACACCTGGCGAGCCGTATCACAGCATCTGGCTATACGCCGGCCGATGTGACAATCGTCGCGATTTCTCATCTGCATGCCGACCACATCAACGGCCTCATGGAGGGCGACCGTCCGGCGTTCAGCCAGGCGCGATATGTCGTCAGCCAAGCGGAATGGGACTTCTGGGCTTTCACCGACTTTGCAGGAACGCCCGCCGCCGTGCATGCGACGGCCATCCAGAGAAAGGTCCTGCCCCTCGGGGGGAAAATGACTTTCATCAGCGCCGGCGCGTCGATTGCGCCGGGTGTGACGAGCATGGTGGCCGCCGGACACACGCCCGGTCACATGGCGTTCCTGCTGGAATCGGCAGGCCGCAGCCTGCTTTTGACCGGCGACACGGCGAACCATTTCGTCGCTTCCCTGCAGAAGCCGGATTGGGAAGTTTCTTTCGACATGGACAAGGGCGCTGCCGCCAACAGCCGCAAAAGGATATTCGGCATGCTGGCTGCCGAAAGAATTCCGTTTATCGGCTATCACATGCCTCATCCTTCAGCCGGCTACGTAGAGCCCTTCGATACGGGTTTCCGCTTCGTGCCGGTGAGCTATCAATTCCTGATCTGACGCCGGCGGAAACGGATTTATCCCCTGGCCTGCCAGTCGTAGCTCCGCATGTAGTCGAGAAAGGCGCGCATGGCGGCGCTCGGGAGGCGGCGGCTGGGGTAGTATAAAAACCAGTGCGGTAAGGTGGGGCTCCAGTCGGTGAGAAGCTCCACCAGCCGGCCGGTTTGGATATGTGGCTTGGCGTAGTCATCCAAGACATGGGCAATCCCTCTGCCTGCCAGCGCAGCTTGCAGTTCGTTATGGGCGGAGCTGACCGTCAATCGGCCCGTTGGCGTGACTTCAATCTCTTCGCCCGCCTCGTCGAACTGCCAGGTGACGAGCGTGCCGCCTGGGAACCGACGTCTTACACAGTCGTGATTGACAAGTTCGTGCGGTGTCTGCGGCTGTCCCCACCTTCCGATATAATCCGGTGAAGCGACGATGGCGTAGCGAAGTGCAGGGCCAAGCGGCAGCGCGATCATGTCCTGCGCCAGCTGCTTGCCGAACCTGACACCGGCATCGAAACCCTGCTCCACGATATCGATGACGGCCGCATCGCTGATGATCTCGATTTTCACCTCTTGATAGGCATCCAAGAAATTGAACACCAGCGGACAGAGAAAATGATCGACGGCCGGCGCGGGCGCGTTGATCCTGAGCGTGCCGGATGGGCTGTCCCGCAGTTCATCGACCTCGGCGATGGCGAGCCTGATGTCGCCCAATGCAGGTGCCAGGCGTTCAAGAAGGCGCTGGCCTGCCTCCGTGGGGAACACGCTCCTCGTCGTTCGATTGAGGAGCCGGATACCTAGAGCCTCTTCCAGGGCGTTCATCGTTTGGCTCAAGGCCGATGAAGAGACCCCTCGCTCAAGCGCTGCCGCGCGGAAACCGCCGCAACGCACGATGGCCACGAAAACGTCGAAGCTGTCCAGACGAAGAGGGTTCATTGAGAAGCATTTCTAATCAAGCTGATAAACTTAGCGCAGCTTATCAGATCAATCGTCCGGTGTCATGGTTGGCGTAGAGTTCAACGCCGCGCTCCATCCGGTTCCTTTGCGGGTCATTTAGGCCCCTGCGTAGCGAAGCCGAGCGTGCCCAATGCGAAAGGGAAGACCGATGAATGCCTTCACCCTCAACAGACGCGCTGTCATGCTGTCCGCCGTCGCAGGCGCATCAAGCATGCTCATACCCGGCCTGGCCGGTTCCGGCGCAGCCAACGCCCAGGCCACGCCCGCGCCCGCTGGCAATGCCGGGCATTACCGCTTCCGCGTCGGGGACATCAGCGCGACAGTGTTGAGCGACGGCGTGATCGGTGGCCCGCCGCGCGTCTATGCAAGCGATGCGCCGGAAGCCGAGCTTCAGGAGGTCCTGCGGCAGGCTTTTCTTCCGGCCGATCACATGACACTCAACCTCAACACGCTGCTGATCGAAACCGGCGGCCGGCGCATTCTGATCGAAGCCGGAGCCGGCAAGACCATGGGCCCGAACGGCGGCCAGATCTTTGATAACCTCGCGGCTGTGGGCCTCGCGCCAGCGGACATCGACGCGATCGTTATCTCCCATACTCACCCTGATCACGTGGGTAACTTGAGAACCGCACATGGCGGCAAGGCCTTTCCCCGCGCCACGGTCTTTGTCCCGAAGGCGGACTGGGACTTCTTCGTCCGCACCGATCCGGATCTCTCCTACATGCCGGTGCCGGAGGAGTTCCGCCTGCGCTTCGCCGCAAACATCAAGAACAGCCTCACGCCGTTCATGAACGATGTGGAGCTTTACGAAGCCGGCGCCGAGATCGTGCCGGGCCTGACGACGATCGTCGCATCCGGACACACGCCGGGCATGGCTACCTTCCTGGTCCATTCCGGAAGCGATCAGTTGCTGCTGACGGCGGACCTGGCCTATCACCCCGTCGTCAACGTCGACAGGCCGTGGCTTCCAGGCCCGGACCGCGACAAGGAAACCGCTCTTGCCTCCCGTCGGCGCATCTTTGACAGGGCGGCCGCCGATCGTATCCCCGTGCTCGGCTTCCATTTTCCCTTCCCCGGCCTCGGCCGGATCTTGAAAACCGACGGCGGTTACGCCTGGGTCCCCGCCAACTGGCAGTTTTGACGATTAAGGAAACAGGAGAGCTCTCATGGACCAGTCAAAGATCAACAGGCGCGATTTCCTCGGCACGATGGGCGCGGCGGCGACAGGGCTGGCATTTGCCAGCCAAGCTGCGGCGCAAACCCAGGAAACGAATGTGGCGTCGCCAACAACTGGATCAAACCCGGACGTTCTTACCCGCACCTTGCCGCGGACCGGCGAAAGGGTCACGGCGCTGGGTCTCGGCACCTTCCTCACCTTCGACCTGAAGCCCGGTGACCGACGCGACGCTTTGCGTCAGGTCTTCGAGCGGTACGTCGCCGCAGGCGGCCGTGTGGTCGACACGTCGCCGCTTTACGGCTCGGCCGAGGTCAGCGTCGGCCAATTCATGGGAGAGTTCGACGGTTCGGACGAGATATTCCTCGCCAACAAGGTCTGGTCAACGGGAGAGTATCTCGGCGACGAAAGCCACGCGATGGAAAGCTTCTGCCAATCGCGCATGCGCACATGGCGCGACACGATCAATCTCATGCAATGCCACAGCATTACCAATGCGCCGGTCGTCGTCCCGCTCATGAAGGCCTGGAAGAAGGAAGGCCTCATACGCCATGTCGGCGTGACCCACCACGAGTCGGCGGCGCAGGACCAGCTCCTGGCGATCGTCCAACGCGATGATGTCGACTTCATCCAGACGAACTACTCGATCTTCAACCGCGACGCCGAACGCCGTCTTCTTCCCGCTGCGGCCGACAAGGGCGTCGGCGTGCTGATCAATCTGCCGCTCGAAAAGGCCCGCCTGATGAAGGTGGTCGAGGGCCATGAGCTTCCCGGTTTTGCAGCCGAGTTCGGAGCGACGAGTTGGGCGCAGTTCTTCCTGAAATGGGTCATGGCGCATCCTGCCGTCACGAGCGTACTCTGCGGCACGTCCAACCCCGACCACATGAGCGACAATGTCCAGGCGATGAAGGGCCCGCTTCCCGATGAGCGGATGCGTGCCCGCATGGTCGCACATATGGAAACGATTCCCGGCTTTGGGTCCATTGGCACGATGCCGTGGTATCCCGGCAAGGAGAATATGTATGCCGGTCTTATCCGGGAGGCGCAGGCTAACGCCGCGCAACGCCTGCAGCCTTAACGGCGCGCCGATTAACCCGCCATTACACTGGGAGACCGGTCTTGTCCTCCACCAGACGCTCGCTTCTGACTGTCTTTCTGACGCTGCCTCTCATTGAGGCTGCAAGAACGAGGGCGTTTGCGCAGGCCGCTCCCGAGCTGCCGCTCACCCCCGCATGTGACGATGGAGACGAACCGACCCTGGAACGGGAAGCCGGTCCCTTCTTCAGGCCGAACTCACCGCTCAACCGGGATCTCTATCCGGATGCACCCGGAGGCGAGCGAATAACCGTCGCCGGCTTCGTCTTCGACAATCGCTGCCGGCCTTTAGCCGGCAGCCTCGTCGAGGTCTGGCAAGCCGATGAGAAAGGCGACTATGACAGCGTGGGGTTCCGCCTGCGCGGACACCAGTTCACCGACACGCAGGGGCGGTGGTGGTTCAACACCATCGTACCCGCGCTTTATCCCGGCCGAACGCGCCATTTTCATTTCAAGGTCCAGCGTCCGGGTGGGCGCGTTCTCACCACCCAGCTCTATTTCCCCGGAGAGCCCGGAAATGCCGGAGACAGGTTGTTTGACGAGGCGCTGCTCCTCGACATCAGGCAAACCGATGACGGAAGGTTCGGACGGTTTGATTTCGTGACGTAACGAAGGAAAGCTGCCGGAAAGGGCAGGATTCAGTCACGCTACGAGTTGGAAGCCGGACGCCGTAAAACACGGCGTCCGGACGATGCGAGGCCAAAATCACGCGTTGAAGCCTGCATCCACACTGAGAACCGCACCCGTAATCAGATTCGCACCTGGACCTGCCAGAAATGCGACGGCGCTAGCGACTTCGCGTGGCTCGCCAAAACGGCCGAGCGACGTGAGGCTCCGCTGATGATCGGCGTTCTCGCCATTGGCAGGGTTCATCTCCGTATCGGTCGATCCCGGCAGAACGAGGTTCACCGTAATACCTTGAGGGCCAAGTTCACGCGAAAGGCCTCGTGTGAACGACAGAAGTGCCGACTTCGACATGGCGTAGGCCGTCACCCCTGGGAATGGAACACGCTCCGCAAGCGCGGAGCCGATCGAGATGATCCTGCCTCCGGATGACAGATGCGGGATCGCCGCCTGTGCGAAAAGGACGGGCGCGCGAACGTTGACGTCAAGCATGGCCTGCAGGTCGGCGAGCGCCAGATCCGCAGTCATGCCGGCGGTTCCGATGGCCGCGCTGTTGACGAGGATATCAAGTCCTCCAAGGGTGTCGACCGTCTGGCCGACGGCGCGATGGATGGCGTCCGGGTCGGCGCTGTCGGCCTGAATGGCAAGCCCGCGCCGTCCTTTTTCCTCGATAGTCTGAACCACCGATGCAGCCCTGTCTGCTGAGCGCTGATAGGTGAACGCGACATCCGCGCCCTTCTCGGCGAGCGCAATCGCGATCGCGGCTCCTATACCCCGGGAGCCGCCATTCACCAGGGCACGCTTTCCAAGCAATTCCATCTTTAATTCCTTTATGCAGTGATCGATGCATAAATAGCTAGCGGCATTGCAAATTGCCGTCAACGCATTTATGCAGTGGTCGATGCAAAATGATGTTTCGACCTATGCCGGCCATACAGAGCCAACCCCGCGTTTGCGGGGGCGACCGCGGGAATTCGACCGTGTTGCCGCACTCGCCGCCGCGACCAGACTCTTCTGGATCAAGGGTTACGAGGCGACTTCGATCGCTGATCTGACCGAGACGATGGGGATCGGGACCAAAAGCCTTTATGCGGCCTTTGGCTCGAAGGATGCGCTCTATGCGGAGGCGCTCAAATATTATTACACAACCTACGAAGGCTTGGTCTGGACACGCTTCAGGAAGGCTTCGACCGCGAGAGAGGCGGCGCTGGTATTTCTTCAGGATTCGGCGGTCGCCATGACCGGTGGAGATTGCGATCTGCCGCACGGATGCATGGCGACTCTTGCGTCCGTCGGTAGCGAAGGGCATTCCGAACTGGGCGACCTCATGCGTGCGACACGTGCAGGCGGTTTCGATCTTCTGAAGGCGCGTTTCGATAGGGCGATCAGCGATGGCGACCTCATGGCCACGACAGACACCACCAAACTGGCAAGGTTCATACAGACCGTCCAAAGCGGGATGGCGATCCGCGCTCGCGATGGAGCCGATCGTGCCGAACTTCAGGCCGTGGCAGAGATTGCGATATCCGGCTGGGACCATGTCGCCAGCGTTGTCGATTATGCATGAAGGACTTGGCTTGATCCGTGCGGTAGTTGGATAGGAGCGGATTCGGCTTCACGTGCCTTTGCAGTTATGCGTAGCGGGCCGAGTTTTCAGCGAACTGCCTCGGCGAACAGCCGACAGCGCGTGAAAAGGCGGTGCTGAAAGCGCTCCCCGACTTATAGCCAATGGAAAAGGCGACTTCCTCTATCCTTGCCGTTCCAGACCCGAGCGCCTCCTTGGCAAGCGCTATCCGCCACCGCAAGAGGTAGGAGATCGGACTGACCCCGACGACGGCATGAAAGCGCGTGGCGAAGGTCGAGCGCGAGACACCGCAAAGCCTCGCCAGCGAATCGACCGTCCATTCTTGCCCAACATCTGCGTGCATGGCACGAATTGCCTTGCCAGCAACCGGGTCTCGAAGGCCGGCGAGAAGGCCGCGCTTGGCGGGATCGGTAGTCTGTCCCGGAAGGCGCGAAGCAGGCATCCTGAGAATTTCGACCAGCGCCAACTCAACGAGACGGGCGATGATGAACTCGCCGGCCGGTCCAGGGTCGCGGCCTTCGGATTCCATCAGCGTGAGTAGGTTGTGAAGCCGGTGGAGTTTGGGCGAGTGAGAGGGAACCTGAACGAGGGGCGGAAGAAGCCCCGTCAAGAGATCCTCGTTGGCGGTCGAGAACAGGAATTTGCCCATGTGAAGAGAAATCGGTCTTTCCTGACCGAAGCCCAGTCTCAACCGTCCCGGCTGTTTGGCGGCCACCGCCGCGACGCTGTCCAATGGCTCTACGTCCCTATTTGAGGTCAGCGTGAAGGAAAGCGTTGTCCGCAGCAGCACGAAGTCGCCCTTGTTCAGCGGCAGCGGATCGCAACCAGGTCGTATCAACTGGCAAGTGCCGTCTTCTAACCAGAGAAACAACAGGTCTCCCAGCGCTGGAAAGGTTATGCCCCAATCACCAGTGGCATCGATGCCGCGACCCAACAGAGCAGCTCTGGGGTGGAGGAGCCGGATGAGATCAAGAAAAGGATCCATTTCTGTACGGTCGATAAACTATCCTGGGGTCGGCGTTATGGAGGGTTCGAAAAACTCAGCATAATTTGCGGGGGAATTTCACGAGGCCTGAGCCTATTTAACTGGAGTGCAACGATGATCAAAGTCACCCCCGCCGATATAGAGCGTTTCCTTGCCGACGATGACGATCAGCCTGTCGTGATGCTGAACCTGCTTCGGTTCAAAGTTGATGGCGGCAGGCAGCGCTACCTGGAATACCTCACCATGGCAGGGCCGATCGTAAGCCGGTATGGAGCAGAAATCATTTTCGCCGGCGATGGCGCGACTGCGCTTTGCGCCGAACCCGGTCAATCCTGGGATGCGGTGGCGCTGGTGCGCTATCCGAATCGGTCAGCCTTCGCGAACATGATTGCCGATCCTGCCTACGCCGTGGCCGATCCGATTCGGATGTCTGCTCTGGAAGAAGCGGTGCTGCAGCCTATCAGCACTATTCAGCTCTAGAGGCGAACGCACGGCGCATATGGGAAGGTTTTCCGTAAAGTCGCACGGTCGTCGCCTTTAACCAACGCTGGATTTTGTAAGGGAAAGGACATTGAAATGTCCTTTCCCTATTTCGGATACTTAATCACCGAGACCTACAGCAGATCTTCGATGCGGATTGGCAGATGTCGTATCCGTCTGCCCGTCGCGTTATAGACAGCATTGACCACAGCCGCTGTTGCACCGACCATCGCCACCTCGCCGAGACCTTTGACACCAGAAATATTGAGCTTGAAATCTGGCTGGTCGATGAAATCGACCTCAATCGCACCGATGTCGGCATTGACCGGCACGACGTATTCGGCAAGGTCGTTGTTGAGCACGCCGCCGAAGCGAGGGTCCGTTTCACCGACCTCGCGAAGTGCCGCGCCAACGCCCCATATCACACCACCCCTGACCTGGCTTTCCGCCGTGCGACGGTTCATGACCCGTCCACAGTCGGCAACACTGACGACGCGTCTGACGCGCGCACGCCCGGTCGACGTCTCCACGTGAACTTCCGCAAAATGGGCTATCCAGCTGAACGCCATGAAGTCGGGATATTCCGGCCCGGTTGTGGACGGAATGCCTCTGCGCAACTGCTCGATCACTTGTCCGTCCTTGCCCAGCGGGATCGTATCGACCGCGACCTCCAGAAATGGGCGGCGGGTTCGGGCGAGCTGGACATGCACCGGTTCTTGCGACAATGGGTTGCCGATCAGCCGACTTAGCTCTTCGCGCAGTCGCAAAGCAGCGCCTCGCGCAGCTGGCGCAGTGCTCCCTGTTCCCCACGAGCCGGCGGTTATATGCTGGGGCGCATGTCCGGTGTCGCCGATGCGGATGTCGAGGTTCTCTGGATCGATGCCGAGAACATCCATGAGCTCTGCTGCTATGACGCCGCGGATGCCTTGTCCCATTTCGTGGCCGGAGGTTGCGATCTCGCATCTGCCGCTCGCGAAGAGACGAAGCGTTGTCACAGAGGCCGTCATCGATGCCTTGTAACTCCCACATGCAACGCCCAGGCCGATGAGGTCGCCATTGTCCGAAACCAAAGCGCCCGGTTCACGCATCCGCCGGTTCCAGTCGAACAATTCCGCCCCACGTCTCAAACAGTCCGCGAGATAACGGGATGAGAAGGGCTTGCCCGTGATCGGATCACTTTCAGCATCGTTGGCAAGGCGGAGTTCAACGGGGTCCATTCCGACAGCCTCGGCAAGCTCATCCATCGCGCATTCGGTGGCAAAGCTCGAGGGATGCTCGTGCGGAGCACGCTGATGGCCGGGGGTCTGGGTATCAACCCGGACGATACGATCACTTCCCCGCCAGGCGCCATAGCCATACATGCGCGGAGGATTGGCCCCGTGGTCACAAGCAAATCCATCATACCGGCTGTTCTGCTGGACCGTTTCATAGAGCCCGGCCAGCAGACGGCCTTGTCCATCTGCGCCAAGCCGGACCCGGTGAAGACTTCTTGGGCGATAGGATGCCGTATGGAACAATTGGCTGCGGGGCATCACGAGCTTGACGGG
The DNA here is from genome assembly GCF_025200715.1 of Rhizobium sullae. NCBI lineage: Bacteria > Pseudomonadati > Pseudomonadota > Alphaproteobacteria > Hyphomicrobiales > Rhizobiaceae > Rhizobium > Rhizobium sullae. The sequence continues at coordinate 1,210,286 of NZ_CP104143.1, forward strand.
ACGGCGCAGCATCGCCGCGGCGCTTGCGACAAGCACGCTCTGCTCCTGGATGCCGTTCTTCTGGCCGAAGCCACCGCCTGTATAGGGGCTCACGCCGCGCAGCCGTGTCGGCTCCATCCCCATCATGCCCGCAAGACCGCCGGCAAAAGCCGAAGCCGCCTGAGTGCCCTCATAGATTCTGAGTTCACCATCCTCGAATGCGGCCGTCGTGGAGATCAGCTCTATCGGATTGTGATGCTGCTGGGGATGTAGATACTCGACGTCAATATGATGATCTGCAGCAGCAAAGGCTGCCTCCGCATCACCGGAGGACAACTGGCGATCGGGCTCCGGTTCCGGACTGGCAAGGTCATCCTCCATGCGGGCGCTGAACGCGTCCTCGGCGTAGCGAACCTTGATGGCTTCCGCGCCTTCGACGGCGGCCTCCAACGTTTCGGCGACCACCAGGGCGACCGGTTCGCCTCGGTGGCGCACGACCGGGCTCGTCATCGGCTGATGGCCCTTGCCGGGCTGACCATAGGCACCGCGAGCGGCAAGCGTGGTCTTGATCTGCGAGAAATCTTCATGCGTGAAGACGCGAACGACGCCTTGCACAGTCATCGCGGCAGTCAGGTCGATTGCCTCGATACGCCCCGTGACGATCGTCGCTGGTACCATCATCGCATGTAGCAGACCGGGAATCGGCTGATCTGCCGCGTAGATTGCCCGACCCGACACTTTTTCGTAGGCGTCGACCCGGGGACGGTCTGCGGTTCTTTCCTGCGTCATTGCGTTTTTCCTCCGGCGGTCATGATGGCGTCGGCAAGGGTGCGGGCGCCGACTTCGATCTTGAAAGCGTTGTGTGCGCCGGCTTGCGCATTGGCGAACGCGGCCCTGCCGGCAGCCAATGCACTCTGCCTGTCGATCGCGCGTCCGCTCAAAACGGCCTCTGCCTCATGGGATCGCCACGGCCGGGTGGCGACGCCGCCTATAGCGATATGCGCCTGTCGTACCCGATCGCCTTCCATCGCAAGTGCAACCGCGGCCGAGGCCAGGGCAAAGGCATAGGATTCGCGGTCGCGCACTTTGAGGTAGGTCGAGCGCCGGCCGGCCTCTGTTTTCGGAACAGAGATCCCGGTCACGATCTCGCCGGCCACAATCGAGAACTCCCTATGGGGCGTTTCGCCAGGCAACAGGTAGAACTCCGCGATGGGGATCGAACGTGCTCCGTCCGGCCCATGAAGCTCGATCCATGCGTCCATCGCCGTCAGCGCAACCGGCCAGTCACCGGGTGATACGGCCGTGCAAGCATCACTGATGCCGAGCACGGCCTGACCGCGATCAAGCCCACCGATCGCCGCGCATCCCGAACCCGGCGCCCGCTTGTTACAGGGATAGGCGCCGATTGCCCCGTTCCGGAAATATGGACACCGTGTTCGCTGCAGCAGATTGCCGCCGACGGTCGCCATGTTGCGAAGCTGTTGAGAAGCGGCTTTCGAAAGGCTCTCTGCCAAAACCGGATAGTCACGACGCACAACCTCATTTTCGGCGACATCCGCCATAAGCGCTCCGGCGCCGAAGAACAGGACCTCACCGCTTGTATCGATACGGTCAGATCCTTCGAGGGAGGCGATGTCGATCAGGTGAGCGGGGCGTTCGACGCCAAGCTTCATCAGGTCGTATAGGGTCGTGCCACCGGCGATATAACGGGCTCCTTCACCAGCCACAGCGAATGCTTCGATTGCTTCCCCGATGTTGCTGGGGCGGACATATGATAATGACCTCATGGCTCAGCCTCGCTCAATCTGGGGAGCTGCCTGCTCGATCGCAGCGACAATGCCGACGTAGGCTCCGCATCGACAGATATTACCGCTCATGTATTCCCTGATGTCTTCAGGCGTAGACGCATGGCCTTCCTTCACGCAGGCGATGGCCGCCATGATCTGACCGGGCGTACAGTAGCCACATTGCAATGCGTCGTGGTCGATGAAAGCTTGTTGCATGGGGTGTAGACCGTCAGCACCTGCGATACCTTCGATCGTCGTGACGTCGCGGCCATCGACTTTTGCGGCGAGGGTAAGACAGGAAGCGACCCTGCGCCCATCCACGTGGACTGTGCAGGCTCCGCATTGACCGTGGTCGCACCCCTTCTTCGCACCGACCAGACCCAATCGCTCGCGCAACATGTCCAGCAAGGATGCGCGCGCATCGATCTCAAGTGCGACTGGCTGCGCGTTGATCCGGCAAGCTATTTGAGCCGTGATCCCATTCTCTGAAAGAGCAGAAGGCGCCCCTTGTATTTGCTCCTGCGCCGTCGCAGTCGATATTGCTCCGGAGATCGAGACGACCGTTCCGGCTTCCAGTACTTGCCGCCGAGTGAGGTTTAAGAATTGCGTTTCTTGCGGGTCCGACATCGGTTCTGGCCTCCTGAGTGTTGCAACCGCGTTTGTTCGGGATCACTCTCCCGAAGCTGCACAACCTCTCTCAAGGTAGGGCAATCCGACCGGGAGGATTAGGCGATAGATGCTGCACAATCTGGTTAGCTCTCCTTCGCAATGGAATGCGACGCGAAGGAAGCGACATTTCTGGTCTCGGCAGAGGCTGCTGATCGGTCCAGGTCTGACGAAAGGAAGGTATGCGGACTCAAGCTCAAGGGCACGTCATACGTCCGACCGAGTGGCGCGCGCGGTCTTCGCCGGCTCACACGATAGACTGCTGCGGGCGGAACGTTCGCAAGTGTCCCGCCGACAAATGTCGCCTTCAAGCCAAGCCGATCAAGCAGGGGTCTCGGGATCGGGCATCGCGGACCGTAGGTGAACTGATAAAATGCTCCGTCATGACGAAGATGCAAAAAGGCACCTTCGAGAATGGCGATCACTTTCCGAGTTGGCATCGATAGAAGAGGCAGACCGCTCAGGACGGCGCCAATCGGGGCCGAGGTCTGAAGTTCGATCTTGCGGAGTTGCGAGGCGTCCATCTGAAGGGTTCTCGCTGCCGGGAAGCGCATCGCGAGTTGGCGGGCGAAATCCGCGCCGTATTCGACAAGAATGAGATCCGATTCGGGAACACCCCGATCAAGCAGAGCTTCGGTGAAAACCCCCGTTCCGGGACCAAGTTCAATCACGGGCCCGCTATCCGCAGAGATTCCAGCGGTCATGAGTGATGAGAGCGCCCGCCCTGAGGGCGTGACCGAGGCAACCTGCAGAGGCGCAGAAAGCCAAGCGCGAAAGAACAGGAGCGCGTCGGTCGTTTTGCTTGTCATCGCGCACTCGACCAAGGCGCTTGGCGTACCGGAGATGCAACCGGAATACCAAGGCGCTGACCGCTTCCACTGCGATTAGAAGCAGTAGGGTTTTCAGAGCAAGCACCGACGCATTGATCCCCGGAAGTAACGTCACAGCCAGGTAACCGGCACCGATGAACAGTCCATTCCACGAGACGATGCCGACGGCCAAGCCGGAAGCGAACTTCATGATGCCTGTTCCCATTAGCCCCGCAGCCAAAGGTGAAACAAGACGGACGGTAGGGATGAGCTGTGACGTAACGGCGATTGATTGCTCCCGGCCACGCAGGGACGAGATTGTGAGGTCGATACGCTGCCGCGAAAGTCCGACCCATTTGCCGGCTGCGTACAACATCGAGGCAGACCTCTGCTTCCCGAAGGCGCGAACAAGGGCATAGAGTGTCAGTGCGCCCACGAAACTCCCCATGGTCGTGGCGAGGACGGCTGTGTGGATCGACCAGACATCGTTGTTGGCGGCAATACCGATGGCAACGAGAACGCCGTACGACGGAAGGACCGGAACAAACCGCTCTGCAAGCCCGATAGAGAAAAGGCCAAGAATGCCATAGAGCGCTATCCAGTCGACGAGATCTGCGAGCGGGTCCATTCTTAGCCCTCTTGTCTGAGAAGCTGCGCGCCAGAAACCTGATCAGCCACCGTTGCCGCTTGGTCCTCATACGCGATGCCAGCCATCTGTTCCGAGATATCCCAAAGTCTCTTGGCGACACGGAGCTCCATCGCCTGTGGCGGGATTTGCGCCTCGGTAGGATGGCCGCGGGTTTCGCTCAGCCGATTAGGACCATAATACCTGCCACCGCGGGCATCCGGAGATGTGGCGGCAAACAGGGTCGGCAGTGCCCCTTGGGACGCGGGCTGAAACAAGAACCACAGCAGCGAGCGAAGAAGGCCTTGCGCGCTGTGGCGACCCGGTGCGTTGTGCAGCAGGTCCGTCCGCGAAATGCCAGGATGGGCTGCGATGGAGGTTATTCCCCAACCGGCCTTCTCGCTGCGCCGCTGAAGTTCGAGTGCGAACATCAGGCAGGCAAGTTTGGACTGGCTGTAGACAGGCATGGGCTTGTAGCTCCGCGCCGCCTGCAGATCGTCAAAGTCGATCGCCACATTGCTGCGTCTTGCCGCAATGCTGGACAGCGTCACCACCCTCGGCTCTTGTGCCCGCAGCAGAAGCGGCAATAGGCGGGCGGTCAGGACAAAGTGACCGAGGTAATTGGTACCGAACTGCAATTCAAAGCCGTCGTCAGTCGTCTTGCGCACCGGAGGCGTCATGACCCCCGCATTGTTGATGAGCACATCAAGATGATCGCGACGGCCTTTCAGCCGCTCGGCCAGCGCCTCGATCGAATCGAGGTTGCCGAGATCGACTTGCTCGAACGTGACGGCCGCGCACTGCACGATCTCGCTTATCTGCCGAACTGCATCGGCGCCCTTGGCCGGATTGCGCCCTGCGAGGATCACTTCGCCGCCGGCTCTGGCAAATGCGAGAGCGTCCTCGAAACCAAGGCCACCGGTTCCGGTGACAAGGATCGTGCGGCCTTGCTGAGACGGCATATCGTCCAGCGTCCAAGGTTTAGACATGATGCTTTCCTTCGTTGACTGGTAAAAGGTTCGCCCGCCGGAGTTGCAACGGGGGGCAGGCGTCTCCGGCGGACAAAGGTCGCTGGGGGCGGAGGCGACCTTCAGGGATCAAAAATGGGGCTTCAGGATCCAAGCTACTCTGCTGCCGCTTGGATGATCGCAAGTGGCGGTCGTTCCGGCGCATGGCGCGTTCGCTGCATCCAGGCTGGATATTCGGGGCGGAGTTTGCTCACCGCATCGAGTTCGGCCAATTCGTTGATGTCGAGCGACACTTCGTTCGAACGGATGCTGTCGTCGAGTTGACCGACCGTCTTTGCGCCGATGATCACGCTCGTGACGTGCGTTTGGTGCAGCAGCCAGGCGAGTGCTATGCGAGCGACGCTCACGCCCTTCCGCTGGCCGATGCGCTCCATGACCTCGATGACGGCGTAGGCATGATCCATCGCGACAGGCGGAAAGTCGAAGGTCGTGCGTCGGCTGCCTTCGGCTCCCTGCTTGTCGCGCCCGAATTTGCCGCTGAGGAGACCACCGGCGAGCGGGCTCCAGACGAGAAGGCCAAGCCGCTCCGCCTTGACCAGTGGGACGATCTCCCGCTCGATATCGCGGCCGGCGAGCGTGTAGTAGTTCTGCGTCGTCGCGATCCTCGCGAGATTGAGTCGTTCGCTGTGGCCAATGGCTCTCGCCATCTGCCAGGCCGACCAGTTCGACACGCCGACATAACGCACCAGACCCTGCTGGACGAGCATATCGAGGGCTGCCAGGCTTTCCTCGATCGGCGTCACGGTATCGACGTTGTGCAGTTGATAGAGGTCGATGTAGTCGACCTGCAGCCGTTTCAGGCTCGCCTTGACGCTGTTCATGATATGCGTCCGCGAGTTCCCGGCCTCGTTCGGACCTGTGCCAATCGGACCGCAGACCTTGGTGGCGATCACCACGTCCTCGCGCCGGACGCCCAGGTTCTTGAGCGACTGGCCGACAATTTCTTCGGAGACGCCGCCGGAATAGATGTCGGCGGTATCGATGAAGTTGATGCCATGGTCAAGCGCACGGGTAATCAGACCTTGGGCGTCTTCCTGCTGGACATTGCCCATGTTGGACCAGATCCCCTGGCCGCCGAAGGTCATGGTTCCCAGGCAAAGCTCAGAGACGAAAAGACCAGTATTTCCGAGCGTGTTGTATTTCATGATGCTCTCCTTCACGATGATGGTGAGGTATCGTTGTCGAGTGGAACCCCCCTTGGCCTTACTGGCGGCCGAGGGGTGCTGTCGGGCTGGCCGTCTCAACCGAGGCCGCCGTTTGCGAAGACGTTTTGTCCATTCACCCATGCGCCTTCCTTCGAGCACAGAAGGGCAATGGTGCCTGCGATATCTTCCGGCAGCCCCAGGCGGCCCAGCGGCGTCTGCTCGGGGATCCCTCTGAGCGCCTCTTCTCCGTGCTGACGCAGAAGCTCTGTATCGACGGCGCCGGGCGCAACGGCGTTGACCGAAATGTCGCGACCAGCCAGTTCCTTTGCGAGCACGCTCGAATACAGAACCTGGACCGCCTTGCTCGCAGCGTAAGCTCCGGTCCCAGGCGGTGGCGTCTTGATGATGCTCGAACTGAGGCTGATGATCCGGCCACCATCCCGGACGCGACGCGCTGCTTCGCGCAGGACGTTGAAGCTGCCCTTCACATTGGTCGCGATCATCCGATCGAAGGCTTCGTCGGTCATCTGGGCAAAGGGCCCGACATTCATGATGCCGGCATTGTTGACGACGACATCGACGCCGCCGAATGCCTCATCATTGGCATTGAACAGCGCGTTCACCGCTGCCGGATCCGCCACGTCGGCCTGACGGAAGATCGCGCGACCACCGGCCGCTTCGATGTCGCGGACCACCTGAGCCGCGAGATCACGATTGGTCAGATAGTTCACCGTCACAGCGTAGCCGTCGCTCGCCAGACGCTTTGCCGTGGCGGCGCCAATGCCGCGCGAAGAGCCCGTGACGATTGCCACGCGTTGTTCTGTGTTTCGGGCGGCTGTTTGCGTGGTTTGGGCGGACGCGATGCCGCTCATGGCGAGAGCCGACGGGACAGCGGCTGCGAGAGCCAGGAACGTGCGGCGGGAATTGTCGGTATCAGACATTGAGGTGTCTCCGTTTGACTAAGTTCAGAACGGTTCTGATGTTGCGTGGACGAGGACGTGTTCAGCGTTGCCGAAGGAAAGCGCTGACCCGTTGGTTGGCGACAAGAAGGGCAAGACCTGACAGGATGCTCGCCAAGGGCACGATCAACAGGCCGAGTGCGAGACCGTTCGGAATGTCTGCGGCGCTTGCAGCGTCGCTGGCCATACCCACGAACAAGGGGCCGAGGGCCGGTCCGATCAGGCCGCTCCCGATCATCACGAGGCTCGATGCCTGTGCCTGACGACCCGGTCCGGCGACGAGATGCGCTGCACCGAAACCCCAGGGCAGCATGAAGGAGAATGAGAGCATCGAAGGCACGAACAGGGCGATTGCCATCCATCCTACCGGGACGAACAAAGCCGCAGTCGTGGTGACGCTCGCCATCAGGAAGAGGATGGCGGGGGGACCCAGAACCTTGCCGGAACCGGAGCGTGCCGCAAGGTCAAACCAGCGTCCGCCGCCCAGCGTGCCGACAATCCCCATCAGGCCCTGCAACAGGCCGAAAAAGATCCCTACTTCGGTTGCTGTAAAGCCGTGGGTCCGGATCAGGAACGGGACTGAAAAGGCATAGAAAGGCGCGCCGGCAAAGCCGAGAAGGATCGTGCCGAGGAACAGCCAGCGGAAGGCCGGGGATGCCAGGAGTTCAAGGCTTGTCTTGAGGAAGGGTTCGTTGCGCGTCCTTGCGTTTTGCAGACGGGGCGTCGGGCCTGCGACCAGTATCGTCAACAAGCCGATCAAGATGCCGATGGCACCCGCACCCATCAACACGATGCGCCAGCCGAAGGCATCTGCCATGGCACCGCCAGCGGCAAAACCTGCCATGGTTCCGAGAGGGATTCCCATCGCGAATAGGCCGATCGCAAGGCCACGTCTTTCAGGTTCGATCTTGCGGGCGATCAATGCGTGACCGGACGGGACGGCTCCCGCCTCACCGAAGGCAACGCCGAAGCGCGTGAGCGCAAGGAACATGAAACTTGCAGCAACGCCACCCAGCGCTGTCATCGCGCTCCAAACCAAAACGCATGATACCAGCACGAGCCGCGGCGAGCCGCGATCGGCCGCACGGGCAAGCGGTAGCGAAAGAAGGGCGTAACAGACTGCAAAGGCAAGGCCAGTTAGCAGCCCCATTTGTGTATCTGTCAGTGACAGGTCCGCCTTGATTTTTTCCGCCAGGATGAATGGGAGGATGCGGTCAATCTGTGAAAAAGCGTTTATCAGGAGAAGTGTGGCGCAGATTGCGACGAACCGCCAACTTCCGACATATTCACTGCTGTCAGGTACAGGCTTGGCCCGTGCCGTTGACGGATCTCTTGACCCGGCGACAATTTCTGCCATTTTGAGGTTACTCCTCGCTTGGTTGCACCCTTAAGCTAGACGGAGTGTCCAATGACCAGAATGCCCGAACTCTCAAAAAACTTGCCTATTCCTGCAGAAGAGGAGCTTATGCCGGGGCGGAGCCAAGTGTTAACCTGGCCGCGCAAGCAGCCGGAGCCGCGCATGAATGCACCGCTGCTGGCTGCCGTGACGGACTACATCGAGTCACAGGGCGGGGGCCAAGGCCTGTTCCCTACAGCCATCGATGGCTTCAATATCGTTCGCTCATTCCAGTCGATGATGCCGATGCGAAATATCTATCGGCCGTCGCTCTGCGTTGTGCTGGAAGGGGCAAAGGAGCTTCATTTCGGAGAAGAGAGACTGAGCTACCGGACGATGGAGTGCCTTGTCGTCAGCGTAGGGCTTCCGGCGACCGGCCGCATTGTCGAGGCAAGCGAAGAGGTCCCCTATGTGGGCGTCTTGATCGATTTCGATGTGGCAACCTTGCGGAATGTCGTCGAACAGCTGGACGCCCTTCCGGTGCAGTCAGAGGAATCGGGCCCCTGTGCATTTGTTGCCAAAGTCGATCAACCCTTGGCCGACTGCATTCTTCGCCTAGTGAGATTGTTGGCGACGCCGAAAGCAATTCCAGTTCTGGCGCCTTCGATCGTGCGTGAAATATGCTACTGGCTGTTGAGCGGGCCGCATGGCGGTGAGATTTGCAAACTTGCGCTGCCGGAATCGAATATCGAACGCGTCGTCAGGGCCGTATCAGTGCTGCACACCAATTTCGCAGAGACACTCCGGGTCGAACAGCTGGCAGAAATCGCGCGAATGAGCCCGTCGTCCTTCCATCAGCATTTCAAGGCCTTGACCTCCATGACGCCGCTGCAGTTTCAAAAGCAGTTACGCTTGCTCGAGGCGCGCCGTCTCATGGTGACAGAAGCCGCCAATGTCGCTGAAGCGGCCTACAAGGTTGGCTATGAAAGCGCGTCGCAATTCAGTCGCGAGTATTCGAGAACTTTCGGCGTCGCTCCGAAGCAGGATGCTTTGACCCAGCAGCGCCTCCACACCGCGTATGCAAGTCGGACAGTCTCCGCATCCCCCTAGACTGCGGACGACGAGCGTCTCCATGAGATCTTGCTATAAAGCCAGTTGCGCCAAGAGTAACTGGCTCGCCAGGTAAGCATGGGGGCCCACAATCCGGGTCCTCCTGTGTTCAGCCTTGTAAGTCCCTCGACATGTGCTCCGTAGCGTCTTTCGAATTGTTGCATAAAGAGCAAGAGCGGTAAGTTCTGGAACGCACCTCAAAGAATGTTCCATAAGTGGGCCATACGCTGCACCAACGATCCGCGTAAGAAAGTAATTGGAGATTCAGTGACTTAGAGATTCTGATGAGCAGGTCGCAAGTCCATATTCTTTCAAGACCAAACTACTGCTTCCTTACGCAGCCAATTTGGGAATTTCGCGCTCGACCAATCGCAGGAATCGTTGGTTGCGAGCCCCCGCAACCAATACAAAATCCAGAAAACCCCGGTAACTCCACAAGTTGCCGGGGTTTTTCTTTGACCGAAATTCCCCGATTCAGATCTTCTATTCAACAAAAACAATCACTTGGTTCCGCAGGCAAATCGGGTCAGGCTCACTTCGCAACCAATGGTGATGCGAAAATCGGCTGTTCTCTGCGCTGAAAGCGTGTTTGAGCGTAAATAAGAGCGACGGATTGTCGGTCGGCGTCTCTTCAAGACTGCTTGCTGGCGCTGATCTATCTCATCATCTCCCAGCCGCGCGTCTCCGCCGCTATGGTCACCAAAGCCCTCCCGGTCATGTCGCGAGCGGCGCTCAGCCGCCCGTGAAGAGGTCGCTTCATCCGCACAACTAGATTACGGGGCAAGCGGGTTCAAATCCATTCAAGGCGATCGCTGTCGACCCTAAACGATCAATCGCCAGTGTCAGGAAAAGTTCTCCAGCACCGCCAGAAAGGTATGCCGGTCGCCTTGTCCTTCGGTCAGCCGAACCCGGCCCTCGATGTCGGCCAAATGGTGATCCATCAGTTGCTGCGCCTTCTCCAAGTCCTTGGCCTTCAGGGCGGCAACGATCATGCGATGGTGGTCAGCGCCGCAGTCGTCTTTGCGCTCCTCTTCATACAGGGCCATGACGAGGGAGAGACGCGCGACGATCTTCGCGAGCATTTCGGTCAGCACCGGGTTACCGGTCAACTCGGCCAGAACGATGTGGAATTTGCCGGAAAGAACCGTTTTGGATTTCTCGTCTCCGTGGTGATGGATATGTTCTTCCTCGTCCGTCAGCTTCTGAAGCGCATCCAGTTGCTCCGATGTCGCTCGTGTGACGACAAGCTCCAGGAGGAGCCGCTCTAGCTTTCGGCGTGCTTCGAAAAGGCTCTTGGCCTGTTCAATGCTTGGCTCGGCCACGAACGTGCCGCGGTTTCGCTTTCGCTCAAGAAGATGGTCGCTTTCGAGTACACCAAGCGCGCCGCGGACTACCGTTCGGCTGACGCTGAAATGCTCGGCGATTGCTTCCTCCAAAATCTTGGTGCCCGGCTTCAGCGCGCCTTCGCCAATGGCAGCTGCCAGCGTAGTGCGAATGCGCTCCGAAACATCGTCATTGTTGTCGGCAGTTTCTGCCCCGCCATTGGCGGCGGGCGTGGTCTTGGCGCTTTGGCGGCGCGTTTTCTTCATTGCCGTCTCCGGGTCAGATTCGGGTTCGAGTCTCCACCCGAACTAGTCACCGCATCTGATATCGTTATGCTATAATTATTTCTATAAGAATGTTTGTGCGCAAGTCTGACCTGCTGTTGTGCGCGACGATTTCGGGTGTTGGCAGCCAATGCCGCCAACACCCGGCTGGCGACTAGGCCGCCTTCTGTTTCTGCGCCGGGGAGGATAGGGCGATGCCCTTATCCCGGCAGATTGCCTCGATATGGCGGGCCGACTGCTTGATGAAGCAGATCGCCGCATCAAAGCCATAGGACTGGTGCTCGTAGGTCGGGTAGCCGTACTGGCTCGCCTCATACGCTTCCCAATCGGCAACCTCACCGGAGGCGACCCGCTTTTCATAGGCATCGACCGTCGCCATATACGCGGCGAGTTCATCCGGCGTCAGATCGGGGTGGTCGGCTCTCCAGATCGGATCGTCGATCTCGATGCACTGGCGCGGATTCGCCTTGCGACGCTTGTCGTCCACAGACTGAGCAGCTTCGAGCGACAGGTTCAGCGCAGGGTTTGCCTCCGCAAGAATGGGTAGGATCGTGGCGAAATCGACGATCCCGCCGCCGCAGGGCCGGGTCTGGAAATCGAGACCGCCGGGCGCGCGCCCGACATAGGCATCCTTGATATGCGTCTGGCGGATATAGGGAGCCAGGCGTTTGGCGGCGAAGACCGGATGTTCCGCCCGCTGCAACCCGTTCGCCGTATCGAAGACGACGCCGACGCAGTCAGAGCCGACCTTTTCGATCAATCTCAGAATCTCGAAGGAGGTAATCTCGTCGTGAGTTTCGATATTCATATGTGCGCCGTTCGCGCGTGCCACGGGAGCGAGCTTCTGCAGCACCTTCTCGATGCCGGCCAACTGCTCTTCCCAGGTCACGTCCGTGCGAAAACGGTCGTTGGCCATCCGGCCGCGATATTCGGATTTGAAGTTGCCTGGTGCGACCCACAACTCGAAGCAGCCGATGGCGGCGCTCGCCTCGATCATGCGCGTGAAGCCGGCTATGATGTCGCCGTCACCAATGGCCCGCAGCGCCGGTTCCTCGGCGCTGCAATAGGGATTGATCTTGCCGATACCACTCTCGAGATAGAGCTCCAGTTCGTCGGCTTTCGATCGGATGTCTCGCAGTTCGCCGAGGTCGACAGTGGGACTCATGTCGAGCGCCGTACTGAAGAAGATGCCTGCCAGCCCCAGTTCCTTGACGTGATCGAGGTTAGCCAAAGGACCCCGTTTTTTCGACTCTGGCAGCTTAATGCTGTCGATACCCAGTTTCATATCAAAACTCCTTGATGTTTCCTGATCGGACGCACTTCGATGGCGTCCTTGGTCGTGTGAAGTCGTTTTTTCAATTCCCCGGCGGTCATGATGCGCGCCGCCAGGCGCGGGGCTTCTCTGCCGAGTGGCGGTTCTTGGGCAGAAAACTCTTTTCGAGATAGTGCTGGCCGATCGATGCCACGGTGGTGATCGCGAGGTACCAGATCGAGGCGACGAACAGCAGTTCGATGACCAGAAAGTTTCGGGCGTAGATCGCCTGCGCCTGCGTCAGCAGATCCTGCATGCCGATGACCGACACGATGGCGCTGGCCTTGAGCATGCCGATGGCCTGGTTTCCTGTCGGCGGGACGATGAGACGTGTTGCCTGTGGCAGGATAACGGTCAGAAAAATCTGCCGGTTCTTCAGGCCAAGAGCGGTTGCAGCTTCGCGTTGTCCTCGATCGACTGCAATCAGCCCCCCTCGGATGATCTCCGCCATGTTTGCGGCTTCATGCAGCCCGAGCGCCAGAAAACCCGCCAGTGCCGGCGTCACGAGGTCGTTGATCGAGATGCTGTAGTCTCCCGCCCCGACCTGCGGGATGAAGAGCGCGATATTGAACCAGAAGAAGATCTGGACGATCAGCGGCACGCCGCGAAACCACCAGACGAAGGCGGCAGCCAGAGCCTTGAGAACCAGGTTCTCCGACGTTGCCATCAGCGCCAGAATGCATCCAAGGACGATCCCGAACACCATGGCGCCGGCTGTCAACTCAAGCGTCAGGAGAACACCGCTCAGGATGGAGGAATGGACGAGATAGCGCGGTATCTCGGCCCATTGGACGCTCTGGCTTTGCGCCACGATTTGGGCAAAGAATGCCAGCGCAAGGATCGCTATGGCACCGATTGCGATCTGGCCCCACCGGATCGGCTTAGCTGATGGCGGGGCAAGGGTCAGTGACGCCGGTTGAGCCGCAAACAGGGACATGGGCTCAATCCACCGGCATGTTGGCTGCGTCGTTGACCTTGACGGTCTTCACGGCGAGCGGGCCGAGGCCCCATTTCTTCATGATGGTCTCGTAGGCCCCGCTATCGACCATTTGCTGCAGGGCGGCGACCACCGTGTCGCGCAGTTCCGGATTGTCCTTGGCGGTCAGCATGCCGAGATAGCCGACAGCAAGGCGGATATCAGGAAGCGCCTGCAGGCCCTTGCCGTTGCCGGTCTGGTTGGCCGTGGTGTACACGCTGGTGGCGTAGCCATTGACGGTCGCATCCGCGCGGCCGGTGCGAACGGCCTGAAGAACATCCGGCATCTTCGGGATGGACATGATGTCGATCGGGGTCGCGCATTTCGCAGACGCCGCCTCGACCATTTTTCCCTGGAAGGTACCGACCGGGACGGCGACTTTCTTGCCGCAGAGGTCGGTCATTGCCTGGATGCCGAGGGGATTGTCCTTGATCGTCATGATCGTAGTCGCGTCGTACATATAGGCGATGACGTCGACCTGCTTTTCGAGTTCGAGGTCGTCGTTGATCCCGGAGATCGAGATGTCGAAACGCTTAGACAGGATGGAGGGAACGATCGCCGCACCTGCGCCGACATCTGTCATCTGGACATCGACGCCAAGGATGACGCCAAGCGCTGCGGCGATGTCCGCATCGATCCCGATCAGCTTTCCATCGTCGGCATGGAAGCTGATGGGCGGGGTCAGGTCGGTGGCGACCTTCAGCACGCCGCCTGACTTGATCGACGATGGCAATGCGTCTGCCAGTTTCTGCGTAAGGGCGACGCCCGGCAGTGTTGCCACGTCGGTATCGGGCACCATTTTGACTGCCGCACTCTCCGCCGCAAATGAGGAGGCGGCCATCAACGTGATCACTGCGCCTGCCAAACCTGCCTTCAAGTTTTTCTGCACGTTGTTCATGGGATCCCCTTATCGTTCTCGCTTGTGTGAATTTCCTGGGATCAGCAACGCAATCGTCGTGCCAGTTGCGTCTAGGTGATTATAACGCAATGAAATTAAATCAGTATTTGTGAATTTATTATTTTAATACAAACTTTCGGACATTATTTCGCACAATTTTTCGAAAGAGGTATGCGTAAATTTTCGCCTGACGGCCATTTTTCAGGCATACTTGAAGAGTTTCCGGCTTCCAGCTTCGATTGGTGCGCCATTAAGGTGGCGCCATACGATGATTTGAGGGTGTGTCTTTGCACCGCGTCGGGGAGTGATCGTTCAATTTATGGTCAAAAGCGTGCTTATAAATGCGATGCTTTGGTGAAACTTTACGCAAACATAAAATTCGCACAAATGCAGAGATATATATAATTATAAAGTTTCGAATGTATATAAATCAAAAATATTTATTTCATTTCAGTTGGTTGTAAAATCGTGGAACGTCGGAAATTCAAACTGGCACGGCCCTTGCTATTCCCTTTGCATGAACACGTTTGACGCAACACTTCTGACTAGTCCGCATTTTCGTCTCGCGACGAAGGGGCTGAATCGTCAGTGACCACAACGCAAGATCAGGGAAGCCAAATGCTAGACATTGCAAAGACGGCCGATCGAAAGCGGCTCAGTGTCCGGGGTGTGACCCACAGCTACGGCGGGCAAAACGCCGTCAGTGACGTCTCGTTCGATGTCGAGGCGGGCGAGATCGTCGCGCTGCTCGGCCCGAGCGGCTGCGGCAAATCGACGGTCCTGCGCGCCATCGCAGGCCTGATCCATCCGAAGGCAGGCAACATCATACTGGGGGACGACGATCTCGCCAATGTCTCGGCGCGAGCACGGGGCATCGGCATGGTCTTTCAGAACTATGCGCTGTTTCCGCACCTGACCGTCGCGGAAAATATCGCCTATCCGCTCGCCTGCCAAAAGGTCCCGCGGGCCGAGCGCAGGGCGCGTGTCGACGAGATGCTGTCGCTTGTCAGACTGCACGGATATGGAAACCGGCTGCCGCGCGAACTGTCCGGGGGGCAGCAGCAGCGCGTGGCCGTCGCCCGCGCCATTGCCGGGAGTCCGTCCCTGCTTCTGCTCGACGAACCCTTCGGCGCACTGGATCGCGCCCTTCGCTTCGATCTGCAGGTCGAGCTTCTTCACCTGCAAAAAACGCTTGGGATCACCACGCTCATCGTGACGCACGATCAGGAGGAGGCACAAAGCCTCGCAGGCCGCTTAGTGCTGATGAACAAGGGGAATGTGGAACAGATCGACACGCCGATGGCGGTCTACGACCGGCCGAAGACACTGTTTGTCAACGCGTTCATTGGTCAGGCTAACATACTCAATGGCACGGTCGATCGACTGGATGCCGAGGCCACGGTGATCAGTCTTCCCGGCGAACAGTCCCTCGTTTTGCCGCGCCGCCTGAATTTTACGCCGGGATCGAACGTGGCGATCACCTTCCGTCCCGAGAATGTTCGTCTGATGCCGGTGCAAAGCCAAAACTCGCTTGCCGCCAAGCTGACGGTCTCCGTGCCGTTGGGGCCATCGCTCGTCCACGACCTCGTCATGGATGACGGCACCGGCCTGCGCTCGTCAGAGGTCCGGGGACCTTCCACCCATATTCCCGAACCGGGAACGACACTTTTCGCGGAGATCGACACCTCCAGGTGTCATGCCTTTCCGGGGTAACCGGGAATTTCCCCCAAGAGAATGAACCAACCAACACAACCAACAGAGGTGAACAGGATGAAAAACTTCAACATTACCCGCCGCCACTTCGGCATGCTGGCTGCCGGCGCTGCCGCAGTTGCCGCGCTTCCATTCTCCGCCCGCGCGGCCGGCGGCACGGCCGTCGCCGCGACCTTCCCGGGCAACTGGGAGGATGGCTATCGCAAGGCACTCACGCCAATCCTGCAGCAGGAAGGCTACGGTCTGACGATCGCTCCCGCCATGGCGCAGGACCAACTGGCCAAGGTGATGGCAAGCCCTGGCAACCCTCCCTACGACACGCTGCTGATGTCGCCGGGCCAGATGGCCACTGCCATCGAGAACGATCTCATCCAGAAGATCGATCCGAGCCGGCTGAAGAACTGGGGCATGCTCGCTCCGGCCTTCCAGGGCGAATATGGCCCAACCGTCACCATCGAAGTCAACGGCATCGCCTACAACCCGGATATGGTGCCGAAGCCGAAAGGCTATCGCGACCTGTTCGAAAATCCGGCCTACAAGGGCAAGGTGTCCTGGACCGGCTTTGCCTCGAACACCGCCGTCATGGCCTATAGCCAGATCGCCAGGATCTTCGGTTCGGGACCGACCGACATGGATGCCGTCTTCAAGCTGTTCAGGGACAATCCGGAACACTTGAAGGGTGTCGTCGACAGCACCAACCACCAGATGACGCTGTTCCAGCAGGGCGAGATCGCCGTCTTCATGTGCTCGACCGGCAACGTCGCCCGCCTGAAATCGCTGGGCATGAAGGCCGAGTTCGTTCAGCCCGAAACCGGCTCGCCGGCTGCCCCGGTCAACATCCATCTGACCAAGGGCGCCAAGAACCTGGATGCGGCCTATGCCTACATGGATGCCGCCATCTCCAAGGCCGCGCAGGACATGCTGAAAATGCCGCCGACGGAAATGTTCCCGACCAACAAGGACGTCGCCCTGACGCCGAGCATCGAAGCCTATGTTACCCGCGATCAGCTCGCCAACATGGTCTATCCGGACTGGGCTGCCATCAATAAGAACCGCGCGGACTGGATCCGCAAGTTCGACGCTCTGGTCGCTGGCTGAGGATCAAGATGATGAAGGCGAGCGGTTTCCCCTACGTTGTTCCGATGCTTCTGCTATCGGTGGCATTCTTTGCGACGCCGCTCGCTGTTCTCGTCGGCTTCAGTTTTTCCGGCTCCGCAGGGTTTACCCTAGAGCACTACGGACGCTTCTTCGGCGATGCGTTCAATTTCCGGGTTCTTGTCAACACCGCACGGCTCGGATTGGAAACGGTGGTGGGCACGACCTTGCTCGGCGTGCCCATCGCGCTCCTGTACTGGCATAGCGGCAGGACCGCCCGCCAGGTCATCATTTTCCTGACCCTCATTCCGATGCTCACCAGCAATGTAGTGCGCACCTTCGCCTGGATCGTCATCCTCGGCCGGCAGGGACCGATCAGCGAGGCGCTGATGGCACTCGGCCTGACGGGAAGCCCGATCAGCCTGATGTTCACGGAATTCGGATTGCTGATGGCGATGTGCCAGATCGACCTGCCTTTGATCATCCTGCCGCTGATCGCCATCCTGTCGCGCACGCCGGTGCAGTTCAGCGAGGCTGCCCAGATCTCCGGTGCCGGCCCCTGGCGGATCTTCGTCACGGTGCTTTTGCCTTTGATGCTGCCCGGCATGCTCGCCGGATGGATTCTCGTCTTCGCCAGCACCAGCAGCTCGTTCGTCACCCAGGCCGTCATCGGCGGCGCGCGCAATGTCTATGTGCCGCAGCTCATCTACCGCGAGGTCGGAACGCTGTTCGACTGGCCGCTGGCATCGGCAATCGCCGTGGTTCTGTTGATCTCGACCGGCTGCCTGCTGGTCGCGATGACAATGATTTCCCGCCACAAGAGGCTGGTCGGCCATGCGTGATATCAGAGAAAATCCACTTCCCTCGTTTCTCTACAAGGCCTTCGTCTTCGGCTTCGGCGGCCTGTGCGTACTCTATCTCGTCGCTCCGATCTTCATTGCGCTGACCATGTCGTTCACGTCGGGACAGACACTGAAATATCCGCCGGAAGGGTTTTCGTTCCGCTGGTATGAAGCGCTGCTCGATCCGGTCCGGTCTGCAACCGAGCACATAGCGGCTTGGAATTCGCTGAAGATCGCTGGTCTTGCGGTTCTGGGAGCATTGCTTTTCGCGATCCCGGCCACCATCGGCATGACGCGGATGCGGCGCAGCACCGTCGGCACCATCGAGCCGTTGCTGCTGGCCCCTCTGGTTCTGCCGAGTCTGGTCTATGGTCTTGCCGCCCTGATCGTGGCGAATTTTGTCGGGCTCCAGCCTTCGCTCTGGCTGACGGTCACTGGCCATATCGTGGTGTTCGGGCCGCTGATGTACCGCGCCGCATCCGTGGTCGCACAGGGGCTCAATCCGTCTCTGGCAGAGGCCTCGACGGTCATGGGCGCATCATGGTTCACGACGCTGCGCCGGGTGACGCTGCCCCTGCTGATGCCCGGCATTCTGGCCGGGGCGTTTCTGGTGTTCATCCAGTCGCTGGACAATGTCTCGGTTTCACTCTTCCTCGCAGACGCCCAGACCACCGTGCTGCCCCTGCGGATGTTCGCTCTGATCGAGGAATCGCTGGACGTCCGCGTAGCCGCGATCTCCGGCATTCTGATCGGACTGACCCTCGTGGTGATGCTTGTCGCTAGACGGGTTCTCGCACCGCCGAAGCAGGCATGATCCATGCGAACAAACCAACTTTTGCTGAATTTTGAAGGAATAGCTCAATGAACATGTGCGCAACCAAGACTGGCGCCTATCGGATGGGATCGCTGTTGGCCAATTTCCAACCGGATTTCGAATTCTCAGCACCGCTTTCACTACCGGTCGAGGAATTCGAAGACCGCCTGCGCCGCATCCGGCGGCAGGCCGTCGAGGCTGGTCACGATGCGCTCATCGTTCATACGGGCGGCGTTGGCTGGTTCCATACGTCCAACGCCTATCTCCGCTATATCTGCGACTGGATGCGCGAAGGCGTGCTGATCATTCCGACCGATTCGGACAAGGCGATGGTGCTGCTGTCCTTCTTCACGCAGTCCGTGCTGCTCCCACCCGGCGGCGAACCGGTGCTGGTCGATGAAATCTGGCAGATCGGCCCGATCGGCCGGGAATATTCGGATCGTCCCGGTGATTCCATCATCAAGACCGCCGAAAAATGCGCCGAGGTCCTCGGCAATCTCGGCCTTGCAAAGGCCCAGATCGGCCGGATCGGCGACAAGACCTCGCTAACCTTCTGGGCTGCTCTGGAGGAGCAGCTTCCAAAGACCAACTTCGTGGCCGATAACGGCATCCTGGACCGCATGCAAAAGGTCCGATCGCCGCGCGAGATCGAACTGTTCCGCGCCGCCGCGCAGTTGGTCAGCATCGGCACGCAGGCAGCCTATCATGTCGCCAAGCCCGGCGTGACCGACCATGAAATCTATTCGGCCTTTAGCTATGCCCAGCTTGCGCTCGGTGGAGAAACCGGCGACGGTTACCAGATCGGCATCAACGAGTTCGGCACGCATTGCGGCAAGCCCTATGGGCACATTGTCCGGCCTGGCGATCTGATCAACCTCTACATCTCCAACGTGACCTATCGCGGCTATACCGCGCAGACGGCGCGGATGATCGCGGTCGGCGATATCACCAAACGCCAGGAAGAGGTGCTCGCCGTCTGCACCGACGGCGTCAAACGCGCCGAAAAGCTAATCCGGCCCGGCGCCCTGATGCGCGACATCAACAATGCCGCCTTCGAGCCGATGATCGAGCGGGGCATGCTGACCTCCCCGGAAGCGCGCACCATGCCCTATAACTGGTCCTCGATGCCGGACGGTCAGGCGCGGCTGATCCCGCAACAATATGTCAAGGACGTGGACTGGGAAGCGCAGGGACGCAAGCTGATGCACGTCTATCCCGCGACGGAAGGCCCCCACAACCCGAACCTCGGACACTCCGTCGGCATGGCTGGCGGCCAGAACAGCTTCAACATCTCGTCTCACAATTATGACCGGCTGGAGGAGGGCATGGTGTTCGTTCTTCACACCCAATGGCTCGAACCTCTGTCCGCAGGCTGCAACATCGGCGACCTCTATGTCGTGACCAAGGACGGCTTCGAAAATCTCAGCCGCCACACCCCGCTTGAAATATTTCGCGTCGCTGCGGAGGCATAAATGACCAACAAAAAAGAACACACCCATTTCGATTTCGCAGCCCTGACAGAACGGGAGCGGTACAAGCTCCTGATCGGAACGGTCATTCCCCGGCCGATCGCCCTGATCACCACGGTGAGCAGGGATGGCGAACCCAATGCCGGTCCATTCAGCTTCTTCAATGTGCTGACGCACGATCCAGCCGTCGTCGCCATCGGCGTCGAGAACTATTCCGATATGAGCTTCAAGGATACCGCCCGCAACATCCGCGAAACAGGGGAGTTCACCATCCACATCGTCGATCAGGCACTCGTTGACCAGATGGAAATCTGTGCGATCAAGTTCGGCCCCGACGTGAGCGAGCTTGCCGAGGCCGGCCTGGCGACGGCGCCTGGACAGATGGTGCGAAGCCCCCGCATCCTGTCGGCACCGGCTGCGCTCGAATGCCGCCGCCACACGACCCTGCAGGTCGGCCCGGCCCGCGAGATCATTCTTGGAGAGGTGCTCGGCGTCTTTGTCCGAAGCGATGCGGTCAACCCCTCGAACTTCCATGTCGATCAGCAGATGATGGATGCAGTCGGACGAATGGGCGGCAACACCTATGCCCGGACGCGCGATCAGTTCGATGTCAAAACCATGACGAAGGAGGAGTGGTTTTCGCGCGAGGAAATCTTAAAATCTGCTGATGCCTGACCAAAGCAATTTCCGCGCACTGCGACTTCAGGTTCCAAGCGTATTGGGAGGACTCCATTCAAGGCCACCGCTGGCCGTTTATGCTGCGAGCCTTGATATGTGTCGCTCGATCAATCGCAGGAATCGTTGGTTGCGCTCCCCCGCAACCAGTACAAAGCCCGCCCAAATGAACTGAACCCGAAGGTTGTTGTCCAATTTTATGGCGTCAGTTCAAAACAGGCGAGCCTTTTTGCGTGTAGAAAAATAATCGCAGGCGATGAGTTGCCGCGGGAACAATGGCACAACCAGGCACTAGGAAACCAAGAACCTAGTTCCCGAACCTCTCTGACTCGCTAGGGCGAAAGTCCACAGAATGCTAATATAAGCTCTCTAAATATAGCTCTCGATGTGATAAAATTAACGTCGGGAATACGCCCAGCTCCAGGAGGAGATGCGGGGGATGTTTCGGTTTGTCGGAAAGTGGTTCGCACGGGCGTCGAAGTAGCATTTTCCGCCATGCCGGAAAGGGCGAGGCCCCCTATGAATGGCCTCTGGATAACAGCTTCAAATGGGAGGTGTGCAATGCTTCGCAAATTGTTTCTCACCTTGGCTATTGCGACGTCCGCACTCGCGATCAACGGAGTCGCATGGGCCGACATCACGATCCTCGTGCCTTCGGGCAGCGAGGGCGACGGCCTTAGAGCCGCTGCCGACGACTACGCGAAAATGAAGGGCACAAAGGTCGAAATCGTCCAGGCCCCTTACGCCAACGTTTTCGAGAAGGCAGCGAATGCTGGCCAGACAAAATCGGGCGCTTTCGATATCGTGCTGATGGACGATCCATGGATCCCGTTCTTCGCCGAGAATGGCCATCTCGAGGATCTCAGCAGTTATTTCGCCAAGCTTGGGGTTCCGGGCCCCGACAATGACTTCCTGGCAAAGTCGTTGTCGGTTTGCCGCAACCCATACAATACTGGCCCGTTCGTGTGCATTCCCTATGTCGGCAACGCACAGATGTTCTTTTATGACGGTGCCAAGTTCGCTCAGGCGGGACTCGCCGGCACGCC
This sequence comes from Rhizobium sullae, assembly GCF_025200715.1. NCBI lineage: Bacteria > Pseudomonadati > Pseudomonadota > Alphaproteobacteria > Hyphomicrobiales > Rhizobiaceae > Rhizobium > Rhizobium sullae. Next base: position 1,232,177 of record NZ_CP104143.1, read on the forward strand.
TGCAACTTGGGACGATGTCTACAAGGCAGCCAAGGCGATCACCGATGCCGGCGGAGGACGGTTCTACGGCTACGTGTTCCGCGGCGGACAAGGCAATAACGTGGTCGCCGATTTCATGCCGCTCCTGTGGTCGTACGGTGCCAATCTCTTCAATGCCGACCGCACCAAAGTGACACTTGACACTAAGGAAGCCAAGGACGCGATGACGATGTTCATGACGCTCAGGGAGATCTCGCCCAAGGGCGTCGAGAGCTTCGGGCCCGAGGACGTCGGTCGCGCAATGACGTCGGGTATCGCCTCCTCATCGATCAACTGGCCGAACTGGGTCGCCACCTTCGAGGACCCGAGCCAGAGCCAGGTGGTCGGCAAGATCTCCTACGCGCCGATGCCGGCAGGCACACACGCCGGCTCGTCGGAGATTGGACATTGGACCATGGGCATAACGTCGGCTTCGAAGAACAAGCAGGAAGCCTTCGACTTCATGAGCTGGGCGACCTCGCCCGAGCAGATCAAGATTTCCGCCACGCGCGGCAATCCGCCGGTCCGCTTCTCGGTGTTCACGGATCCCGAACTAACGTCGCAGCCGCAATTCCGGCATTACCCGACGCTGATGCAGGCGATCAATTTCTCGACGCCGCGGCCGCGCCATCCCAAATGGCCCGAGATCGAGAACGCACTCGGCATCGAGCTCTCCAAAGCGGTTGCGGGCACTGTCACACCGAACGAGGCTTTGAAGAACGCGCAGGAAGCAATCTCAAAGATTACGAACATGTACTAGCGCGCCGTAAGTCCATGCGGACGCACAAAGACTGCTCGAACACTTTGATCTGATGCATGATTTATCCCCAAATCGAATCCGATCCGGGGAAATGCAGGAGGGAGCAGCCAGATGTGGGCGGGGTTTCGGGACCTCGCCCTGCGAACGGCGACGGCACTGCGCCGGGAGAGGAGCTCATAGGAGGGGCTGATGGTGAGGTCCGAAAGCGGCACATTGACGGCGCAGCTTCGGCCGGGTGGCGGTCTGGAGCGATGGGCAGAGCGTCACCTGCGCATCCTCATGCTGGCGCCGACTCTCCTGATCCTCGCGGGGTTGACGCTATTTCCGACCGTCTACATGCTCACCGCGGCGCTACAAAAGGTCAGCCCCGACCCGAGTGTGCCTCGCGAGTTCGTCGGTCTCGGCAATTTCGCGCGGATGCTCACCGATCCCGAACTTCACCTCGCCGTCAGGAACACGGTGGTGTTCACCAGCGTCGCGGTGACGCTTGAATTTCTCCTCGGCCTCGGCCTTGCCCTGCTTTTCGACAAATACATTCGCCGATTGAATTTCCTCAAAACAATCCTGTTGGTCCCCATGATGATCCCGCCGATCGCCGTGGCGCTGACGTGGAAGCTTATTTATCAGCCGCAATTCGGTGTCCTCAACGAGTTGATGTACCGCCTCGGGTTGCCCGCCCAGGCGTGGGCCGGCGATGTCAACCTCGCCATGGCAACGATCATCGCGGCAGATGTCTGGGAGTGGACGCCGTTCATCTTTCTGCTGATGTTGGCGGGGCTGGCAAGCCTGCCGAGCGAGCCTTATGAGGCCGCGCAGGTTGACGGCGCCTCCGCCTGGCGCCAGTTCTGGGACCTGACCATTCCGTTCCTCAAGCCGGTGATCGCCATCGCCTTGCTCCTCCGAATCATGGATGCGCTCAGGCTGTTCGATCTGGTGTTCATCCTCACCGTGGGCGGCCCAGCGGGGGCAACCGAGACGCTCAGCCTCTATATCTTCAAGGTCGCGTTCACATTCGTCGACATTGGCTATGCCGCGGCGATCTCGCTGGTGGTGCTGTTCGTAACGGTCGGCTTCAGCACCTGGTTCATCAAGCGGTTGCGGCTGGCGGATTGAGGAGGGCACCGTATGGCAACCCGCGCACGGCATCGAACCAGTGAAGGGATACTCCGGATGCTGGCCTATCTGGGGATGGCATTTGTGCTGTTCATCACCATCTTTCCTGTCTACTGGCTTGCCCAGAATTCATTCAAGCTCGACATCGACATCTTCGCTGTGCCGCCGGTGTGGTTCGATTTTTCGCCGACCCTCAAGCACTATGAAGCGGCCTTCATAGGGCAGCCGTTCCTGACCTACGCCTTCAACAGTCTGGCCATCGCCATGGCGACGACGATCGTCTCTCTGATCTTCGGTACCATGGCCGGCTACGCCCTGGCCCGCTTCGAGTATCCGGGCCAATGGCGCTACCAGATCTCGTTTTGGATCCTATCCACGCGTATGATGCCGCCGATTGTGACGATCATCCCGCTGTTCATCTTCTTCAACTTTTTCAACCTGCTGAACACCAGGCTTGCTGTCGTCGTGGCCTACACCGCCTTCAACCTTCCCTTCGTGACCTGGATGATGAAGAGCTACTTCCAGGATCTCCCACCCGAACTTGAGGAGGCCGCGATGGTCGATGGTGACACGCGCTGGGGGGCCTTTCTCCGGATAGCCCTTCCGTTGGCACGGCCCGGCATCGCCGCAACGGCGATCTTCAGCCTGATTCTTGCCTGGAATGAGTTTCTGCTCGCGCTGATCCTGACCCAGACGGAGCGGTCGATGACGCTGCCGGTTGGCATTTCCGGCCGGGTAACTCAGTACACCACTCATTGGGGCGAGATCAGCGCCGCCGGTTTCCTAGCCAGCATTCCGATCATCATCTTCGCGCTGATCGTCCAGAAGCACCTCGTCCGGGGATTGTCCCTGGGCGCCGTCAAAGGCTGAAACCTATGGCGTCCGTCACGTTCAACAACGTCTACAAGAAGTTCGGCGAATTCCTCGCCGTGGCCAACTTCAACCTCGAAGTCAAAGACAAGGAGTTTCTCGTTCTGCTCGGCCCCTCCGGCTGCGGCAAGACGACGACCATGCGCATGGTCGCGGGTCTCGAGGAAGCGACGTCCGGCGACATCTACATTGACGCGGACCGCATTAACGGTGTCCTGCCGAAGTATCGCGACGTCGCAATGGTCTTCCAGTCGTATGCTTTGTATCCCCACCTCACGGTGGAGGATAATATCGGCTACCCGCTGAAGATCCGCAAAGTTCCGTCCGCCGAACGCAAACGGCAAATAGTCGAGGTCGCACGACGTGTGGAACTCGACACGCTGTTGTCGCGGCTGCCGAAGGAACTTTCCGGCGGCCAGCGCCAGCGTGTCGCGCTCGCGCGGGCCATCGTGCGCACGCCGCGGGTCTTTCTCATGGACGAGCCGCTGTCCAATCTCGACGCCAAGCTTCGCACCCAGATGCGCGCCGAGCTGAAGCACCTTCAACATGAACTGCAGGTCACAACGATCTATGTCACCCACGACCAGATAGAAGCCATGACGCTTGCCCACCGCGTGGCCGTGATGAACAAGGGCGTGATCGAGCAGCTCGGGACGCCGCGAGAAATCTACAACGATCCGCGCACCCTCTTCGTTGCCGGATTTATAGGCTCGCCGCCGATGAACCTGATTCCGGGGGAAGTGAGGAACGGTGTATTCGTTAGCGCCGGCCTCAAGGTGGGGGGTATCGGCCAGGCAAACCTCTCTCGCGCCGTCCTCGGTGTCCGCTCGGAAGACGTCCATCCGACCGAAGCTGCGGATGCGGACGTCAACCTGGTTGCGCCGATCTATTCGGTGGAACTCACCGGTGAAAACACGCATGTCAGCCTGCGGTTGGGTGGCCAGCTCATGACCTTGCGCGCCGACAAGAATTTCACCGGTCAGATCGACCAGCAGATCGGCGTCAAGGTTGCCACGGATCGGGTGTTTCTGTTCGATGGAGAGACGCAATATCGTGTTGACTTCTAGCCTTTGCGCGGCGGCGATGGCGGTCACCCTTGCATTCCGCGCGGCCGCTGCCGATGTCGGCCCGATCATTGGAAATCCGCTGATTGAAATTCCTGCGGGCGTGTTCGTCTTCGGCCGTGATGCCGGTCCCGAAAACGAACGCCCGCGCCGCGTGCTTGAAGGCCGGGAGTTCGCGATCAATCGTACCGAGATCACCAACCGGCAATACGGACGCTTCGTTGCTGCCACCGGTCACCGTCCGGCCTTCTACGCAAATCACCCGATCCTGGGATTGGACGACCGGCCGGTCGTCGGGGTGAACTGGGAAGACGCCGATGCCTTTTGCCGCCACTACGGATTGGCTCTGCCGTCGGAGCAGCAATACGAGAGGGCAGCGCGAGGAACGGAGGGCGGCGCGTTTCCATGGGGCGCCGCGCCCCCGGACAATATGCGGGCAAATTCCGGAGCGGATGCCTGTTGCACCGCCGACGCGCGCGATGGCTACGCAATGACCGCGCCTGCGGATGCCTTTGCTCGCGAGCCAAGAGGGCGTACTCAATCTGATCGGCAATGTCTGGGAATGGACCAACGATTACTATGCGCCGTATGAAGGCGGGACCCTCGCAAGAAGCACCGGGCTATACCGCGTGCTTCGCGGCGGCTCGTGGAACAGCGATCCCAATCACCTTACCACGACCTATCGCCTCGCCTATGATCCCGAATTCCGTTTCTCAGCCAATGGTGGCTTCCGATGCGTCCGTTCTGCGCCTTGATGATTGCGGCTGGTCTTCTGTTCCTGGCAGCCGGTGCCGGCGCCGAGCCGGCGGTTGCGCCCGGCTATAAGCTCGAGACCTTCAACATGCCGGACGCGGCCTTCGCAGGTCTCTCCCGCGACGGCGGGACCTTGCTCGTCAGTGATCTCGCCAGCGGCCGGCTTTACCGGCGTAGCATGGATGGCAAGCTTGTCGCATTCGGTCCGATATTTCCTCATGGCCTCGACGTGATCGGCGACCCGACCGGTCCCTATCGTGTCGTCCGGGCCGGCGATGTCTTTGTCGTTGCCCAGGGATGGAAACCGGTCAATTCCGACGAGGATCCGTTCGACCACGCCCTCGTTGCGGTCGATGCTGCTGGTCAGGCCCGTATCATCAGCAGCGATTTCTGGAATCCGTTCGATTTCATCGTGGCGGGCGGAACCTACTATGTGATCGACTCCGCGCGAAACAGTATCGAACGCCTGCAGGCGGACGGCCGGAAAATCACGCTCATGACATTCCGCCGCATGGCGGAAGCGGCCACGGGGTTGCGCAACCTTTCGCCGACGGAGTTCGCGGAAGGCAACAGCTACGAAGTCGACGCGGTGCCGACCGGCATCGCCCTTCGAGACGGGCGCCTCTATATTGCGTTGTTCGGCGGCTTTCCTTTCCTTGCTGGTGCTGGAAAGATCGTTTCGCTTCCCGAAGCCGGCCATGCGTTGAAGCCGCAGCTTGACGTCGAAGGACTCAATGCGCCAGTGAGTATCGCTTTCGACAATGATGGAGAGATGCTTGTCCTCGAACACGGCACCTATAACCAAAAAGAAGGTTTTCAAAAGGGTAGCGGGCGGTTGCTCGAGCTCAATAAAATGACACCCGACCGAAAGATCATTCTCGACGGCCTGACGCGACCAGTGTCCGTCCTCGTTTGGGACGACCGGAGGCTCGTCGTTTCCGAGTTAGGCGGCAGTCTCCATTTTCTGACACGCGAATCTGCTCGTTGACCACCGGCGCGAATGTGCTTCGAGGCATGGGCTGCTTATCAGTGCTTACATCCGAAGAAGGCCATACAAGTCTCTGTGGTTTCACGCCCCTGCAACCAAACTTTCCCAAGCGAAGATCTTCCCATTCAAGTCGTCTAACTGCCGCGCCTGCCTTCGTGTCGAACAGCCGCCAGAACGACAGCCGGCCAGCCGACGCGATATGCCCGACAATTTCGGAAGGTCCCCCAGCAGTTCAGCGAACAGGCCGAGGGCTCCCACGCGTTGGCTGGAATCGTCCAGCAGCAGCGAAATCCAGCGCTGGTAGCGCGGATCGAATTCCGGTCCGAATGCGAGAAAGGAAAACTCGGATCTCGATCGGGTCGAGCGTGAGCAGGCGAAAGAGACATGCGAGCGGCTCGGACACCTCCGCCGCGGACACTGCGCGTTTCAGTGCGATGTCAGCCTGCTCAACCTTTACATTGCCGGAAAGCAAGACGGTGTGTGGATCGCGGTTCTCGATCCAGTCCGCAATCGCGGCAAGCTTCACCGACACGTTGCCCTCTACCGACCCTTCGAACAGTCGCTCGCTCGCCGCATGAAGCACCGCATGATTCCATTCGATTGCCGCATCGAGGAGCGGTCGCTTCGGATCTGTGGTGCAAGTCAGCGACTGGGATTCTTTAGATGCACGGCACCGCACCGTGGTCTTTTCGTCCCATGCATCAAGCTCGTCGAGGGGGATAGAGTACAGCTTTCCCGATTTTGACGAAGGATAGACCGAGACGCATCCCGCAACCAGTTCGGGCCGGAATGCAGCACATCCTCTTCCTCTGGTCAGCGACGACAGCCGCAAGGGCATACGGCGTCAGCCGATCCCTCGTTCCCATTGCTGACGGCTGATCGCATAGAGCACGTGGCGTTTTAGATGCGGATGCGTGTCGGGAACTCGGGGATGGTCGAAATCGCGGTGCGGATCGTGATGCAGGCCAAGCCGGCGCATGACCGCGGTGGAACGATGATTGTCCGTTACCGCGAAAGAGACGATTTCAGGAGGAGCAAATTGGGCGAAGCCATGGCGGAGTGCCGCCTCTCCCGCTTCTGTCGCATATCCCTTGCCCCAATGCCGCTTCGCAAGGCGCCAGCCGATTTCGATTGTGCCCGCCGGGAGGAACGGTTCGAGATCTGGCTTCCAGAGGCCGCAAAAGCCGATCGGTTCGTCGGATTCCTTCAGGGCCATGGCATAGAAGCCAAGCCCTGTCGTGGCAATGGCATCGCGGATGCTGTCCAGCATCGAATCTGCTTCGGCGCGGCCGCGGCGGAAGGCGAAGAATTCCATCACTTCGGGATCGGAATTGATCTCGTGGAAAAGTGGCCGGTCCGCATCCGTCCAATTGCGCAAAAGTAGACGCTCCGTCGTCGCGATCACTGTCATGGCGTCACAAAATTCGTCTTGCGGTAGCCCTGGATATAAAGCAGCGCGGTCAGATCGCCGTGGTTGATGCGCATTTTCGCTTCGGCGGCGACGGTGGGTTTGGCGTGCAAGGCGACGCCGGAACCGGCAAGATGGATCATGCCGAGATCGTTGGCGCCGTCGCCGACGGCAATCGCTTCTTCGGTGGAGATGCCGAGCCTCGCGGAAATGTCGCTGAGCGCATCCACCTTGGCCTGCTTGCCGAGGATCGGCTCGGCGACGAAGCCGGAGAGCTGGCCGTCCTCTTCGAGAAGGATGTTGGCGCGGTTTTCGTCGAAGCCGAGGATTGCGGCAATGCGGTTGGTGAAGACAGTGAAGCCGCCGGAGACGAGGGCGGTGTAACAGCCTTTCGATTTCATCGTGGCGATCAGTTCCGGACCGCCTGGCGTCAGCGTGATGCGCTTAGCGATGACCTCGTCGACGACCGAGACGGGCAGGCCCTTCAGAAGCGCCACGCGTTCGCGAAGGGAGGGTTCAAAGGCGATCTCGCCGTTCATGGCACGCGCCGTGATAGCTGCGACCTCGTCCTTGAGGCCGACTTCGGCGGCGAGCTCATCGATGCACTCCTGTCCGATCATCGTCGAATCCATGTCGGCGATCAGCAGTTTCTTGCGGCGCGTTTCGGCCTCCTGGACGACCAGATCGATCGGCGCGCTGGCGATGATGGCGAGGATATTCGCCTCTGCCGCTTGCGTATCGGTGCCGTCGCGAAGGGCGATATCGCAGGCGATACCGTCCGCCAGCCAGTAGAGCCCGGATGCCTTCACGGTTTCGGCGGCCTGTTCGGCGAACCTCGGCGTGAGGACGGGATTTGACGGATTGGCAACAAGCGTGGCAACGAGAGCCATATGGAAAACCTTCTGAGCGCAACAAGTGCGATCCTGATAACCGGGCCGACTGCCAGCGGCAAGTCCGCGCTTGCTGTGGAATTGGCGAAACGCCACGGCGGCGCTGTCATCAACGCCGACAGCATGCAGGTCTACGATACGCTTCGCATCCTGACGGCGCGGCCGTCCGAGGCGGAGATGCAGGGCGTGCCGCATCATCTCTACGGTTATGTGCCGGCCGGCGATCTCTATTCGACGGGGGCCTGGCTGCGCGACGTCACGGTGTTGCTGCCCGAGCTACGCGCCAAGGGGCAATTGCCGGTTTTCGTAGGCGGGACGGGGCTTTACTTCAAGGCGCTGACCGGGGGCCTATCGGATATGCCGGCGATACCGGAGGAGATCCGCACCCGCCTGCGGGCGCGCTTGCTGGATGAAGGAGCGGAGACGCTGCATGCCGAGCTTGCCAGGCTCGATCCGGCGGCTGCAGGCACTCTCAGCATCCAGGACGGGCAGCGCATCGTGCGTGCCCTGGAGGTCGTGGAGGCAACGGGGCAATCGATTCTGCGTTACCAAGAACGAGCAGGGCCGGTGATCGTCGATCCGGCAAGCGCTGAAAAGATCGTCGTCTTGCCCGAGCGCGCTGTGCTTCACCAGCGCATCAACGGGCGCTTCGAGAAAATGCTGGAGCAGGGTGCTGAAGATGAGGTCAAGACGCTTTTGGCGCTCGGCCTTTCACCGGAAATGCCGGTGATGAAGGCAATCGGCGTCTCGCAGATTGCAGCCATGCTGAAAGGCGAGATGACGCGCAGCGAAGTGATCGAAAAGGGTGCCGCTGCGACGCGGCAATATGCCAAGCGGCAGATGACCTGGTTTCGCAATCAGATGGACGAGAGCTGGAAGCACCTGACATCGCCGCAGCCGTGATCAGCGCGTAAGCTCCAAGTTTGTCAGCTCGTTATAATCACTAGGAACAGAAACCATCGGACCGAGGATGCCATGAACAATTTTCTTGCAAAGACGCTCGCATCCATCAATGCCTTGATCGCAGTCGTCATCCTGGCATTTTGCACGCTCTCCGGCGCAACCACCGCCTCGGCTCAGGGCGGGTCGGGAATGTTCGTGATCGGAGCGATCGTCGGCGCGATCGCTGGCATCGCGGTCGCCGCGCTGGTCTGCGGAACGATCGCCTTTCTGACGCTGATAGAGCGCCACCTGAGCGTAATTGCCGCTGCTACCAGGCAACCTCAAGGGCAGTAAGCGCTCAATCCTTGTTGTAGAGGCTGCTCAGCGGCTTCTTGAGAATGCTGTCGCGGAGCGACATGCCGGGCTCGCGGCGCGGGGTAGCGGTGGAATCCTGCGAGAATGCCGGTTTCTGAGGAACTGTCTCCTCGAGGCGCATCTCGCGCCGAAGAGCTTCCAGGCGGCTGTCCAGAGATGCCGGCGGCGGTACGGTTTGCGGTTCGCGCGGTGCATCGCTGCGTGGCAGCATGTCCGGCCTATAGGAATCGGTCGGTGCCAGCGGTGGGGCAGAGACGGGTGCCGGATAGGGGACATCCTCCGGCGGCTCTTCGTCGTCGAACAGCATGTCGCTCTGCGCTGTGCTGTAGCTTTGCTGGAAGGACGAAATATCCGGCCCGCCGCTGACGGCGCGCATGCGCGTCACGATCTTGCGCAGATCGACGGTGTCGGGATCTTCGTCGGAATGTTTGGCGGTCGCCCCGTTCGCCTTTGGTAGCAAATGCTGCTCGACACGCGAAAAGCGCATGCGCATTGGCACGCTGATCGCCTCGCCGAAGGCGATCGCTTCGCCGTTGCCGATCGAGGAGATGAAGCTTGTCGTCGAGATCGACGAGTTCGGGATTGCCGAGCGGATGATGTCCTGGTCGCGGTCGTTGGCAAGGCGCATGGCAAACAGCGTCGAGCACTGCGAGAGGATCGTCTGGTCGAGTTCGCCAGGGCGCTGCGTGATGATGCCAAGCGAGACGCCGTATTTGCGGCCTTCCTTGGCGATACGGGCAATCGCCTGGCGGGTCGGGATGAAGCCGAGATTCGGATCAGCCGGAACATAGCGGTGCGCTTCCTCGCAGACGACAAGCATATGAACGGCGCCGTCGCTCCAGAGGCCGATTTCGAAGGCCATGCGGCAAAGAACAGAAGCGACTGAATTCACCACTTCCGACGGGATGCCGGAAAGCTGGAACGTGCAGATCGGCCGGCCGTCGCCGGGAATGCGGAAGATCTGCGCCACGGTGTCCATGATCGTGTCGCTGATCGTGTTGTTGGAGAACATGAAGTGGTAGCGCGGATCGTTGATCGCCGCGATGATACGCATCTTCAATGAGCGCAGGAAGGGCTTCTCGGCACGGCCTTCGAGACGGCCAATGCGCTCGTCGATGAGCGCCAGCAGGTCGGCCATGCGGTAGGGGACTGGCGTATCGGCGGTGATCGAGCTCTTCTCGGTCGTGCGCCGGACGAGCGAATTGTCGCTTCCGCGGAAGGCGCGCTTGGCGTCCGGCATAATGTCGCGAAGCATGTCGAGTTCTTCCGGCACCGGCGTGCGGCCGCGAAAGACGACTTCGGCGAATTCTTCAAGCCGCATCAGCCAGAAGGGCAGGTCGAGCGTGTCGGTGTCGATCACGACCGAATGCTTCGGGAAGGCGGCGGCGAATTCGTTGTGCGGATCGAGGATCAGGACACGCAGTTTCGGATCAGCTTCTATCGCCTTATGCAAAAGCAGGGAGACGGCCGTGGATTTGCCGACGCCGGTGGAGCCGACGATCGCGAAATGCTTGGAGAGCATCGAGGGGACGTGGATCGCCGCGTCGATGCTTTCGTCCTGGGTGAGCTTGCCGATGACCGCCGTCGTTCCGGCGCCGGCGTCGTAGATGCGCATCAGATCGGCGGCGCGGATGCGGTGGGCGATAGCCCCGAGATGGGGGTAGCACGAAATGCCGGTCGAGAATTCCTCGCGGCCGTCTTCCTCGACGCGAACCTCGCCGAGCAGTTCGGTCTCGATCCTGAAATAGTTGTCCTGTTCTTCGCCCCAGGCATGCGTGCCGGTGTTCATGGCATAGACGAGAGCGACGACGCGGTTTCGGCCGACGCTGATCGAGATCAGGCGGCCCACGGACCAGAGTTCGGTAAGATCGGTGCCTCCGGCCTCCGCGATGGCGGCGATGGTCGCGCGGGAACCGCTGCACGCGACGACACGGCCAAGGAAGCGATTCCCGGGGGTCAGATTGTCGCGGCGGTCCTGCTCGCTGGCTGTGCCTGACGTTTGCAAGTCGTTGTTGAGCAACGGCCCACTCCCTACGTTAGCCGGCAATCCTATGATTTATCCTTTAACAAAATCCTTCCGGGACCTTGTTTCTTAATGGGATAGCCGACGCTGCATGGTTCGCCGGGCGCCGATTTTTTATTTCGGCAAGCGTTGACGCTGTGAAATTTTCTGTCTATCAATTGCGCCCATGAAAATCGCAGCGGTTCTTATTGTGGTGGGAAAGCGCATGGGCAGGATGGTGTAACCATCCGGCGACAGCCACCCATGCGCTAGACAGGCTCCCTCTGGGGCCTTTTTTTATGCCTGAAATCCAGGCATCCGCACCAAAGACCTCAATCCCAGCAGTCAAAACGGAACAGAAAACATGACGGGCACGGACAAGCAGACGGCAGACAATCGGATGACAGGAGCGGAAATCGTTCTGCGGGCGCTGAAGGACAACGGTGTCGAGCATCTCTTCGGCTATCCGGGCGGCGCCGTGCTGCCGATCTATGACGAGATCTTCCAGCAGGACGAGATCAAGCATATCCTCGTCCGCCATGAGCAGGGCGCCGGCCATGCCGCCGAAGGCTATGCCCGCTCGACCGGCAAGGTCGGCGTCATGCTGGTCACCTCCGGTCCGGGTGCAACCAATGCCGTCACGCCGCTGCAGGACGCTCTGATGGATTCGATCCCGCTCGTCTGCCTCACCGGCCAGGTGCCGACCTCGCTCATCGGTTCAGACGCCTTCCAGGAATGCGATACCGTCGGCATCACGCGGCCTTGCACCAAGCACAACTGGTTGGTCAAGGATGTCAACGAGCTCGCTGCCGTTATCCATGAAGCCTTCCGCATCGCCCAGTCCGGCCGGCCCGGCCCGGTCGTCGTCGATATTCCGAAGGACGTTCAGTTCGCGACAGGCACCTATACGCCGCCGTCCGATCATACGATCCAGAGAAGCTATCAGCCGAAACTCCAAGGCGATCTCAACCAGATTCATGCGGCAATCGAGCTGATGGCCAATGCGCGCCGTCCTGTCATCTATTCCGGCGGCGGCGTCATCAATTCCGGTCCGGAAGCCTGCAGGCTACTGCGCGAGCTGGTGGAACTCACCGACTTCCCGATCACTTCGACGCTGATGGGCCTTGGCGCCTATCCGGCCTCCGGCAAAAACTGGCTGAAGATGCTCGGCATGCATGGTTCCTACGAGGCCAACATGGCGATGCACGATTGCGACGTCATGGTCTGCATCGGCGCCCGCTTCGACGACCGCATTACTGGCCGCATCAATGCCTTCTCACCGAATTCCAAGAAGATCCACATCGACATCGACCCGTCCTCGATCAACAAGAACGTTCGCGTCGACATCCCCATCCGCGGCGACGTCGCGTACGTGCTGGAAGATATGGTCCGCCTGTGGCGTGCCCTTCCGAAGAGGCCGGAGAAGGGCCAACTTTCCGACTGGTGGACGAGCATCGCACGCTGGCGCGCGCGCAATTCCTTCGCCTACACGAAGAGCAACGACGTCATCATGCCGCAATACGCGCTCGAGCGTCTTTATGAACTGACAAAGGACCGCGACACCTACATCACCACCGAAGTCGGCCAGCATCAGATGTGGGCAGCGCAGTTCTTCGGCTTCGAACAGCCGAACCGCTGGATGACCTCGGGCGGCCTCGGCACGATGGGTTACGGACTGCCCGCAGCGCTCGGCGTGCAGATCGCCCATCCCGAAAGCCTCGTCATCGATATTGCCGGCGATGCCTCGATCCAGATGTGCATCCAGGAAATGTCGGCGGCAATCCAGCACAATGCGCCGATCAAGATCTTCATCATGAACAACCAATACATGGGCATGGTCCGCCAGTGGCAGCAGCTGCTGCACGGCAACCGGCTGTCCAACTCCTATACGGAGGCGATGCCGGACTTCGTGAAGCTGGCGGAGGCCTATGGCGCCGTCGGCCTGCGCTGCGAAAAGCCGGATGATCTCGACGGTACGATCCAGGAGATGATCGACGTGAAAAAGCCGGTCATCTTGGATTGCCGCGTCGCCAATCTCGCCAACTGCTTCCCGATGATCCCGTCGGGCAAAGCGCATAACGAGATGCTGCTGCCGGACGAAGCCACGGACGAAGCGGTCGCCAATGCGATCGACGCCAAGGGCCGTCAGCTCGTTTGATATCGAAGGTGAGGAAGCCAAGACAATGAACGCACATCTACAGCCGACAGGCTCCGCCTACTTCATCTCGCAGGAAACCGCAGCCGCCGAGAACCATACCCTTTCGATCCTCGTCGATAACGAGCCAGGCGTCCTTGCCCGCGTCATCGGCCTGTTCTCCGGCCGGGGCTACAACATCGAAAGTCTAACGGTCTCCGAAACTGAGCATCAGGCGCATCTGTCGCGCATCACCATCGTGACGCGCGGTACGCCGCATGTGCTGGAGCAGATCAAGGCGCAACTCGAGCGCATCGTGCCGGTGCATCGCGTCGTGGATCTGACGGTGCGCGCCCGCGAACTCGGGCAGGAGCGGCCGATTGAACGGGAAGTGGCGCTCGTCAAGGTGGTCGGGACCGGCGAAACCCGCGCCGAGACGTTGCGTCTTGCCGATGCCTTCCATGCCAAGGTAGTCGATGCGACCGTCGAGCATTTCATTCTGGAAATCACCGGCAAGTCCTCGAACATCGATCAGTTCGTGGCGATCATGAAGCCGCTCGGCCTGATCGAAGTCTGCCGCACAGGCATCGCCGCCATGAACCGCGGCCCGCAGGGAATGTGAACCGGCGTCTGGCTCGCCGCCGCCTGTTCAGAGCATTTCGAGCGCCGATTTGCGAGTCGGCGGCGGGAAGGCGGCGTCGAGGGCTGCCCAATCCTCGTCGCTGATATCGAGCGATACGCAATCGCGGTTTTCGGCGGCGCGTTCGGCATTCGATGTCTTCGGGATGGCGATTACGCCATCGCGTTCGAGAAGAAAGGCGAGGGCAACCTGCGCCGGTGTCGCCTGATTTGCCTTGGCGATGCGGATGAGTTCGGGATTGTGCAGGATGCGGCCCTGCTCGATCGGCGAATAAGCCATGACCGGGATATCATGCTTCTGGCACCAGGGCAGTAGATCGTACTCGATGCCGCGGCGCGCGAGATTGTAGAGAACCTGGTTGGCGGCGACAAGCCTGCCGCCCGGGACCGTAAGCAGTTCCTCCATGTCGCCGATATCGAAATTCGAAACGCCCCAGGCGCCGATCTTTCCGGCGTCCTTCAGGTCTTCGAAGGCCTCGACCGTGTCGGCGAGCGGATGTTCGCCGCGCCAATGCAGCAAGTAGAGATCGATCTGGTCGACACCCAGACGGGAGAGGCTTCTCTCGCAGGCCTCGATCGTCCCCCTGCGGCTGGCATTCCACGGATAGACCTTGGTCACGATGAACAGCCCGTCGCGCCGGTCCTTGATGGCGCGGCCAACGATGCGTTCGGAGTCGCCCTCGCCGTACATTTCGGCCGTGTCGATCAGTGTCATGCCGAGCTCGATGCCGGCCTTGAGGCTTGCGATTTCGCGCTCGGCTTCCGACGCCCGTTCTCCCATGTTCCAGGTGCCCTGGCCGAGGGACGGGACTTCGATGCCGTTCGGAAAGGTGATCTTGGGAATGGGGTCGTCTTGCATGGCCGAATCTTCCGTTTTTCTTCCAAAGATTGCGCAGCCGCGTCATCTTTCAAGCAATCCTGTCACTGTGACAATGATTATCTGGCTTAAGGAATAATGGTCGGTTAGCTGCCTGATTGACAGGGATCGACGTGGTTGATGACGATCCGCGGGAGGTTCCATGCCGCTGGATACGTTTCTGGCACTCGTTCTTTTTGCCTTCACGACCTCGATCACGCCGGGGCCGAACAACATGATGCTTTTTGCATCGGGCGCGAATTTTGGCTTTCGCCGGACGATCCCGCATATGTTCGGCATTGGCGCTGGGTTTTTCTCGCTGCTTCTCGGCGTCGGCCTCGGGCTCGGCGCGTTGCTGCATACGGTGCCCGCGCTTTATACAGCGTTGAAATTCGGGGGCGGTATCTATCTTGTCTGGATCGCCTGGAAGATCGCGACGTCACGGTCGCTGAGCGAGGGCATGGAAAGCGTCAAGCCGATGTCATTCGTTGCGGCAGCCGCGTTCCAATGGGTCAATCCCAAGGCCTGGGTTATGGCAGTGACGGCGATGGCGACTTACACCAATCCAGAACTTTACGTCGCAAGCGTGCTGATCGTTGGCTTGGCCTTTGCGGCGGTCAACGTTCCGAGTGTTTCGACTTGGGCCGGTTTCGGCTCCGCATTGCGCGAATGGCTATCCGACCCCGTACGGCTCAAATGGTTCAACGTCACCATGGCGGCGCTCTTGGTGGTTAGCCTCTGGCCGATGTTGAAATAATGGGAAGATCCTTCGACGGAGAAGGCGGACGATCCAAAGCAGTCGTCCGCCGATTCGATCATAACCCGCCGGACTGCACTATGATCGTCGGGTCGGTAAAGTTGCGGTAGCCCAAGAGCGGGATGTCGCAGCGGCGGTCGAACTCGCCGACCGGTGCGATGCGCGGACAGTTCTCCGCGGACTTATAGGGATGTCCGGGAATTTGGTACTCGCCCTCTTTTAGATTGTGGTAATCGCCGGCGGTCGCCCAAGAAGCAAAAACAGTAGCGACAGCGAATGCGGGAAGAATGATCCTGTTCATCGCAATGCCTTTCCCCTGCTTGCACGCCCGCGAAGGATATCACGCAAACCGGATTTGGCCTCGGGATCATAGGGATTAGCTCTTTTGTTTCAGGTGTTTACGCCATCGCAGGGTTGACCTTGATCGCATCCCACATGACGTACGGCAATTTAGCTAACGCCGCGGCAGCTGGATTAATGCGAGCGAGGGCTTGTTGAGCATCAGCCAGAGAATGCCGGCGACGGCGAAGAATGCGGGGAAACCGCACGCGAACCATATCCGGTAGAGGCGGAAATATTCGTCCGGAAGCGGAACGCCGCTGGTGCTTGCCCACCGCGCCAGGTCGCGAAGCCTGATCTGTATCCAAACGACCGGCAGCCAGAAGCGGCCGGTGACGACATAGAGCAGGAGGGAAAGCGCGATCCAGCCTTCACTGAAATCCCAGCCGACGATGCGGGCAAGCAGATACCCTGTCACCGGCTGGAGAATGACGGCCGTGGCCGTGAAGAGCGTATCGGCAACTACTACTGTCCCCGCGACATGCGCAATCAGTTTTGGATCGCGTGTCCGGTGCGCCGCGACCATGAAGAAGGCGATGCTCGCACCTGTTCCGAAGAGGACCGTTGCGCCGATCACGTGGGCGAGCAGGAGACATTGCGCAAGCATTAGCGTTCATCCAGGACGGCGAGGGTGACGAGCGTCAGCAGCAACGACGGCAGGACTTTGACGAGCGGTCCCAGCGGATCGAGCCAAAGTTCGGGCTCCAGAAGTGAACCTCCGGCCAGATAGGCGACAGCGACAGCAACAGCGAGCATGCCAAGGAGGGCTTTGCGGGCGATGGCCGGAAAAGGAGTGCTGCACCGAGCGCGATGTCGACGGCGCAGGTGAAAAGGGTGAGTGCCATCGCCGCGGCGGTCGGCATCAAGGGTAGAAGAAGCTGACTTGCCGCTTTTGGCGACAGAAGCGGAATAATGCCGGATAGCAACCAAAACAGTGCGAGGCATACGACCATCAGCGGCTTCAGCAGATAGAGGCGCGCGAACCACAGATCTTGAATGCCCGACGGGTTGGCTGCCAGTGTAGCCGCGGCCGAGCCGCTGGGGATGGTCGGAACCGTTCCGCTGCTTGTGACGCCCTTGGACATGACGGCCATGGCGGTCGAACGCAAGGGTGAGCGCCAGCCGAGGCGTCCGGCGATATCGGCAAGCCAAGTTAAGGGCTTTGCCAACGCTGTTGGGATGGGGATGACGGGCGCGGGCGGAAGGCCCAGCCACGTCCGATGCAGTTTCACGAGGTCGGAGAGCGTTAACGTCTCTCCGGATGCGAGCGCGACGTCGCTTCCGCTGGCAATTTCGCCGGAGACCGCTGCGTTGACGGCGGCAGCGACATCCTTGATGTCGATCGTCTCGACCGGGCTTTGGGAATGGATAAGCGGCAACCCAAATGGCAGAGACGCGAGTGCTCGTAAGAGTGCTGAACCGCCGTGCGAATTGCGGCCGAGAACGAGCGCCGGGCGTAGAATGACGTAAGATAAACCACTTGACGCAAGGGCATTATCGGCGCGGCGTTTTGTGGCGAGGAACGGCAGATCGGCAACTGGACCACTCGTGTTTGCTGAGATCTGGATGATGAGGCGGATGTTCGATATCTTGGCCGCAGCATAGAGCGCGAGCATCGCATCTGCCTGTGATGCGGCAAGATCGTCAGAGAGGCCGTCCTGCAAGGCGCCTGCGCAGCCAGCGGACATCGGGCCATTTGGTCCGGGCCTGGACGGAAGTGCGGGCAAGGCCGCTTACGACATGGCCATCTGCCACCAGACGGGCGGCGACGGCGGAGCCGATGAAACCTGTTGCGCCGAGAATCAGAATGTTCATGCGCCGAGATTATCGAAAAACCGCAAGGCGCATAGATTGGCTTGGCGGGTTGCCTCCAAGCGCCTTAAGATAAGGTTTCATGCGCGGAGGGCCTCGTCTTGCACGATCATGCTGATCACGACCACGACCATCATCACGACAACCGCTATTCCGACATGCAGGCGCGTGTGAAAGCACTGGAGACGGTGCTGACGGAGAAGGGGTTGATCGATCCGGCGGCGATCGATGCGATCGTCGAGACCTATGAGACGAAGATCGGCCCGCGCAACGGCGCCCATGTCGTTGCTAAGGCCTGGAGCGATGCCGCGTTTGCCGAATGGCTGAACACCGATGCTACGGCGGCGATCGCGAGCCTCGGTTATGCCGGACGGCAGGGCGAACATATGCGCGCGGTCTTCAATACGCCGGAGACCCATAACCTCGTCGTCTGCACGCTTTGCTCCTGTTATCCATGGTCGGTGCTCGGCCTGCCGCCGGTCTGGTACAAGGCGCCGGCCTATCGCGCGCGGGTGGTGATCGATCCGCGCGGCGTGCTTGCCGAATTCGGCCTGACGCTTCCGGCGGAGAAGAAAATCCGCGTCTGGGATTCGACGGCCGAGCTGCGCTATCTCGTCATTCCCGAGCGTCCCGAGGGAACGGAAGGTCTGAGCGAGCAGCAACTTGCCGGTCTCGTCAGCCGCGATGCGATGATCGGAACAGCAATTGCCTCCGCGCCGGGAGTTGTCGCATGAATGGGCCGCACGATCTTGGCGGACAGATGGGGTTCGGGCCGGTCGCGCCTGAAAAGGACGAGCCGTATTTCCATGCCGAATGGGAGAAACGAGCGCTTGGCCTGACGCTATCCTGCGGTGCCTTCGGCGCCTGGACGATCGACGAGAGCCGGCACGCGCGCGAGAACATCCCGCCGCCTGATTATCTTTCTGCAAGCTATTATGAAATATGGATGCGGGCGCTGGAAGTGCTGCTCGAGCGGCACGGGTTCGCAACGGCTGCGGAGATCGACGCCGGGCACAAGCAGACGGCCGGAGCGGTGCCGAAACGGGTTCTGAAAGCGGATATGGTTGCAAGCGTTCTGGCGCGCGGAGGCGCTTGCGACCGTCCGGTGGAAACGGCTGCGCGCTTTGCCGTCGGCGACAAGGTCCGGACGAAGAATTTCAATCCGGAAACGCATACCCGGTTGCCGCGCTATGCGCGTGCCAGGAGCGGCGTGATCGAGGCGGTGCAGGGCTCCTTTGTGTTCCCGGACGACAATGCGCATGGCAAGGGCGAGACTCCGCAATGGGTCTATACCGTCGTGTTCGACGGGAAGGAAATCTGGGGCGAGGGCGCCGATTCCTCGCTGACGGTTTCGATCGATGCCTGGGAGAGCTATCTTGAGCCTGTGTGAAACGGCTTCGCCGCTGGCGCGATCGCCCGAACTGCCAAAATCCGCCGATGGCGAGCCCGTCTTTCCCGAGCCCTGGGCGGCTGCAGCTTTTGCAATGACGGTACACCTCCACGAACGCAGTCTCTTCACATGGAGCGAATGGGCGGAGACGCTTTCGGTCGAACTGCGCACGCCGGGCCGGGCAATCGACGGCAGCGATTATTTCGACTGCTGGGTTGCAGCGCTTTCCTCGCTCCTTGTTAGCAAGGGCATCGCCGATGCTGGTGCCATCCATTTGCTGCAGGAGAGCTGGCAGCGTGCCGCGGAAGCGACGCCGCATGGAAAGCCGATCGAGCTTTCCAACGATCCGCTGCGCTGATTGTCACGACGGAAACTGCTTGTAGCACTCCTCGGCCACCTGCCGCAGCATGTCGCGCGAAATCTCGCCGGTGACAGCATAACCGAGTTCGCCGTCGATCCAGTAGAACGTCTCGACACCGCCGGCGGAGGCGAAGCGGAAGCTCGTCGTCCGGTTCGCCTTGTTGCGGCCGACCAGCGCGGTCAGGCGTTCGCCCGCCTGGTTTTCGTACATGAACATCGCGCCCGGCTTTCCATCCACCGGTAGCAGCCGTCCGCCGACGAGCCGGAAGCCGAGGGACTGCAGGTCCGGCACCTTCAGGTTCGGGATCGACAGCCGTTTGCCGAGCCAGGTCGCCAGATGCGCCTCCTCGTTGGCGAAGACCTCGACCGGGTGGCGAACCTCGCTTGCGTAGACCAGGAATGCGTTCTGTGCCTCTGCCGGCAGCGTCTCGGAAGCGGCAAGCTTCAGCTCGGGTTGCTGGACGAGCGGAGGGCCGTAATGACCGGCAAGGGCGCCAAGCGCGAAGAGGAAAACGGCGGCTGCGGCGATGGCCGAGCGTCTTGCCCAAATGGAAGCGCCATTCTCCGGCGTGACTAGCAGGATGTCGCTTTCCTTGGATTTTTCGTAAGGCGCGAACATCGCGCGGATCGCGGCATTCTGTGCCTGCCATGCCGTCACCTTGGCGGCGTCCTCGGGATTGTCCTGCAGCCATGTCTCGACACGGGCGCGGGCGCTTTCGGGCAACTGCCCGTCAGCATAGGCGTGGAGATCCGCTTCGGGCACGGTCGGGTTGGTTTCGTTCATTTCGGTCTCCGAAGCGTAATCACATTGTCAGCCTTCATTCGGTCCCCAAGCCTCTGGCGGGCGCGCGACAGGCGTGACATGACGGTGCCGACGGGTATGTCGAGCGCGGCGGCCACCTCGCTGTAGGTATAGCCTTCGATGACCACCAGCATCAGCACGGCACGGTTCTCCTCCGAAAGGCTGTTCAGCGCATCTTCCAGCCGCAAGCGTTCCAGCGGGTCGGCGGGCGTCTCAGGCGAGGGCAGGACCTCGGCACTGTCAAGCTCGACCATCATGCCGGGCGGGGTCTGGCGGCGCGTGTTGCGGTAGAGATTGGTCATGATGGTCAGTGCCCAGCCGCGCAGGTTCAGGCCGCGCCACTGCGAACGGCGGGCAAGCACTTTCTCGACACAGTCCTGCAGCAGATCCTCGCCATCGGCGTCGGAGCGGGTGAGGCTTCGCGAATAGCGCCGGAGGGAGGGAAGGAGGGCCAGGATCTGGCCCTCGAATGTTTCAGGTGCGGGTGTCTTCACGCCGGTTCACTCAGGGCTTGGCAAGCTCCCAATTGCCGCCCACGCCATCGCCGGTGATATCGCCCTTCTTGGTATCCTTCACCCAGAAATAGAGCGGCATGCCGTCCTTGGCCCATTGCTTCGTGCCATCCTTGCGATCGATGATCGAATATGCCCCATCGGCCTTCGCATCGCTAGCGGCCTTCAGCGGCGGCCAGTTCTTGGCGCATTGGTCGTAGCAATTGGAAACGCCCTTCGTATCCTTCTTGAAGGTGTAGAGCGTCATGCCGTTTTCGCCGGCAAGCACTTTGCCCTTGGCGGTCTCGACGGTCATCACCGGCTCTGCCGCGAATGCAGCCGTTGCCGCAGCGGATGCGACGGCGAAAGCGATCAAGAATTTTGCGGATTTCATGCGGGTCTCTCCTCACGTTCGGCAGGCTTTTCGCTGCCGGAGATGAGACACGGGGAGCGGTGATTTTATTCCATGCAGAGGGTGAAATTTTTGAAATGAATGCCTCGTTTGCGCCCGATGGCGACTTGCCCGCCTTGAACCAGAAACATTCGTCGCTTAAATTGCCGGCAATCGATCATTTCAACAGGATGTGTGCAGCAATGGATTTCAACCCGATCGCAACGCCAATTCGCCTTGCCACCGGGGAACGTCATATCCATGCCTGCATCCATCACTGTCTCCAATCTGTCGTGGTCCACGCCTGACGGCCGGCCGCTTTTCTCAAATCTCGATCTGAACTTCGGCACGGACCGCGCAGGTCTTGTCGGCCGCAACGGCGTTGGCAAGACGACGCTTCTCAAGTTGATCTCCGGCGAACTCCAGCTTCAGTCCGGGACGATAGCTTTGGGCGGTAGCCTGGGCGTGCTGCGCCAAAGCGTCCAGGTGGAGGCCGACGAAACGGTTGGCGATCTCTTCGGCGTGACCGGGGCGCTCGCCGTCCTTCGGCGGGCCGAGGTGGGCGAAGCGACGGTCGAAGAGCTTGCGTCTGCCGACTGGACGCTGGAAGCACGCATGGCCTCCGCTCTCGATCGCACCGGGATCGATGCTGAGGCCGGAACACGTCTTGCCGCGCTATCGGGCGGACAGCGCACGCGGGCGAGACTTGCCGCACTGATCTTCATCGAGCCCGATTTTCTCATCCTCGACGAGCCGACCAATAATCTCGACCGCGATGGACGCCGAGCCGTCATCGACCTGCTCGCAAACTGGCGGGCGGGAGCCATCGCCGTTAGCCATGACCGGGAACTGCTCGAAACCATGGACGCGATCGTCGAGTTGACGACGCTCGGTGCGACCCGTTACGGCGGCAACTGGAGCCAGTACCGGGAGCGCAAGGCTGTCGAGCTGGCTGCAGCGCAGCATGATCTCGCCGACGCTGAGAAGCGTGTGGCCGAGGTTGAGCGAAGCGCGCAAGCGACAGCCGAACGGCAAGCGCGCAGGGATCGCGCCGGCCGGAAGAAGGCAGCCAAGGGTGACATGCCGCGCATCGTCGCCGGCGCATTGAAACGGCGTAGCGAAGCAACACGCGGCGACAACGCCCGGCTTGCCGAACGCAGGCGTACCCAGGCGCTTGAAGACGCCGCCGCCGCGCACGAGAAGATCGAAATCCTGCAGCCTTTTTCGGTGACGCTGCCGCCGGCTGGACTGCCTGCCAACAAGGTTGTCCTGAAGATGGACTCCGCGACGGCAGGCTATCGGCCTGCCGATGCGGTCCTTAGCGATCTGTCCTTCGAGATCGTTGGACCGGAGCGCATCGCCGTTACCGGCCCAAACGGTTCGGGCAAGACGACATTGCTGGCCCTTGCCACCGGGGAGTTGAAGCCATGGACCGGGACGGTTTCAGTCATGACCAAGTTCGCAATGCTCGACCAGCAGGTGAGCCTGCTCGATCCGTCGATCTCGATTCGCGACAATTTTCTGCGGATAAACCCGCGCGCGGCGGAAAATGCCTGCCGGTCGGCGCTCGCCCGCTTCATGTTCAGGGCCGATGCGGCGCTCCAGATCGTATCGACGCTCAGCGGCGGCCAGCTGCTGCGGGCCGGCTTGGCGTGCGTTCTGGGCGGACCGAAACCACCCTCGCTCCTGATCCTCGACGAACCGACCAATCATCTCGACATCGATTCGATCGCTGCGGTCGAAAGCGGATTGCGTGCCTATGACGGCGCGCTACTGGTCGTCAGTCACGATGACGTCTTTCTGGACGGCATTGGGATTACGCGCAGACTGGAATTGCCTACGGGCCATTCACCAGCTTGAGGATGAGCTGCTGGATATTGCCGCCTTGGCCCATCTCGACCTTGTCGAAATCGCGGCCCTGCTGGCGCTGGTAACCGGAGAGTTCGCCGAGGCGTTTCGTCAGCACGACGCGGATCTTGCTGCACTCCGGATCGTCGGCGGCGGTGAGGCCAAGGCTGTAGGCCTCGATCGCCTTGACCATATGCTTGATGGTTTCGCCGTGCCAGCGCTCGTGGGTCTCGACGCCTGTAATGAAGCTCTCCCAACTCACCTTGGTCGCAGGCGGTAGCTGCGTCGAAGGCTTCGGCAGCGTGTACGTGATGATCAGTTTCGGCCGCGCCACCGTCAGCTTGCAGGATTTGTCCGGCTGCGGCTCGTACTTCCTGGTCCAGGTGAGCTTGAAGGTAGTATGCGCGATCACGCGTCCGATGCCGGCCTTCGGGCCATGTTCGCCGATCGATGCGTAGAGCTCGGCGCCCGATTTGCCGGTGATGGCGTAGGGCCTGGCCTGTTCGACGGCCAGCCATTCCGCCTGGGCGGCAGCGGGCACCGGCACAGCCAACATCATCAGGCAGAGTTGAATGCTTCTTCTCACGCGAATCCCTCAGGCAACGCGGCGACACTAAAGGGCGCAAAACCTGCGTTCAAGCGGCTGAGAGCAGGCAATCGCGCGGCAGCTACCTGCTGGCGCACTTTTCCGCCTTGCTTCGCGGCCGCGAATCCTGCCAAGTCGCTCGCATGCAATTTGCTCCGCAACAGGACGAAGCCCTGAAGGCCGTTTCGAAATGGCTGAAGGAGGGCCGGTCGCCGCTCTTCCGTCTGTTCGGCTATGCCGGAACGGGCAAGACGACGCTCGCCAAGCATTTTGCGGAGAATGTCGACGGCGACGTGCTGTTTGCCGCCTTCACCGGCAAGGCAGCGCAGGTGTTGCGTTCGCGCGGGGCGAGCAACGCCAAGACGATCCATTCGCTGATCTACCGTCCGCGCGGCGAAGAGGCGGTCGAGGACGAGCAGACCGGCAAGACCTCGATCGCGCCGATGTTTTCCATCAACCGGCAGAGCCCGGTCGCCAAGGCTGCGCTGATCATCGTCGACGAATGCTCTATGGTGGACGAGGCGCTCGGCAAGGATCTCATGAGTTTCGGCACGCCGATCCTGGTGCTCGGCGACCCCGGCCAGCTGCCGCCGGTTTCGGGCGGCGGCTTCTTCACCAATCAGGAGCCGGATTACCTGCTGACGGACATCCACCGGCAGGCGCGTGACAATCCAATCATTAAGCTTGCCATGCAGGTGCGCGAGGGCAACGAAATCATGCATGGCGACTACGGCACCGCCCAGGTGATCTCGAAGAACGAGGTCAACCAGGCGCTGGTGCTCGACGCCGACCAGGTGCTCGTCGGCACCAACCGCACGCGGCGGCGCTATAACCAGCGGCTGCGCGAGTTGAAGGGCTTCACGGCGGATTATCCACAGACTGGCGACAAGCTCGTCTGCCTGCGCAACGACCCCGCCAAGGGGCTGCTCAACGGCTCGCTCTGGCAGGTGATGACGTCGTCGAAGGAGACGACGAAGCCGGGTATCAACCTGCTCGTGCGGCCGGAAGACGACGACATGGATCGCGGCGCGGCCAAGATCAAGCTGCTGAAGCAGGCTTTCGAGGATGTCGAAGGCGAAATCCCGTGGAACACGCGCAAGCGCTACGACGAATTCGATTTCGGCTATGCTCTGACCGTGCACAAGGCGCAGGGCTCGCAGTGGAATAATGTTGTGCTCTTCGATGAAAGCTGGGCCTTTCGCGATACCCGCGAACGCTGGCTTTACACGGCGATTACCCGCGCGGCGGAAACGTTGACAATCGTGCGGTGACGCTGCGGAAACGGTGGCGGCCGTTGCCGGAGCGTCAAATCTTGACGATGCCGAGAAGCACCGCCTTGGCGATCGCCTGGAAGCGGTTGTTTGCGCGGAACTTCAAGATGATGTCGGCTTCGAGCGCCTGTGCTTCGTCATGCTTCAGGTCAAGCGACCGGGCGATGCGCTGCGTCGAGAAGCCCTCGGCCATCAAAGAGAGGCAGCGCAATTCCTTATCCGAAAGAGTGGATTGATCCTCGTTGTCGTTCAGCGACGGTATCTCGCTGCTGGCGTCGGGGTCGAGCAGGTCGCTGACCTGCTGTAGCTGACGGTGCAGTGTCGACATTTCCGCCGTTAGCTCGCGCTTGCGGACGGCGAGCGCCTCCTGGAATATTGCCTCGGCTTCCTCCTGTGAGGCAGCGCGGCCCAAATCGCCCATCAGTTCCTGAATGACGGCGATCGGCATCCCTGCCTCGCGGCAGATGTTGATGACGGCCATGCGCATCACGTCGTCTTCGCCGTAAACGCGCATCAGGCCGATGCGGTTTGCCGAGAGCAGTCCTTTCTCTTCGTAGAAATGTAGTGTCCTGTGCGTGACCCCGAATGCGTTCGCCATTTCGGCGATTGGCACCGGTCCCTCAGGCAAATCCGGCGGTAGTGCTGCAGATGGTAGGAACCGGTATCTGGACTTGGACCGGCTTTCCGAAGCTTTACCGGCGGCACGTTTGGCACCGTCTGGCATGAACCCTCCTGGAGCAAATAGTTGCACCTCATGCGGTTTGCCAGTTGCTTCGAAGGCGCTGCGGAGTGGTGTTTCCTCGAGGCGTTCTTGTCGTCGGGAAGAAGCAGTACGCGGCGTACTTACTCGATACTTATTCTCACGTTATGCGTGAATGGGCATTTTTGTAAGTGCTAAAAATAATCGTTCTTAAATAGGATAGCAACGCGCAGCATTCGAAAACTTGATATCCGGCGTGACGTTAGCCAGATTGGCAGCAGGCGCACTGAATCGCTGGTGAGGCGTCCATCACAGATTTGCATGCAGCCATATGCGAATCTCGTTGGCCTCGGCGGGTTCGTTGGCATAAAAGCAGCTCACGCTTTACCCATATCGAATGGATCATCGACATGCCGACGACGCTTTCCGTGAACCTCAACGCCATCGCCATGCTGCGCAACAGGCGCGATCTGCCTTGGCCGAGCGTGGAAGGGCTGGGGCGCATCGCCTTGCAGTCAGGTGCCAGCGGGCTGACCGTCCATCCGCGGCCGGACCAGCGGCATATCCGATTCTCTGACCTGCCGGTGATCCGCAACCTGATCGACGACGAGTTTCCGGAAGCAGAGTTCAATATCGAGGGCTATCCGACGGGGGAATTCCTCGAGCTCTGCAAGGATGCCGCACCCGAGCAGGTGACCCTCGTGCCCGATGATCCGTCGCAGGCGACATCCGATCACGGCTGGGATTTCCGCAAACACCAGGCCTTCCTCACGGACGTCGTCGCACGGCTGAAGAAGATGGGAGCCCGCGTTTCGCTGTTTGCCGATGGCGACGGCGATGCCGAGGCGGTTAAGATCGCCAAGGCGGTGGGGGCGGACCGGATCGAGCTTTACACTGGCCCCTATGGCGGCTGTCACGACGCGCCGGAGCGGGCAGGTCCCATTCTCGAAGCGCTCGGCAAGACGGCGGACGCAGCCCTTGCGATCGGCCTGGGCGTCAACGCCGGCCATGACCTGACTGTCGCCAACCTGCCGCCGCTCGTGGCGCGCATCCCGAAACTTGCAGAAGTTTCGATCGGCCACGGCCTGACGGCCGATGCGCTGGAATACGGCATGGCGGAAACGGTGCGGCGGTTCTGCCGGGCCTGCGGGCAGAAGGCTTGAGGCTATCGGATTTTCGGTAGATGCGGATCGGCGATAAACCCGCCACCGCAGGGCCGGTTCTTCGGTCCCTAAGCCCTCCGCCGGAATCCTCGGTCTTGAGCCGAGGATCCAAGTTGCTACTCGCCGATGCAAGAGTGGATGCTCGGGTCAAGCCCAAGCATGACGGAGTGTTTGAAGGCGCAGCGGCTCAAGAGGCGGCGACGTGCTCTTTGTCCCGGTGCGCCAGCCTCCTGAGTGCAAGCGGCCTACGCCAGCAGCGCCGCCTTGTTTGCAACGAAGAAGTCCTTGAGCTTCTGCGTCTGCTTGCCGGTCAGCGTCTTGAAGTCGTCCGTGACGAGATCGAAGTTGCCGGCGCGGATGTTGGCATCTGCGGAGACCAGCATGTCGGCGACGAAATCGGGAAGCCCCGCGCCCCGCATACCCTGGCCGAGCTGCTCGTCGCTGACTTTGACGGCCTGTAAGGGCTTTCCGACAGCAGCAGCGATGCCGGTGGCGATCTCGTCGGCCGTCAGCGATTCGCTGCCCGTTAGCGTGTAGGTCGCGCTTTCGCTCGTGCCGGAGGCGAGGGCGGCGGCGATCGCCAATGCGCAGTCTTCGCGGGAGATGTTGGAAATCTTGCCGTCGCCGCTTGCCGTGTACCAGCTGCCGGACTGCAGGTTATGCGGCATGCCGTGTAGATAATTGTCGAAATACCAGGCGTTGCGGATGATCGTGTAGGGAATGCCGGCTGCCTTGATGGCGTTTTCGGTGCCGAGGTGATCCGGTGCGAAAGTGACGACCGACTTGTCCGGCGAGGGCATCGAGGTATAGGCGATGTGCTTCACGCCGGCCTTGGCGGCAGCCTCCACGGCGGCCTTGTGCTGCGTCAGGCGCTGGCCGGGAACGGCGAGCGCGTCGGTGCTGATGATGAGCAGCCGATCGACGCCCTTGAAGGCGGCTTCGAGGCTTGCCGCATCGTCGAAGTCGGCCTTGCGGGTGGCGACGCCCCTTGTGGCGAGCGCAGCAAGTTTCGCCGGATCGCGGGTGGCGGCGACGATGCTTCCGGCCGGAACCTTGTACGTTTCGAGCAGGTGATGAATGACGCGCTGGCCAAGTTGGCCGGCGGCGCCGGTGACGAGAATCGTTTCGCTCATAGGTCTTCCTCTATGGTAGTCTCAAAAAGAGAGCAGCTCTAAAATAGGAATTGACTTCGCGCTGTAAAGAAGGCAGTTTTTCCGCTCTACGTTACCAAAAGGGAACCAGCCCATTATGAGCGCTGTCGTCAATCTGAAGAGCAAGCCGGCCCCCGGTATCCGCCGGGAGATCGATCTCGGCAGTCTCGATTTTAACAATTGCCCGGTCAGGGACATGATGCAGCAGATCGGCGGCAAGTGGTCGACGCTGCTTTTGGAGGCGCTTGCCGCGCGGCCCTACCGCTTCGGCGAGCTGCGGCGGAAGATACCGGATATCTCGCAGAGGATGCTGACGCAGACGCTGCGTGACCTGCAGCGCGAGGGCTATATCGAGCGGGAGGTATTTCCGACGAAGCCGCCGAGCGTCGAATACCGGGTCACCGAGCTCGGGCGCTCGCTTTACGCCACGCTGGCGCTGCTTCTGAACTGGGCGGAAGCGAACCATGATGCCGTTCGCGGCGCCCGCGCCCGCTTCGATGCCGCCGGAGGCTGAGATGCGGCTTACTTGCCGCGCCCCTCGGTAAGGAAGAGCAGGAAGGCAAAAGCCGGAAAGCAGAAGCCGATCCAGGCTGTCATCGTCCATCCCCCGGCCGCATAGGCCCAGCCGCCGAGCGCCGAGCCGAGAGCGCCGCCGGCAAAGAACGTCGCCATATAGAGACCGTTCAAGCGGCTGCGATGGTCAGCACTGATCGCGTAGATCGAGCGCTGGCCGCAGACCATATTGGTTGTCACGCCGAAATCCAGAAGGATCGCCGCCGCCGTCAGCAGGACGAGCGCGGTCAGCGAACCGTCGCCCGCGAAGTGGCTGATGACGAAGGCCCCCATGCCGATCAGCATCGCAAAGGCCGAGGCAACCTGCGTCAGGCCACGGTCGGCGAGGCGTCCAGCGATCGGCGAGGCGATGGCGCCGGAAGCTCCGGCAAGCGCAAAGAGCGCGATGCCGTTCTGGGAGAGGCCGAAAGCCGGGCTTGCAAGCAGCAGCGGCGTCGTCGTCCAGAACAGGCTGAAGGCACCGAACATGCCTGCCTGATAGAGCGCGCGGCGCTGCAGGATGCGCGACGTCACTGCAAGGTGGAGCATCGAGGCGAGCAGGGCGCCGTAGCCGAGCTTCGTATGCGGGACGCGAACTGGCAGATTTGCGCGCAGGATGAGGACCAACCCGACCATGACGGCCGCCGTGATGTAATAGACCATGTGCCACGACGAGGCTTCGGCGACGAAGCTCGCAAAGGGGCGAGCCAGCATGATGCCGCAGAGAAGACCGCTCATGACGTTGCCGACGACGCGACCGCGCATCGCATCCGGCGCCATATGGGCGGCGAAAGGCACCAGAACTTGCACCGCGACCGAGGAGAGGCCGATGGAGAGCGAGGCCAGCAGGAACAGGGCGGGCGTTGAGGAAAGTGCTGCACCGATGAGTGCGGCGGCCGATACCAGGATCAGCATCAGCGCGAGGCGGCGGTTTTCGAGCAGATCGCCGAGCGGCACGATGAGAAGCAGGCCGATGCCGTAGCCGATCTGCGTCAGCGTGACGATCAGGCCGGTGGCCGCCGGCGTAAAACCGAGATCGGCGCTGATCGGACCGGCCAGCGGCTGCCCATAATAGAGATTGGCGGCGACAAGGCCGCAGGCGGCCGCAAAAAGAAACGTCATCAAAGGTGAGATCGTCCGGGGCACGGCGGTCTCATTCGTTGCGGTTGAAATGCTCATGAAAAACTCCGATATGCGGAATTGGGGAGGATCGGTCTTGAAGTCGTTCTGCGCCACCCGCTTCTTGCGGGCGAAGCGTTTCAGGCGAGAAGTTTCATCGCGGCGTCCGCGACGGCTGTCATGTCTTCCTCGCGGCGGCCGGTCTTGCCGGCGACGCGCATGCCTTGCGTGAGGCAGAGCAGGGCGCGGGCCGTTGTCGCCGCATCGAGCGTTTCCGGGATAGAGCCGTCGGACTGGCCGAGACGGATGAGGTCCAGCAGCAACGCTTCGTTGGCCGCGAAGGCACCGGCGACGCGCTCTGCCGCTTCCCCGTCGAAGATCGCAAGCTCGTTGGCGCTGCCGACGACGAGGCAGCCGCGGCGGCCGATGTCGCCGTGCGATGACGCGGCGTAAAAGCGCAGGAGCTCGTAAATCTTGTCGCGCCCGCTCTCCGCCTTGTCCAGGCGCTCATCAAGCAAGCTGCGGCGCACGGCGCGGTACCGGTCAAAGGCAGCCAGAAAGATGCCGCGCTTGTCCTTGAAGGCCTTGTAGACGCTGCCGGAGGTCAACTCCATCGCGTCGGTCAATTCGCTGATGGAAGCTGCATGATAGCCGCGTTCGGAAAAGACGCAGAGCGCCTCGTCGAGTGCTGCATCCATGTCGAATTCACGCGGCCTGCCGCGGGGTCGGCTTTTGTCGTCGAGGATCGCTGTCGTCATGGCTCACCTAATTAGGAAATGATCGTTTCCAAATCAAGCGAAACTTTGCGAAGCGGCGAAATCAGAGATCGAGAACCCAGGTCTGGCCGGTTTCCTCCGGGCCAAACATCCCGTGTCTCTCCTCGGAGACAAGTCGGAATCCGGCCTTCACGTAGATGCCGCGTGCGGCGTGCAGGACGTCGTTCGTCCAGAGCGATATCTGCCGGTAACCTTTTGCCTTTGCAAAGCGGATGCACTCGTCGACCAGCATCCTGCCAAGCCCCGAGCCGCGTGCGGCTTTGTCGACATAGAGGAGGCGGAGCTTGGCAATGCCGTCGCCACCGTTCGTGACGAGGATCGAGCCGACGTTGATTCCATTGCGCTCGGCGATCCAGCAATATTCCATCGCCGGGTCGAAGTCCGCCAGAAACTTGCCGGCGACCTCGGCGACGAGGCCCTCGAAGCGCATGTCCCAGCCATATTCCTCGGCATAGGCCTTGCCCTGGCTCTGGACGATCCAGCCGATGTCGCCGGGCCGGTGTGCGCGGATGATCGGTGGGTTCGGCTTTATGTTTGGGTCGAGCAGCGAGCGGATAGTCTGCATGGCGCTGACGACGCTTTGCCGCTCGCCAAGGGCAAGCGCCTCGAAACGCTCGGCAATCTGCGCATTCGCGCGGTGGCCGAGTTCCCGGAACTGCTCGTATCCCTTGCCGGTGACACTGATGGTCTGGCTGCGCAGGTCGGCAGGATCGGCCTTCGTCTCGATCAGCCCTTCGCTGCGGAAGCGCTTCAGAATGCGGCTGAGGTAAGCGGGGTCCAGATGCAGATCGCGCACCAGCGTGACGGCGCTGATGCCGTCATGCGAGCCGATCTCGAAAAGCACCCGTGCATCCGTCAGCGTGAAGGGCGTGTCGAGGTAGGCCTTGTTCAGCACGCCGAGGAAGTTGGTGTAGAAGCGGTTGAAGTCGCGGGCAGCGTCGATGAGAGCAGAATCATACATGGACAAAACCTCCTATTAGGAGATTTTGTCCTGTATTTAGTTGACTGAGTCAAGTAAACTGCACGTTACGCAGCTTCTGTTTTCTCGCTCGGCACTTCACCGATTGAAAAGTCGACAGCGGCCTTTGCGTGGATCGCCGTGGTGTCGAAGCCAGGCAGGGGCAGCCTGTTTGGATCGAGAATGAGGCAGATCTCGGTGCAGCCGAGGATGATGCTGTCTGCGCCATTTGCGCGTTCGCGTTCGATGATCTCCATCAGCTTTGCCTGAGAACTGTCGAGCACTTTTCCGGCGCAAAGCTCGTTGAAGATAATGTCATGAATAATGGTGCGGTCGTCTGCATCCGGAACCCTCACGTCGACGCCCAGGCTTTTCATGCGATCCGCGTAAAAGCCATGCTCCATCGTGTAGCGCGTTGCGAGCAGCAGCGGACGTTTGCGCCCGGCAGCCTTCAGCGACTTCGCCGTCTCGTCGATGATATGGATCAGCGGAACAGAGAGCCGGGATGCGACCTGATCGGCGATCAGGTGCATGGTGTTGGTGCAGATCAGGATGCAACTGGCACCGGCGGCCTGCAGGCGAAGCGCGACATCGCCGAGGCGCGCGGCAGCGGCGTTCCAGTCGCCCGCCTTCTGCATGGCGACGATCTCTTCGAAATTGACGGAGTGCATGACGAGTTCGGCCGATGCGAGGCCGCCCAGGCGTTCGCGCACCATCTCGTTCGCCAGACGATAATAGACCACAGAGCTTTCAAAGCTCATGCCGCCGATTAAGCCGATTGTTTGCATTTTCGCGCTCCTGCTGTTCAGATTTCTATCTGCGCAAAGCATGCATCAGTCTTCGCGCCGAATCTTTGCATTCTTTGACCGACTTTGCAGCCTCGATCTAGAAATTTGCGCATTTTCTCTGTATCGTGCAAAAAATCGGCGCCAATATGAAAGACGGCAATGCTTGATGATCGTGACAAAAAGATTCTCGACCTTCTCCAGGCGGAGGCCGGCATTTCCGTCAGCGATCTCGCCGAGCGTGTCGCGCTTTCGGTATCGGCCTGTTCGCGTCGTATCCAGCGCCTCGAGGAAAGCGGCCACATCGCCCGGCGCGTCGTCGTGCTCGACCGCGAAAAGATGGGCGTGCCGACCACGGTCTTTGCGCTGATTAAGACGGCGCATCATTCCGATGAATGGATCGAGACGTTCCGCAAGGCTATCAGCGGCATTCCGGAAATCGTCGAAGCCCATCGGCTGACGGGCAATCAGGATTACATCCTGAAGATCGTGCTGCCACGCGTCGAGCATTACGACGTCATCTACAAGCAGATCGTCCGCAAGGTCGAGCTGTTCGAGGTCGCGGCGTCGATCTCCATGGAACTGCTCAAAGGCGGCACAGCGATCCCGGTCAGCTATGCCGACTGAGACTGCAGGGCAGCCATGCCGAACCGGCAGTTGAAACCTGCCCGTAAAGCGTGACATTTGCGACAGCGAAATGGCGAAGAGGGCTATGTCATGAGCGATCATCGTGTCGTCGTTGTCGGCGGCGGTTTTGGCGGGCTGCAGTTCGTCAACGGGCTCAAGGGCGCGGGGGCGAAGATCACACTGGTCGATCGCCGCAACCACCATCTCTTCCAGCCGCTGCTCTATCAGGTCGCGACGACGATCCTGTCCACCTCGGAGATTGCGTGGCCTATCCGCCATCTCTACAGCGATCGGCCCGACGTCACGACGCTGCTCGGTGAAGTCACCGGCGTCGACACCTCGACAAAGCAAGTGGCATTACGCAGCGGAATGACGTTAGGTTATGACACGCTCGTTCTGGCCACCGGCGCAACGCATGCCTATTTCGGGCGCGACGACTGGGCGCCCGTTGCTCCTGGTCTGAAGACATTGGAAGACGCGACGACGATCCGCCGACGCGTGCTCCTGGCCTTCGAGCGCGCGGAGACCGAAACCGACCCGGTCGCGCGCGATGCGCTTCTGACGTTCGCGATCGTCGGAGCGGGACCGACCGGCGTCGAGCTTGCAGGCATCATCGCCGAGCTGGCGCGCAAGACTCTGCCGCGGGAATTTCGCAACATCGATACGCGCAATGCGAAAATCGTGCTGATCGAAGCGGGGCCGCGGGTGCTTGCGAGCTTCGCCGAGGAGCTTTCGGCCTATGCACAGCAGGCGCTCGAAAAACTCGGCGTCGAGGTTCATCTCGGCGAATTCGTGACGGACTGCACCTCAGAGGGCGTAAAGGTCGGCGAGAAATTCATCCCGAGCCGGACGATTGTTTGGGCGGCGGGCGTGGAGGCGTCGCCGGCGGCGAAATGGCTGGATATACCAGCCGACCGGGCAGGCCGGGCTATCGTCGAAAAGAACCTGAGCGCGCCGGGATTGCCGGATGTCTTCGTCATCGGCGATACGGCGTCCGTCGTTCGGGAAAACGGCAAGCCGGTGCCCGGGATCGCGCCCGCCGCCAAGCAGCAGGGCGCTTACGTTGCGAAGGTCATCCGCGCGCGGCTGCAGAACAAGCCTACGCCGGGGCCTTTTCGCTACTGGCATCAGGGTAGCCTTGCCACGATCGGCCAAAGTGCCGCGATTATCGATTTCGGCAGGATCAAGCTCAAAGGGTGGATCGCTTGGTGGATATGGGGCATCGCCCACATCTACTTCCTGATCGGCACGCGCTCGCGCTTTGCCGTCGCCTGGAGCTGGCTCTGGATCTATCTCAGCGGCCAGCACAGCGCGCGGCTGATCACTCAGAGGGAAACCATGCGGGAAGAGAAATAGGCAGGCGGCTCGGTGAGCCGCCTGCCTGTTGTCAGGCCGCCAGCGAGGCGATGTCGATGACGAAGCGATAGCGCACATCGCTTTTGATGACACGTTCGTAAGCTTCGTTGATGTCCTGGATCGCGATCTTCTCGATTTCGGAGACGATGTTGTGCTCACCGCAGAAGTCGAGCATTTCCTGCGTTTCCTTGATCGAGCCGATCATCGAGCCGGAAAGGCTCTTGCGGCCGGCGATGATGGAGAAGGCATGGACAGGAACGGCATGTTCCGGAACGCCGACAAGCACCATGGAGCCATCGAACTTCAGAAGGTTGAGGTAGGCGTTCCAGTCAATCGCCGTGCCGACCGTGTTGATGATCAGGTCGAAGGTGCCGGCGAGCTTGGTGAAGGTCTCGGCATCGCTCGTGGCGTAATATTCCTTGGCGCCGAGCCGCAGGCCGTCTTCCTTCTTTGACAACGTCTGGCTGAGCACGGTGATATCGGCACCCATGGCGGCGCCGAGCTTGACGCCCATGTGGCCGAGCCCACCCATGCCGACGATTGCGACCTTCTTGCCGGGACCGGCCTTCCAGTGACGCAGCGGCGAATAGAGCGTGATGCCGGCGCAAAGCAGCGGCGCGCCCGAGTCGAGCGGGATGTTGTCCGGGAAGGAGAGGACATAGCCTTCCTTGACGACGATCGAGTCGGAATAACCGCCATAGGTTGGCGTTTCGCCGTCTGCTTCAACGTCGTTGTAGGTCTGGGTGAGACCTGGCAGGAAATGTTCGTAGTCGAGGTCGCGTGTAGCGCAGCCGATGCAGGAATTGACGAAGCAGCCAACGCCGACGCGATCGCCGACCTTGAACTTCGTGACCTTTGAGCCGACAGCGGACACCACGCCGGCAACTTCATGGCCCGGGACCATCGGGTAACGCGAATTGCCCCATTCGTTGCGGGCTTGGTGGATATCCGAATGGCAGACGCCGCAATACTGAACCGAGATAACGACATCGTCGTCATTCGGCTCGCGGCGCTCGAAGGTGAGGGGCGTCAGCGGTTTCGACGCATCGGTCGCGGCATAGCCTTTTGCAATAGCCATCTGAAACTTCCTTTGATGTGAGAATTGGACGGCCGAACTATGCATCGAAACTGCAAAGAAGTGCTAGAAAGATCCTGCGAGCTTTTTGCACGATCCTGCAAATCCGCGCTGTCTGGTAGCAAGGCTATTGGCGGCCGTTGCAGCCGCACACTGTCGTTCAGGTGTGCTGCGCCATGCTCCAGGGTGATGATTTGTGAACATCCACGCGTGAAAAACGTTCCCACGCAGACTGTCGGTCAAGGGTCGACCTTCAGCTCTGTGGTTCGCCAATTTCTATTGCGTGCCCATCCGGATCGTAAAAACGGAAGACCCGCTGGCCCCACGCTTGTTTTTCTACGGGGTGGATCAGTTCCACATGCGGCGCGATCTTTTCAAAGGCGGCATCAACATCGCCGTGTTCGAAATACAAAATCCAGTTTCTTCGCCCATAGGATTCGGCGGCGTCACGCGTTTGGCGCCAGACCGTTTGTTCAAGCGATCGTCCCTCATGGATCGCAAAGCCGGACTCGAAAAGGACAAAATTCCCGGCGTCCTCTATAATTTTTAGACCGAGCAGCTTGTTGTAGAATTCCTTCGAGCGATTTATGTCGCGAACGAAAGGAATAGGATTGATGAAACGC
Organism: Rhizobium sullae; assembly: GCF_025200715.1. Taxonomy (NCBI): domain Bacteria; kingdom Pseudomonadati; phylum Pseudomonadota; class Alphaproteobacteria; order Hyphomicrobiales; family Rhizobiaceae; genus Rhizobium; species Rhizobium sullae. The sequence continues at coordinate 1,267,861 of NZ_CP104143.1, forward strand.
ATCGTTTTCTACTCCTTTGCTTCCTGAGACCGCATAATGCGACTTCGGGTTTGTGGGATGCTGCCATGAAGCTTAGATAAAATGAACTGTGCCTCTCAGAACGAGTTACTCAATGACACTGCCCTTCCACCCTTATCAGGAAATCGCTTCCATCGCGGCGCGCCATACGTCCGGGGAGGGCGAGTTCACGACGGCAATCGGCAACCTGTTCCTGAGCCGCCGTTCCCAGCCCGCGGGGCCTTTCCACTCGGCCTACCGCCCCTGCGTCGCTATGGTGCTGCAGGGCGCAAAGAGCGTCAGGCTTGGGACGGAAACGCTGAACTACGGCACCGGTGACTACCTCCTGACGTCACTTGACCTTCCGGTGTCGTGGCGTGTGACGGAAGCACACCCGGAGGCGCCCCATCTATGCTTTGCAATGGCGATCGATGCCGAGCGGGTTGCTGCGCTTCTGCACCGTGTCGACATCCCGCGCCCGGAGGCGAATACCGGCGGGCTGCGCGGCATGGTCGTCAACGCTGCGCCGCCGGAATTGCTGGATGCCGCCGTGCGGCTGGTGCGCCTGCTTGACCGTCCAAACGATATCGCCGCCATGGCGCCCCTGATCGAGCAGGAGATTCTCTATCGCGTTCTGACGGGGCCGGACGGCCCGCGCCTCCTGAGCATTGTGCTATCAGAAAGCCAGAGCAACAGGATTGCCCGCGCGGTTGCGTGGCTCAGGGAAAACTATGCGCGACCCCTGAGGATCGAAACGCTCGCCGATCATGTCGGCATGAGTGTCTCTTCGTTCCATCATCATTTCAAATCCGTCACAGCACTGACGCCGGTGCAGTTCCAAAAACAGCTCCGCCTGCACGAGGCGCGTCGCCTGATGATGGTCGAGCGGCTGGATGCCGGAATGGCCGGGCATCGCGTCGGATATCAGAGCCCGTCGCAATTCAGCCGGGAATACAGCCGTCTTTACGGGATCTCGCCTGCGCGCGACGTCGATGCAGAACTCTTGGCGACCGCTGCCGAATAAAGCGGCCGGCTGCAGAAAATTTGTGCTTCGCCTGTCGTGACCCCTCTTGACGGGGGACGGCGTCTGCGCGATAAGCACCCACGAACCGTACCGTACGGTACGTATTTGGGAGCGCATATCGTGTCTGTCGAAACCTTGGAGCCCAGCGAATTTTCGCCGCGTCAGAACGCCGTTCTGGAGCAGGCGCTGCAGCTTCTTGTCGATGGCGGGGAGAAGGCGCTGACGACCTCCGGCGTCGCGCGCGCCGCCAACTGCTCCAAGGAAAGCCTCTACAAGTGGTTCGGCGACCGCGATGGCCTGCTGTCTGCGATGATCGCCTATCAGGCAAGCAAGGTGCGCACCTTCGAGCGCAATGGCGAGCGGCTGACGGCGGCAAGCCTGCATGACCATGTCGTCCTTTTCGCACGCGACCTGCTGGAGGTTCTGGCCGGCGATGTCTCGCTGGCGTTGAACAGGCTGGCGATCGGCCAGTCGCATCGCGACGGCTCGAAGCTCGGCAAGCTGCTTCTGGAGCGCGGCCGCCGCCAGATCGACCGCCGCGCCATGGCGCTGATCGATGCGGGGAAGCGGGCCGGGCTGCTGCGCTTTTATGATGCCGACGAAGCCTATCACACGCTTTACGGCCTGATTGTTTCCGATCTGCATGTGCGCATGCTGCTCGGCGAGCCAGGCCTCAAGGATACCGCACGCCAGGCGGAGAGGGCGGTCACCGCCTTCCTCCGGCTTTACGGCACGGAGAAGGTTCTGGCGGAAATGCCGGCGCTGAGCTGATTTCCGCTGTTCTACCATCAACACGACAAGCAAAGGGAAGGAACTTCAAATGCGCGTCTATTACGATCGTGATGCCGATCTCAACCTCATCAAGTCCAAGAAAGTCGCCGTCATCGGCTACGGCTCGCAGGGCCGCGCCCATGCGCTGAACCTGAAGGACAGCGGCGCCGGCAACGTCGTCATCGCGCTCAAGGCCGGTTCACCGACCGTCAAGAAGGCTGAAGCCGACGGCTTCAAGGTCATGACCGTTGCCGAAGCCGCCAAGTGGGCCGACCTGATGATGATGGCGACGCCTGACGAACTGCAGGCCGACATCTACAAGGCGGAAATTGCTGCCAACATCCGCGACGGCGCCGCGATCGCTTTCGCGCACGGCCTCAACGTCCACTTCGGCCTCATCGAGCCAAAGGCTTCGGTCGACGTCGTCATGATCGCGCCGAAGGGCCCGGGCCACACGGTTCGCGGCGAATACCAGAAGGGCGGCGGTGTTCCCTGCCTCGTTGCCGTTCACCAGAACGCGTCCGGCAATGCACTTGAACTCGCTCTCTCTTACGCCTGCGGCGTCGGTGGCGGCCGTTCGGGCATCATCGAAACCAACTTCCGCGAAGAATGCGAAACCGACCTTTTCGGCGAGCAGGTCGTTCTCTGCGGCGGTCTCGTCGAGCTCATCCGCGCTGGTTTCGAAACGCTGGTCGAAGCCGGTTATGCGCCGGAAATGGCCTATTTCGAGTGCCTGCACGAAGTGAAGCTGATCGTCGACCTGATCTATGAAGGCGGCATCGCGAACATGAACTACTCGATCTCCAACACAGCCGAGTGGGGCGAGTACGTTACCGGCCCGCGCATCATCACCGAAGAAACCAAGGCCGAGATGAAGCGCGTCTTGAAGGACATCCAGACCGGAAAGTTCACCTCCGAGTGGATGCAGGAATACCGCGCCGGCGGCTCGCGCTTCAAGGGTATCCGCCGCGTCAACGACTCGCACCAGATCGAAGAAGTCGGCGCCAAGCTGCGCGGCATGATGCCGTGGATCGGCAAGAACAAGCTGGTCGACAAGAGCGTCAACTAAGCGCGTCTTGACTGCTGATTAGAAGGGGCCGGGCGCAACGCTCCGGCCCTTTATTTTGGAGCAAGGTGCCGGCAATCTCCGGCATCCCAAGATAAAAAACCGTCAACGGCAAGTTGACGAGGGCCAAGAAGCTGGGCATCTTGCTCTCGCTGGTGGAAACTGAGCGGGGCACAGCGCGCTGAATTGGGCTTAAAGAACAGAAGCAATTGAAAAATGCTGAGACGCGGTCTTGATATCGCGTCGTAATTGGTTGGTGGTGCCGGCTTTCGGCCATCCACTCGCAGGCATCTCGCATTCGCATGTCATTCGGATCGGTCAGGTCAATCTGCTCGGAGGGGACTGTGAAGACAAAACTGCGCATTTGCTCCATGGCGCTCGTATTCGCGCTCGCGGCGGTCCTGCCAGCCGGCGCGACAGATCTGGTGATCGCCATGCCGAACTGGCCGTCGGGGCAGGCGGCCGCCAATATCCTGAAGGTCGGGATCGCCAAGAAGTTCGGTCTCGAAGCAGAAATTCAGCCGCTCGGCACGCTCAATGCTTTCGTCGGGCTCGATGGCGGCAAGGTCGATATTCAGCCCGAGGTGTGGCGCCCGAATTTCGACGAGCTCATCAAGAAATACGTGACGGAAAAGAGCACCGTGACCCTGTCGCCGCGCGGCGTGGCTGCATGGCAAGGCCTCTGTGCGACGCCCGAGGCGGCAAAGACCATAAAGTCGGTCAGCGACTTGGCCGATGCGGCCAAGACGAAGATCCTCGATACGGATGACGATGGGCTTGGCGAGATGTGGATCGGCGCGCCCACCTGGCTGTCGACCGGCATCGAGCGCGTGCGGGCCAACAGCTATGGCTATGGGGCGAACCTGACGCTGGTCGAAGTGGAGGAGGACGTCGCCATGGCCGCGGTGGATGCGGCAGTGGCGACAGGTCGGCCGATGGTATTTTACTGCTATGCGCCGCACCACGTATTCGAACTCCACAAACTCGTCCGTCTCGAGGAGCCGCCGCACGACGATGCCAAGTGGAAGATCGTGCCGGCCCGCGATCCATTGTGGATCAGCAAGTCGAGCGCGACCACGGCCTGGGACGCCACCGAGTTCCGGATCGCCTACGCCACCGCCTTCGGCAAGAAACACCCCGATATCGCCAGGTTTCTCGATCACGTGGATTTCTCGCAGGAAGAGGTGACGAAGATGAGCTACGCGCTCGAGGTGGAGCGCCAGTTGCCGATCGACTACGCGACCAAATGGGTCGAAGCCAATGCAACACGAATCGACGGGTGGGCTAAGCAATGACGAAGGGCTTCGATCGCCGCCAAACCGTCGTCGCGCGGCCTCGCAGAATCGGCGCATTCGTTCTTGCTGCCGCCGTGTGCCTGGGACCGCTCGTTGTTCTCGCACAGACGCAGATTTATGATTCGAAGACGCACAAATGGGTCGACTTCGATAAGAAGAAGGCGCGGCAATACTATGCGCGCAACAAGCAGCCTCCGGAGGCGTTCCGCAGGCAGCTTGTAACGTTCCGCACGGCCGAGGAGCCGGGCACGATCATCATCGACGGAAACCAGCATTTTCTCTATCTCGTGCAGCCCGGAGGCCAGGCAATCCGCTACGGCATCGGCGTCGGGCGCGAGGGGTTCGGTTGGGCCGGTATGGTCCGCGTTGGACGGAAGGCAGAAAACCCCACCTGGACGCCGCCGCCGGAGATGGTGGCGCGTGACCCTAACGCGGCAAAATGGGCCGCCGGAATGCCGGGAGGGCGCCCGGACAACCCGCTCGGCCCGCGAGCCATGTATCTCTACGAAGGCGACAGCGACACGATCTACCGCATTCACGGAACTGTTGAACCGTGGACGATCGGGCTCGACGTTTCGTCCGGCTGCATCCGGCTGAACAACGACGACGTTGTCGACCTTTACTCCCGGGTCTCGGTTGGTGCGAAGGTCATCGTCTTGATGCAAGGAGCGGCGCTTTACAAGGGCATCTGAAGGACTGCGGTGGCAAGGCCGGTGAGAGCGCTGTCTTTGGGGGTGCGCTGGCAACAAAAGGAACGGAGGCGGACGTGTCGGGAATACCTATGAACGGGCGTTTGAACTGGACGATGGCATTCATTTCGGTTGCGGCCGCACTTCTTGGCGCCTGCCAATCGTCGGCGCCGCCACCGACCGAGATGTCGCGAACCAGCCTGCAGACGGCGCCGGCCGATCTGCAACTGATTTGCGCCAACGCGGCGGCGAAGAGCGCCGGCACAGAGAGTACAAAGATCCTGCCGATGGGTTCGCGTCAGATCGATGCGGCGACATATGGCGTCGACCTCGACGCAAGCGGCCGGAAATTTACATGCGTGGTCGACAATAACGGCACCGTGCGCTCCGTCACGCCGGCCTGAGCGTCGGCAGATCTGCCGTCCCGCGGGGCTACGCCGGTGAGGCGGACGGGATCACGCCCGACGAAAGGCAGCCAATCAAGCGGCGTCAATCACGGGGCGAACGCTCCAGCCTTTCATTTTTGTGCTTGGAGGTGAAGCCAGCGCGTTGGCTTGTTGTCGTAGCCGCTACCATCTGTTTCACCGATGGTGATGTGCCGCCAGCCGCCGGCCGTCAGCAATTCCGAAAGCCAGGCCGCGGAAAGGTAGTTGTAATACCGGCCGAAGCCGTCGTGGCCCTCTGCCGTTCCCGCCTTGAAGCTCGCGTGGAGTGCGCCGCCATCCTTCAGCGCCCGGCGGATACACGCGAGCACGCCGGGCAAGTCCGCGCGCGGCACATGCAGCAGGCTGGCTTCGGCCCAGATGCCATCGAATTCGTTCTCGGACTGCAATTCTTCGAAACGCATCACCTGCACGGGCCTGCCAATCAGGTTTTCAGCTTGCTTGGCCAGTTCAGCCGAGCCATCCGTCGGCGTCACGTCGAAGCCTTTCGAAAGCATGTAGGCGCTGTCCTGTCCGCCGCCGCAACCGAGTTCGAGAATTGCAGCTCCGGAGGGTAGGGCGGAGAGAAACACATCGAGCCGCGCCGCCGGCAGCTTGCGGTTCCGCGAGGCGTAGATCTCGGCATTTTCGTCGTAGAATGAAGAGGTCATCCGTTCCTCTCGAAATAAATGGTGCGATCCAAATCTTTGAAGTGACCGTCCAGCGTCAAAATATCGGCATCATGCTGTTCCGCAGTCGCATAGATGATCGCGTCGGCCATAGCCAGCTTGTGAACAGCCGAAATCTCTGCAGCCCGGCGGGTAAGTACCGTATCGAGCGGTACGACGACGCATGTGGCCGTGTAAGCGAAGAAACTGTCGACGGCCTCTTCGCCACGTTCCCGCTCCAGCCATTTTGCAAGCTCGAGCTGTACGATGGTGGGAACGATGCATTGAGTTCGCTCGGGTATTTCGCCTTGAATGCGATCGGCGGCCTGACCCTGAACCAGCCATTCGATCCACGCGGAGCTATCGACGACCCGCATCAAAAGCGGTCGTTCCTGTCGCGATAATTCTCGGCGTTTGCGCCTTCTGCAAGCCCGCGCAGATCGTTCAATCCCGGGACGGGCATCAGCAATACGCCTTTACCTTTCGGGATAAAGACGAACTCCTGGCCCGCCGTCCAGTGCTGCTGGTCGCGCACTTCCTTGGGAATGGAAATCTGAAATTTCGTGGACAACGTTGCAGTGGCCATTCTTACCTCTGTGGTATCGATCTCAACAAGGTAAGAATACTGCGCGGATCGGTCAAGAGCCATTCGATTTCCATCGGCCCGCTATTCCTGTCCCTGCCGCTTTCGAATACAAGACCTGAAACTTGTCACCATGACAAGAAAATAGGTCAGTATTGTTGACATAAATGCGGCTGCGTGGTCTGGTGGCGGCTATAGAAAATATGAGGAAACGCCCATGTTGAATTGGGAGAATATGTTTGCCACGCGTTCGTCGCGCATGCGTGCATCGGAAATCCGCGAGCTTCTGAAGCTTCTTGACCAGCCGGACATCATTTCGTTTGCCGGCGGCATTCCGGATCCGGCGCTGTTTCCCGGCAAGGAATTCCAGGCGGCTTATGCCGATATTTTCAATGGCGTGGCTGTCGGCTCGGCGTTGCAGTATTCGGTGAGCGAAGGTTACAAGCCTCTGCGCGAATGGCTGGTGAAGCAGATGGCGGCGCTCGATATCCCCTGCGAGCTCGACAACGTCTTCATCGTCTCCGGCTCGCAGCAGGGACTCGATTATCTCGGCAAGCTTTTCCTCTCGCCGATGGATACGGCGCTCGTTACCTGGCCTACCTATCTCGGCGCGCTGCAGGCCTTCAACGCGTACGAGCCGTCCTACGACCAGCTGACGCCCAATGGAAACCGCACGCCGGATTCTTACCGCGCGGCGGCTGCCCGGAATGGCGGCAAGGTGAAGTTCGCCTATCTCTCCGCCGACTTTTCGAACCCCACCGGCGAGACCGTCGATCGCGTGGGCCGTGAAAAGGTACTCGAACTTGCGGAAGAACTCGATATCGCGGTTATCGAAGATGCCGCCTACCAATCGCTGCGTTATGACGGCGAGCCGGTCCCACCGATCCTGGCGCTGGAGATCGCCAAGAAGGGGCATATCGACAACACCCGCACGATCTATTGCGGCAGCTTCTCGAAGACGCTGGCGCCCGGTCTTCGCGTCGGCTTCGTCGTCGCCAACGCGCCGGTCATCCGTAAGCTCGTGCTGATGAAGCAGGCGGCCGACCTGCATTCCTCGACGATCAACCAGATGGCGATTACCCAGGTCGCCGAGCGCGGTTTCGATGCGCAGGTTGCAAAGATCAAGGCCGCCTATAGCCATCGCCGCGACGCGATGCTGGCAGCGCTTGCCAAGCATATGCCGGCCGGTATCACCTGGACGAAACCGGAGGGCGGCATGTTCATCTGGATTACGCTCCCGAAAGGCATGGATGGCGCGGCGTTGCTTGCGAAATCGATCGAGACCGCCAAGGTCGCCTTCGTTCCCGGCAAGGCCTTCTTTGCCGACGGCTCGGGCGAGAACACGATCCGCCTCAGCTTCTCTTGCGCCAACGACGTCATGATCGAGGAAGGCATCGGTCGTCTCGGCAAGCTGATCGCCAAGGAAATCGGCGGCTGAACGCCGCCGATCCCTTCGAAGCCTATTTCTGGCGGTGCGGGGCGAACAGTTCCATGTCCGCCTCGCTGAGGCGATCGCTCGCCGTATTGAGCTGGTGCCAGTAAGGATAGATCAGCGGCGGCAGGCTGACGTCGTCGAGGCGTTTGCGCTCCTCCTCCGTTAGCTTCAGTTCGGCGGCCGCGAGGTTATCCTTGAACTGCGCGTCGGTGCGCCCGCCAACGATGACGGAGGTCACGGCCCTGTGGCCGATCAGCCAGGCAAGCGCCACCTGTGCGGCCGATACACCGCGGCTTTCGGCGATCGAGACAAGCGTTTCGACGATATTCCAGAGACGGTTTTCGTCGCGGATCGGCGGCTCGTCCCATCCGGCGAACTGGCGCGTGCCCTCCGGCGTTTGCTGGTTCCGGCGATGTTTGCCGGAGAGGAGGCCGCCCGCAAGCGGGCTCCAGACGAGAACCCCGAGACCTTGATCGACGCTGATCGGCAGCAGCTCGTATTCGGCGTCGCGGGCTTCGAGCGTATAGTGGATCTGCTGGCTGACGAAGCGTTGGCGCCTTTCCCTTTCGCTGACGCCGAGTGCTTTCATGATGTGCCAGCCGGAAAAGTTCGAGCAGCCAACATAACGGACCTTGCCCTGGCGCACGAGCGTATCGAGGGCCTCCATCGTTTCTTCGAGCGGCGTCTGGCCGTCCCATTCATGGAGCTGGTAAAGATCGATGACATCGGTCTTCATGCGCCTGAGGCTTGCCTCGCAGGCTGCGATCAAGTGCTGGCGCGACGAGCCGGCGTCGTTCGGGCCGTCGCCCATCGGGAAGCGCGCCTTCGTGGCGATCAGCACGCCGTTCTTGCGCTTGCCGCCAAGGACGTCGCCAAGAATTTCCTCCGAAATACCGGCCGAATAGACATCGGCGGTATCGATCAGATTGACGCCTGCATCGAGGCATATGTCGACGAGGCGGCGGGCCTCGGCAACGCCGAGATCGCCCACCATCTTCGCCCAGCCCTTGCCGCCGAAAGTCATCGTGCCCATCGTCACGGTCGAAATCTTGAGGCCCGAGCGGCCAAGCAGACGATATTCCATTGCTCATCTCCCAACTTCAAAAATCAAAAATCGAAACGCGGGTTAGAAGATAGCGGGGTACCGTTACGGTCAAGTGCGGCTCGCGCCGGTATTCGCGGCGATCTTTAGCCGACTGTCACAATCATGTTATTCGGCCTCTCTATGGAACGCTCATGTTCATCATGAGGGAATTGCCATGAAGAAGCTCTCCATCTTTACCGCACTGCTGGCTGCCGGTTTCATTTCCGTTTCGGCCGAGGCCGCCGATCTCGTGCTCTACACCAGCCAGCCGAACGAAGACGCGCAGGCGACGGTCGATGGCTTCATGGCCGCCAATCCGGACGTCAAGGTCGATTGGGTGCGCGACGGCACGCCGAAGATCATGGCGAAGCTCCAGGCCGAGATCGAAGCCGGCAATCCGGTTGCCGACGTGCTCTTGATTGCCGACACGGTGACGCTGGAGCGCCTCAAGGAAGCCGGTAAGCTGCTCGCCTACAAGTCGCCGGAAGCGGCAAACTACGACGCCGCGCTCTACGATGCCGAGGGCTACTATTATTCCACCAAGCTGATCACTACCGGCATCATGTATAATACCTCGGCTCCAATGAAGCCGGCGAGCTGGGAGGATCTGACGAAGCCGGACGCCAAGGGCCTCGTTGCTATGGCGAGCCCGCTGACCTCGGGTGCGGCTCTCATCCACGCCCAGACGCTGGCTGCAGTCGATGGCCTCGGTTGGGACTACTACAAGGCCCTTGCCGCAAACGGCGCCATAGCTGCCGGCGGCAACGGCGCGGTCCTGAAATCGGTCGCTTCCGGCGAGAAGGCTTACGGCATGGTCGTCGATTATATGCCGATCCGCGAGAAGGCAAAGGGCGCACCGGTCGAGTTCGTCTTCCCACAAGAGGGCGTTTCGGCCGTGACCGAGCCCGTCGGCATTCTGGCGAGTACAAAGAACGCCGACGCGGCGAAGAAATTCGTCGACTACGTGCTGTCTGAAAAGGGCCAGGAAGCCTTCGTGAAGCTCGGCTATATTCCGGCCCGTAACGGCATGAAGCTGCCGGAAGGTTTTCCGGCACGCGACAGCATCAAGGTGCTACCGATCAAGGCTGGCGAAGCGCTGAAGAATACCGATCAGGATCTGAAGACCTTCTCGGGCATCTACGGATCGAACTGATCACAACCGGATAGCCGATGCAGGGATATGTTCGTGCGGGAAGCAGCCAGCCGGCCTGGCTGTTTCCCTTTGTCATTCTTATGGTTGTGGTTCTCAGCGTGCTGCCGCTGGCGCGGCTCGCCGTTGCAGGCATTGCCGCGTTGGCGAATGGTGGCGTGGCTGCCGTACTTGCCGATCCGGCCCTCTGGTCGGCCACTTATTACACGATCGTCACCGCCGTTCTCGGCACGGCGCTTTCGCTCGTCATCGGCTGCGCCTTCGCCTTCCTGCTGACGCTGACGGATATTCGCGGCAAGGGGCTTTTGAGCTTCCTCTTCGTGCTGCCGATGATGATCCCGCCGCAGGTGACGGCGCTGGCCTGGGTGCAGATGTCCGGCCCGTCGAGCCCGCTTCTCAAAGCATTGCACATCGCGCCACCGCTAGGCTCCCCGCAGCCGCTTTATTCGGTCGGCGGTATTGCGCTGCTCTACGGCGTGCAGCATGCGCCGCTCGTCTATCTGGCTTTGAGGGCCGGGCTGATGGCGTTGCCGCGCGACGGCGTGGAGGCTGCACGGCTTTCGGGCGCATCCAGCTTTCGTGTCTTTCGCGATATTATCCTGCCGCTGTCGCTGCCCGGTGTCATCGCGGGTGCGGCGATCTCATTCGTCTCCTGCACCGGCAATTTCGGCATTCCGGCGATCCTCGGCATTCCCGCCTCGATATATACCTTGCCGACGCTGATCTTCTCGAAATTCTCGGCCTTCACCAGCCGTACGTTCGGTGATGTGGCGCTGCTGTCGGCAATCATCGCGATCATTTCGGTGGCAGGGCTTGCGATCCAGGATCGGGCCTTGCGCGGCCGGGACTATCGTGTGCTTGGCCTTTCGGGCGCGACAGCGGCCTTCGGTCTCGGCAGCTGGAAGTATCTGTTCGTGCCGCTGCTTTGGATCATCTTGTTCTTCATGCTGGCAGCCCCGTTCTTCGCGCTGCTTGCCGGAGCATTGGTGCCGGCCTATGGCGTGCCGCTGACCTTCAAAACCATGTCCCTCAGCGCCTTTCATGAAATTCTCTTCCGCCAGGCGGTGACGCGGACGGCCTTTGTCAATTCGCTCTCGCTTGCGGCCGGAACGGCGGTGTGTCTCCTGCTGGTGACTTTTCTGGCGGCCTATGCACTGACGCGGCGCAAGGATGCGATTGCGCGCATCGTCTCAAGTCTGATCGAGATACCCTATTCGCTGCCGGGCATCATCATTGCGGTGTGCTTCATCCTCGTCTTTGCCGCACCGGTGCCTGTTCTCAACGTCACGCTTTACGGCACCATCTGGATCATCCTGATCGCCTATCTCTCGAGCTTCTTTGCCGTCAGCCTGAAGCCGGTCGTCAGCGCGTTCCACCAGCTCGATCCGGCGCTGGAGGAGGCAGCACGGCTTTCCGGCGCAGGCTTTTTCCGGCGGCTGAGGGACATCATCGTGCCGCTGATTGCCCCGGCCGCCGGTGCTTCCGTCATTCTCGTCTTCCTGATCGCCTGTAACGAGCTGACGATTTCAGCGCTGCTCTGGTCAGCAGGTACGCAGACGCTCGGCGTGGCAATCTACAATCTCGATGACAGCGGCAGCTCGGATCTGGCGTCTGCGCTTTCCGTGCTTGTCGTCGTCATGGTCGTCGTCATGATGCTGCTTCTGGAATTGCTGGCAAAGCGGCTTCCCAAGGGAGTGGTGCCGTGGCGAAGCTGATCCTCAATCATGTAGCCAAGGATTTCGCCACCGGAAAACCGGCAGTGACCGCGCTTTCACTCGACGTGCGCGAGGGAGGGTTCCTGGCGCTTCTCGGCCCTTCCGGCTGCGGCAAGACGACGGTGCTCAGAATGATCGCAGGCTTCGAGACACCGAGCGACGGTTCGATCCATCTCGGCGAGCGGCTGCTTGCCGATGCGTCGCAATCTCTGCCGCCCGAACGGCGCAACATGGCGATGGTCTTCCAGTCCTATGCGCTCTGGCCGCATATGAACGTCGCCGGCAACGTCGGCTACCCGCTGAAGGTGCGCGGCATTGCAGGGGAAACCTATCACCGGAAGGTGCGGGATGCGCTTTCGACCGTGCGGCTTGCGGACTACGCCGAGCGGCGTCCGGCCGACCTCTCGGGCGGGCAGCGCCAGCGCGTGGCGCTGGCACGCTGCCTGGTGACATCGCCGGATGTGGTGCTGCTCGACGAGCCGCTCGCCAATCTCGATCGGCATCTGAAGCAGGAGATGGAGGAGACCTTTCGCGAGTTTCACCAGCGTTCCGGCGCCACGATGATCTATGTGACGCACGACCAGAGCGAGGCGATGGCGCTGGCCACGGACGTTGCGGTGATGTCCGAAGGGCGCCTGTTGCAAGTCGCGCCACCAGCCGAAATTTATGCGCGCCCCGAAGGGCGGATGGTCGGCGGGTTGATAGGGCGAGGGGCGATCCTGACCGCGCGGTCTCCGATCGGTGATAGGCGCGATTTCGACTGGAAAGCACTCCAGGCTGTTATTGCCGGTAAGCCAGGCGAGGGACCGAAGATCGATATGCTCGTGCGTCCCGAAGACGTCCTGCTCGGCGGCGAGGGCATTCCGGCCACGGTGGAATCGGTTCTCTATGAAGGCGAGCGTTACGCACTGAAACTCGCTCTGGAGGATGGCCAGATGCTGCGCGCTTTCAGCCGTACGGCAGTGCAGGCGGGCGACGTGTTGAAGGTCGCGATCCGTGCCGCATGGCGGCTCTGATTTCGTCCAAGCAGCCTTCCCGAATGCCTCTTTCCTCTCTACAAATGACGTAACGCCAACCGGAAATGTTCGATGTCGCTTCGCCTTGCAACATTCAACGTCGAAAACCTGATGACGCGTTTCGATTTCACCGGCTTTCGCAATCAGTTGCGCCAGGACCGTGTGATCAAGCTTTTCGAGGTGCAGAGCGAAGGCGTCTATCAGCAGCTCGAACAGGCGCGGGTCATCGCCTCGACTGACGATACGCGACAGATGACGGCGCTTGCGATCGCCGATGCCGCTGCTGACATTCTCTGCCTCCAGGAAATCGACAATATTGAGGCGCTGCAGGCCTTCGAGTACGGCTATCTTTTCCGGATGGTGGGAACCGGTTACCGGCAGAAATATCTCGTCAAGGGCAATGACAGCCGCGGTATCGATGTCGCGGTCCTCATGCGCGAGGAAACGCACGACGGCCAGAAGATCGAACTGAAGGAGATCAAGAGCCACGCGATGCTCACCTATCGCGATCTCGATTTGTTCAACGATCAATTGGCGCTCACGAACCGTATTGACGACAAGATCTTCAAGCGCGATTGCCTGGAACTCGATCTCGTGATCGGCGGCGTGCCGCTGTCGCTTTATGTCGTGCATTTCAAGTCGATGGATGGGCCACGCACCAACGGCGTCAGCAGCAGGCAGGCGACGATGCCCGTCCGCCGGGCCGAGGCGCTGGCCGTGCGCCGGATCATCGAGGATAGGTTCGGCGCCGGACATACAGCCAACAAGAATTTCGTGATCTGCGGCGACATGAACGACTATCAGGAGCGGGTGAACGTCATCGGCGTGCGCAGGAGCGGGTACCGGTTCGAACACAACGACGAGGCCGAAAGCGCGCTCGACGTGTTCAGCCATGACGACTTTGCCGAGAACGCCGTTCGCCGCCGCGATCCGCTCGACCGCTGGACGCTCTATCACGCGCGGGGACCGGAAGAGCAGTGGCTTTGCCAGCTCGATTATCTCTGGCTCTCACCGGCGCTTGCGAAAGCGAACGTTGGCCGGGCGGCGGAGATCATTCGGAACGGCCAGCCTTTCCGCACGATCTTTCCGCCAGGCCAGGAAGTCGAGCGCTATCCGCGCACCGGTTGGGACCGACCGAAAGCCTCCGACCATTGCCCCGTCGTCATGACACTGGATTTAGTATGAGTCTTGAATTTTCAGATGATTTTGCCGGGTGGCCACCGGAGAGGACTGTTTTTCCTGTCGCCTCGATCGACCTTCGCGTGCTGCCGGGCGAGCATCCTTTTCATCTGCAGAATGCAGCGCTTGCGGGCGAGAACTGGAAGCGCGAGATATCGGACAAACCGGAGCTCTTCGACGGTCGAATGGTGTTTCAGCATGAGCTTGCCCTGAACGACGGCGGTATAGCGGGCGCGGGCCATATCATTCCTTTCTCGACCTTCATGTGGTGGCGCAAGCAGGCCGAGCGCCGAGGCGGCATCCATCTTTTCGCATTCGGCATCATGGTGTCGTCGGATGGCGCGATCATCGCCGTACGCATGGGTGCGCACACGGCGAATGCCGGCCAGGTTTATTGTGCCGCCGGTTCACTGGACCTCGACGATATCGCGGGCGGCTGTTGCGACGTCGAGGGCAATATGCGGCGCGAGGTGCTTGAGGAGACGGGTCTCGATCTTCGCGACGCGACGCCGGATGCCACCTATTATGCCAGCCATTTCCGCCGTACGGTGACCGTGTTCCGGCTGTTCCGGTTCGACCTAACTGCGGACGAAATGATCGAGCGGATCGCGGCCCATATGCTCGTTGCCGAGGATAAGGAAATTGCCGGCGCGGTCGCGATCCATTCGGCCGATCATTCGGCCTATCCTTACAATGTCGCCATGCTTCCGATCATCGATTGGTATTTCGCCAATATAAACGAGGGCTAATATCTTGCGCTCGTTTCGCCGGTCGGGCAGGTTGCAGGTTCGATGACCGATTAAGGAGACCGACGTGGCGCGTAGCTACAGCGTCTATGACGTGTTCACCGACCGCAAACTCGCCGGAAATCCGCTGGCCATCATCTTCGACGGCGACGATCTGAGCGACGATGCGATGCAGGCGATCGCCCGAGAGATGAACCTCTCGGAGACCGTCTTCGTACGTCCCTCCGCAAATCCGGCCTACACAGCCAAGCTCAGGATTTTCACGCCGGGCCGCGAACTGCCCTTCGCCGGCCACCCGACCGTCGGCGCGGCGATTGCGCTTGCCGAAGACGCGCATGGCCGAGACATGACGCTCGATCTCGTCTCGGTGCTGGAGGAAAATGTCGGGCCGGTGCGCTGCGCGGTTCGGCTGCGGCGGGGCGAGGCGAGTTTTGCCGAATTCGATCTACCGAAGAAATCGCAGCAGATCAGCATGCCGCTGGATAAGCTGGGCATCGCCAATGCGCTGTCGCTTAAGGTGACGGAGATCGGTTTTGAAAATCACGTGCCCTCGATCTGGAGCGCCGGCGTTCCTTTCCTGCTGGTGCCGGTCCACGATGTTGGGGCTGCAACGCGGCTCGAGTTCGATCCGCAGCTATGGGAGAAGACCGTGCCATTCGTCGACGGTTCGCTGGCCTCGGCCTATGTCTATTGCCGCGCCGGCATGAACCATTCGGCGCAGTTCCACGCGCGTATGTTTGCAAGCGACATGGGAATAACCGAGGATCCGGCGACCGGCGCGGCTGTCGCAGCTCTTTCAGGCGCGATCCATCATTTCGACCGGCTGCCGGACGGCCATCATCCGATCACGGTCGAACAGGGCGTGGAGATGGGCCGGCCGTCCTTCGTTCACCTGCATGTCGATGTCGAAGCCGGGACCATCTCCAATGCCCGGATCGGCGGGCAGGCGGTGCGCATCGCCACGGGTACGCTCGACCTTTGATTTCATTCCCATTTCAGCCGTGCGAAAAATTCTTCGAAATTAAATCAAAGAATTTTCGGCAGGGCGCTGGACAAGACCAGCGATCCTGTTTATACGCCCCGTCACACCGCGCAGCCAAGCGCGAACGGGTGATTAGCTCAGTTGGTAGAGCAGCTGACTCTTAATCAGCGGGTCGTAGGTTCGAGCCCTACATCACCCACCAAAAACCTCTTGAAGTCATTGGGAAATCTTGAAGTACTCCGGAAAGTACGAACCACTGGTTTCCAACAAATTGGAAACGGTTTCCAATTCACGTTCCGTTCCTGTTCCGGAAAGCAGCGGGTTCAATCTCGCTCCAGCGGCTCTCCATGAGCTTCATCGCATCACGCGTCAGACTGCGCAGCGTGACCTCCCTCCCGTAACCAAGGCGGTCCCTTCATCCTTTGTGCTCAGGCCACCGCCGACGATAATTACTGCTGGCATCACTTGAAGCGTGCCTACCGGCCGAAGGAGAGCGAATGACTGACCTCTTCGGCTTCGCGATGCATCGCGATGCCGAGTTCTACGGCCCGAACCGGCTGACGCTGACCAGGCGCTGGGGAGAAGGCCCGCAGGCTTGTGTCATCGGCCACAATCCGTCGAGGGCAGGAAAGCTCGTAGAGGACAACACCTCTCTCTGGTGGAATAGATGGTTCCGCGAGTTCGGATTCGGCGGATATGACGCCGTCAACCTCTATCCATTCTCCACCTCAGACCCTTCGGAGTGCCGCCGTATCGTCGCAACCATCGAGCATGGCGCATGTGACGTCAGAGACGATCTCTATTTCGTCAATCTCCCTCATGTTGTTGCCAAGGCCAAAGCCGCAGCCAAAGTGTTTGTCTGCTGGGGCGCGATAGCCTGGGACATAGACTTTGCGGATCATGTTGCCGATGAAATCCAGTCCGGGGAAGGGCCGTATCCTGACTTGTGGTGCTGGGGCGTGACGTCGAGCGGAGCTCCTAAGCATCCGATGGCGCGGGGGAAGCATCGTATCCCGGCAGATCAGAAAGCAATCATGTGGAGGGCAGCCGGCAAATGAGCAAAGGGAAACTCGACACACCGCTCGACGGTCTCGGCATCAAGTTGATGCCGGTCTATCGACGCCGTGCGGCCGCGCAAAGCCATGCTCGAGGAATGATGCACGAGATCGAAGATGATCCTTTCGGCAAGTGATTGGGAGTCAAACAAAATATCAACCACCGGGAAATCCGGGCGCGGCGTTCGCTGTAAAACGCAAGAGATTTGCTAAAGTTCAAGCGGAGTGAACCAACCCAGGTGCGGGATGAAGGTTTGAGGCTCTGCCCGGGTGAACTTCCTGACACATTATAGCCCTGGCTTCGGCTGTGGAGCCGACCCCGGGCTATTCGGACCGAGATCAACGCCGTGTGTACGTGGTGGTAGTCCCTGAGTCGCCTGTCTGGGGAGCCGCCATCTATCGCGCACCGGGATCCGGTTGAGCATGTCTGTTAGTTCTGCCGCGTTCTTCTCAGTCAGCTCGGTGAGCTGCTTGCACCCGAGCATTGCGGGGTAGCCGGTGACGACATCGAAAACCGTCCATGTGCCGTCGAGTTCTGCTCGGCGGTCGTATGGGATGTAGATGTCGGAAGACATGATGCCCTGCCTCAGGCAACGGTATGGCGCCCTTACGCAACAGCGCCACGGCTAAACGCGAAGCAGCCCCATTTGTTCAGGCTCCGCAGCTCCCGATGTTTATTTTTCTTCCTCATTCGAGGGCGGAAAAATCAACATCCATCCGCGCTGGCGGGTTCCGGCAAATAAGGAGAAGACGCATGAGCGTACTTCGCCGGCTATCTGCAGGGCCCGCCGGAAGGCAATGGCGACTGGTCGAAGTATACGCCGCAGGGCGAGCTTTCCATGACCGCCACGAATCCGGCTGCCATTGAGCAGTTCGAGATCGGCGGCGTCTATCGCCTTACCTTTGAAAAGGCCGGTGACGAACGGTGAAGGAAACCACCTCGGAGGCCTTACAACGCACGGCTTCCGGGGTGATGACAAAAGTCACCTATGTCTAAGCGCACCGAACGAGCGATCATTTCGCGGGGTCGGCTTTGACATCAGAGTCAAATGTGGCTGAGTCCCAGTCGGCGATAAAATACTTCTCAACCGTAAGCTCACCCTTTTCAGCTCTGGCGGCCTTTGCTGCGGCGTTGAATGCTGCTTGTGCCGCGTCGCGATCTTGGAAGTCGCCGATCAGGGTGGTGTTGGGTAGCTTATACCATTTCTTTGCGGTAAGCGCCCATACCCAAGTCGACCATCCAAGTTTCTCCGCTTGAGCGATAAACGCGGCGTGCGGATCTCGATAGGGGTCGGCGATATCGTAAACTGCAATGTAGCGTGCCATAGCCGTTCCTTTGCTGGTTGCATGAGCAATTGATAATGAACGCCCATGAGTCGCAAGTGCAGTTCAACAACAGGATTGGCTTTGCACATTGTCGCCCCGGTTATTCGACTTCTCCGCAAGCCGTGGGGCGGTTTGATCTAAAATAGATGGGGAATAGATTGCGCTCGCCCGTTCGGGGCAGCCTTCATTCGAGGGTGAGAAGTGGGCAAGCCGGCTCTTTGCCTTCTATACGGTTCAGCGTGGGATTTGGCGGAATATGAAAGGCGCCGACCGAAAGGCCGACGCCCTGCGTCAGAGCAACACCTTCAAAATCGCCGCAATGCCGAAAAGACAAGGGCTAGATTGACCATAATGTGACGCGGATCGTGGTTCTCTTCCACATGGGTAAAGCCCTCGATCCCGTGCGCACGGAACCCAAAAGGTTTCGTGTGACATGCCTGCCTCAGCCTTGCCGTCCGCTCGATGCGATCAGGCATCGGATCGAGTGGCAGCGCTGGCTGATCTGGATCGCGGAGACGGCGAGGACGGCCACGAAGAGGCGGATCGTCTCGGAGTCGGGGAACGAGATTTGGGACGCTTGGCCATTCAAGCGGTCCATCAGCAAATACCTTAGATGCGATTGATCGTGACGGCAGGTGCTACTTTGCGCTTTGGAGATTACGAAGCTTCTGGTTATGGAATGTGAGGATGGATGCCAGCTAGGCTGACGCTCAATAACTGGATTGAGCATGAGGCTTCGCATCGCCTTCAGCACCAGCTTTCTCCTGCGCTCGTCATCAGCCAGCCCAAGGCCGGCAATCTCGACGGAAAACGGCGTGCACGTGCTGACGCGGCGGGCATGTTCGTCGGTTGACCGAACAAAGGAGGCGACGTCCTTAGCGGGAGTTTCCCTGATGTCGAGCCACTCGATGGCCCCACCATTGAAACAGGAAAACGATGCTATGTTTCATCCGAGGGTTGTTTTTTCATTTATGGATGCGCTTTTAGCGTTGACTACACCGGCAATTTTCATAGATGCTACTATCGATGATCTATAATATGATAAAATTTCAATCTTTAGTTTTATTGATGGTTCGTCTAATAGTGGTTCTGAAAACAGTGGCTGGGGTGGCCGGATCGGTGCAGCTGTCGGCAGTGGCTATACCGCAATGGGTGACTATGGCGGCGCTCCTTCTTCCGATAGTGGAGGGGAATTAGTAGCGGGGGAAACCACAGGTAGCTCGAAGGAGCGTATGGTAATGAACATAGATTTCGACGTCAGCCGGAGTCTACGTTCGATTGATGAGGGAGAGGGCAATTGAAATATTCCGACATCCTCATACCGCTCGCCATCATAAACCCTCTGTTGATTTTTTTGTTTCCTTTCGGGCTACAGGCGATCGGCGATCAGTTCATTTATTTCGCTTTTCTCTCTCCGATTATCTCATTTTTAGTGTGGGACTTTCTCATCAGGCCCTTTTTAATAAAACAGTGACCTAAGCACTTATTGGAATTCTTGTGGTGACCGGTGGTGTGGGGCAGTTCTGGAGGCATCGATTTAGTCTCTGCAATAGTATATCTTCCACGGCGGCCACCACCGCGGCTCCACGCCTGGTGTCGCCGAGAAGCCATGACCACCCCATTCGTTGCAACCTTCGACGCAGCAGTAGCGCACGTACGGCGCGGCTGTCTGAATCGGTCTATCTTCCGCCAATGCACTCAAGGCTTGGGAACGCCACCGTCACCTTCTCGCGGCATCCGTTACCTCCTAGTTTGGCGCGGCGGCTGCGGTTTCACCCGGCGGCAAGATCCGGAACATAAAGGTTGAAACCTTCTCACCTGGCTTGAAAGGACCAGGTACCTGGTGGCTTACCGGTTTCAGGTTTTGAAGGAATGCTGCAATCGATGTCACGTCGTCTTCGGTGAGCCGCGCGAATGCATGCCACGGCATGATCGGCGCCAGGGCGCGACCGTCGGGCCGTTGCCCGGTCTGAATCGCAGTCACGATCTGCTCCATGGTCCAGCTGCCGATGCCGGTCTCCTTATCAGGCGTTATGTTGCTGCCAACGAAAACGCCTTTCCCCGGGATTTCAAAACCGACATCCGAGCCGCCCAGAAATCGCGAGCTGTCCGGTTTTCCGAAGAAATATCCCGGTGTGTGACAGTCGTTGCAGCCGCCGATCGTGACGAGATATTCGCCGCGCGCAATCTTCGTATCGTCGGCAGCCGGTACCATGGACGGCTGCAGACCCAATGCAGAGACGGCTAAAAATGCGAACCGGGAGCTCCATCGAAACATCTTCCCCTCCGTGACTTAATTCACAACTGGAAACGAAGTGAATATCACGGCGAACCTGCTCTATATATTAGCCATTTGGAATTATCGATTGCGCCGAAGTGGTCCGCTATTTTAGGCAGCGTCACGGCCATTCAGGAGGATCTTCCGGAAATGCGAAAGGTCACCGATGATGTTCAGCGTTGGAAGCTGATGGGGATTGGAGCGCTTGCCGTCATCGGAAACGGCGATATGGCGATGGGCGTAAGCCTTGCCGATGCGCTTCGGCGGATTGAAGCAATCATTCTAGGACGCTAGCGCCATTCAACGAAGGGCTACCTCGTCGCCACTAGCGTCTACTCGCCGAAAAGAGACTTGGGGTACTCGGGGGCGGGCGGCGCGCAAACCTCATCGAGCCGCGCCACGATGTCCTCTGGCAACCTCATCCCGGAGTTGACGAGGGCGATGGCCTGCGTTAGCGCGGCCTGGCCGTGTTCGCTTTTGACATCGACATGATTCCTGTCTGACCAACGCCCGACTGCAGACGTTACGAGTTCGATGTCATCATCGGTAAAGGAACACAATTCGAAACGAGACATGACAGCTCTCCTGTTTCAGGCAAGAGCAGATCGTCTCTCAATCGGCCCGGGCACCCGGTTGAATTATCGGGCCGATAAACAACAGTACGCTTAGCCGCCCCTTAAGGCAATCACGCCGTTCTCGTCAGCGATGACAGACCCCGGGCGCGCACGCCAGAGTTTTACGGCGACCCGTTTTTCAGGCATCCACTTGTCATACGGATCTTCTCACGCTCGTAATTGACCAAGGCAGAGACCGCGCAGCCGGCAGAAGCCGTCACGCGCTTCCAGTACGGTATTGATTTTATTGCGCGGCGTAACATGTTCAGGACGTTGTCAATTCCTATTGGGGGAAATCGATGCCGAAATCCGCGTTCGTTTTTGCCTGCCTCTCGGCGCTGCTGCTTTCGTCTTGCGGAAATACGGCCTGGGGCCTGAAGCGTGACGGCCAGGAAGCGAGCCGCGCGATGGACGACGCGTCGCATCGCATGCTGTCTGCTGGCTCGAAAAAGAGATAGGTCTGGGCGAGGGGCGGTGGCCGTCCCTCGCTTGCCTATCGGCATTGATCTTACCGAAGCGGCGCGGCTGAAGGCGTGATTGCCGGTTCCTTGGGTGAGAAGATAATGAAGGCGAAAAGCAACGCGCCGGCGAAGATGATCAGCGACGAAACGGCCACGACCGGCTCCATGGCCGCGTTCCCCCGCAGCATCAGGTAGAGCGCAGGGACCAACACCGTCAGGCCCGCCGTGTAGATGTAATACTGGATCAGCGCGATACGGCGTTCGGCCTTTTTCGGGTTCAGCGCGTGATACCCTCCAAAGATCGCCATGCTGACCCAGCCCAAGAGATTACAGTGGGCGTGGGCGCCGATAACAGAATGATCATGGGAAATGGCCATGTTCAAACCGATGGCTATCCCGACAATGAAGAAGACGACTGCGGTCTT
Organism: Rhizobium sullae; assembly: GCF_025200715.1. Taxonomy (NCBI): domain Bacteria; kingdom Pseudomonadati; phylum Pseudomonadota; class Alphaproteobacteria; order Hyphomicrobiales; family Rhizobiaceae; genus Rhizobium; species Rhizobium sullae. The sequence goes on from NZ_CP104143.1 coordinate 1,289,842, forward strand.
GAAGTAGAGTTCTGCTAAGCGTGGCATGAGATTCCCCCTCTTTTTTGCCAAAGCGAGGATACCACTTCTTTGCAATGACGAGAATGCCGGAAACGAAAGTAACTCTGTTGCAATCGCAAGAAATGACTTCGATCGATTCTTGCGGTGCCGTGCTCTGCGTCGGGTTACCGGGCGTCCGCAGATTCAATCTTCCGCCTGTCGAGTATGGTTAATTTTTAACTATCTCGCGCGTATGAAGGAACGGAAGCGCGCCGTCAGCCGTTAAGGCGGCGAACTGGAGGAGCCCATGATCTTTAAAATCGTTACCGCCAAATCCGAAGTCGAAACCGATGACACCGGAACCTATCCCGACGGCATTTTCGAATCGAACCGCATCGATTTCAGCGCCCGCCGTAATGAGCGCGATCGTTCCTCGCACGAGCGCGATTATGGTCCGGGCCGCAAGGTCGCAGAAGTTCCGCTGGGTCTCGCCTGATCCGTTTCAGGTGGTCTTCTCTGTCAGTGCGCGGAACGGAAACTTGCGGCTGCATTCGCAGCGAATGATATAGGTTTCCTGAAAGTTCGAGTTTTTTTGCTCGAAGAAGCCTTTTGGCAGCTGATCGACACGAAATGCGGGATGCTTGCGCGAATGGTGATCGTCCTCCGAGGCCTCGGCAAAACCGGTATTGCCGCATTGCGGGCAGGTTAGCTTCTTCGAAAAACGGTCTCGCGCGGCCATCGGCTTCCTTTCGTTGTCGTCGCGTCATACAGCCGAAAGACCGCGCATGAAAGCCGGAATGCTGTCGACCGGCATTCACTCGATCAGGGTGCCGGCGCTTCAACCTGCGGCGGGGGTTTGGTAGATCCGGTCGTAGCCTGATCAGGGCCGGGTGAAATGGCTATGCTGCCGATGACGATGACAACGGCGATCGCTCCGGCAATCCCGAAGGTCCAAATCAGCCAGCTCCGGCGCTCCTCTGCCAGCAGGCGCTTTTCTTCTTCCACAGGTGATAGCGGGGTGGACGGCTCGCCACGGCCGTTGCTTTTATCAATCATGAAACTCCCTCTTTTGTCAGGAACAAGCGCCTCTCCGGATTGTTCCCGTGCCGACGGAGCGAAAAAACTGTTCCGGCTTTCGAATAGCAGCGAGCGAGGGCCGGACTATGACGATCGCGGGCCCTATTCCGCAATTCGACGTTCCACGCCCTCGAAGCCGGCTTCCGCAAGCTCTGCCGTTGCAGAAACGGGAGCCTGATTGTCCACCGAGACGACAGCGGCCGGAAGCGGCGTGCCGCGCTTGCGCTCGCGGGCAAGGGTCAACAGGCCCGAGCAGATGATCAGCACGATGCCGGCGGCCATCGGGAGATCGATCGTGTCATCGAAGATGAGATAGCCGAAGGCGATTGCCCAGATCATCTGGCTGTACTGGGGCGGTGCGACAAGGTTTGCGGGCGCGAATCGGGCCGCCGTCATGAGAAGCACATTGCCGATCGCCCCGAGAATGCCATAGGTCGCCATGAAGAGCCACTCGCGCGGCGTGGGAGTAGCAATGTCGGAAAGCATCAACAGGCCGCTGACGGTCAGTGTTCCGATGAGCCCCGCGCCATAAAGCGAAATACGCTTTTCGGCCGGTCCCATCGCCCGCAGGATGACGATGGAGATGGCCGCGCTCAAGCCGCCGATGGCGGCGGCTAGATGGCCGATGGACAGTTCGCGAAAGCCCGGCCTCAACACGATCAGCACGCCGATGAAGCCGACGATTACGGCCGTCCAGCGCTGCCAGCGAACATCCTCCTTGAGGAAGATGACCGAGAGGATCGTCACGAAGGAGGGCAGCAGGAAGAGGAGACAGAAAGCCTCCGCCATCGGCAGCTTCGTGAAGGTGATGATCGAGGCGATCGCGCCGATCGCTCCACAGACGAAGCGAAGCGCCCAAAGGGTGCGGTTCGACGTCCTGGCAACATCGAGCCAGGAATCGTCCCGCGTTTTGACGACCGGCAGGACAACCAGCCCGAAGACGGCGCCGATGAAGCCAACCTGATAAGAAGGGATCGCGCCGTGAAGGATCTTGATGGAGGCATCGCTGAAAGCGAAGACGGCGTAGGCCGCGAAAGCGAGGAGGACACCGCGGACCGGCGAATGAATGGGGGACATGTTCTCGAATCGAACTTGAGGAGGTTATCCCCGAATACGAAAAAATCCCTACGGCGAGCAGATGCGGTTGCGAATAGCTGCCATGCGAATGGGCAACCCATCCGGCTGTCTACATCCGTTCGCTACGAAGCTCTGCGCCATATTCACGGTAGATGCTGAGGCAATCCGTGTAGCTTAGCGAACCGTGTTCACCGTAGATGATATGCACGTTCGACGCATCGGTTGCCGCCTCCTCGGAGACGAAGAGAATTGCCTCGCCAAGCGACTTGCCGGTGATTGGTATGTCGGTTCCGTCTTCCCGCGTTATTCCCTTGACTATGGCTGCAATCCTGCGGTGGCTGAAAACAGCGCGTCGGTCTTCCGGCGTCATCGAAATGCCCTCGATCGAAATTCCGGTGGCGAAAACTGCCGCCTATCACCGTAAAACGCTTGTGAAGCCAATTTGTGCCGTTGATGCGCACCGGATCGTGGAAAACCGGAAATTGCAAGCGGCTTGGACCTTTTAACTTTTCCCGGCGGCGCAAGGGGCGTATTCAGGGTACCGACTCCTGCCTGCCCGGTTCCCAGCGGCGATATGAATCTCCTCCTGCAATGCGCAACGGCATATCGATGACGACAGTACAGACGAGTGAAAAAACGAGCGAAGCGCCAAGCGGAGGTCAGGCGAAGATCGTGGCGCTGGTCGTTGCCGTATCGTTCTTTATGCAGATTCTCGACGGCACGATCGTCGCGACATCGCTACCGCAGATGGCGGCGAGCTTTGGCGTGCAGCCGGTCTCGATGAGCATCGGCATCACCGTCTACATGCTGACGATGTCGGCTTTCATCCCGCTTTCCGGCTGGCTCGGTGACCGCTTTGGCGCAAGGCGGGTGTTTCTGGCGTCGATTGGGGTCTTTACCGGCGCTTCGCTTTTCTGCGGACTTTCCGGCAGCCTTGCGGAATTCATCGCCGCGCGTGCGATCCAGGGTGCGGGAAGCGCGCTGATGACGCCGGTCGGACGCATCATCGTCCTGAAGAGCGCGCCGAAATCCGAGCTGGTGAATGCGATCGCGCTTATCACCTGGCCAGCGCTGACGGCACCAGTCATCGGGCCGGTGCTCGGCGGCTTCATCACGACCTATGCAAGCTGGCACTGGAATTTCTTGATCAATATTCCGATCGGCCTTCTCGGCATGGCGCTCGTGCTGCGCTTCGTACCGGAGCAGCGCGAGGAGAACCCGGGCCGTCTCGACATGCTGGGCTTTATTCTGAGCGGCGCCGGCATGACATTCATGCTTGCCGCGCTCGAACTCTCCGTGAAGTGGGAGGGCAGCCTGCTTCCCGTCTTTGCAATTCTTGCCGCAGGCATCGTGCTTTCCGTCATGGCCGCCCGGCATTTCCTGAAGGTGGAAAATCCGCTACTCGATCTCTCGGCCTTCAAAGTCCAGACCTTCGCGATGTCGACGCTCTCGGCGGGCACGGCCTGCCGGGTCGCGATCAACGCCACGCCTTTTTTGCTGCCGCTGCTGTTCCAGCTCGGTTTCGGCTTGAGCTCGATTGCCGCCGGCACATATCTGCTCGTCTATTTTCTCGGTAACCTCGGCATGAAAGCGGTGACGACGCCGCTGCTTGCCCGGTTCGGATTCCGCAATGTTCTTTGCGTGAACGGGCTGATCGCGGCATTGTGCATCATGGCGTGCGGCTTTTTCACGCCGGTTACGCCCCTGGCGGTAATCTACGCGATCCTGCTTGCGGCCGGTCTTTCGCGCTCGATGGAATTCACCGCCCTGAACACGCTTGCCTTCGCCGATATCAGCCCGGCGCAGCGCAGCTCCGCCTCGACATTGTCCAGCATGCTCCAGCAGGCCGCCATGCTGCTCGGAGTTGCTGTTGCAGCGGCGCTGCTCAATGTCTCAACCGCGCTTCGTTCAGCGCCGGAGCCTGCGCTCGTCGATTTCCGCTGGGCCTTTCTGGCGGTCGGCCTTATGGGCATCATATCGTCCTTGCGCTTTTTCAGTCTGCCCGCAGACGCCGGCGCGGAAGTCTCCAAGCACAAGCGCTTCCAAAAAAAGTGAATGTGATGGAACCATTTCGATCCGGCTGCGTTGAGTTTCGGGTTTGCGCATCTTTCAGCGTTCGTAGCGTATTTTCGTCCCGCAATGTCTTCAGCGGGTAGGGTCATATTGCCGGCATGATTTCAGATACGAACTTCCTTCGATTGAAGGCTTGCAGGGGGACGGAGGCTTTGCCGCCGTTTACGCGCAATGGCCGATGCACTACGACATTCGAATGCAGACGATCCGGCCGCCGGACAGTTGCGTGGCAACTTGGCCGAGTCCGGAGGCGAAATGCGTGAACATGCGAACAGTGCGGAGCCCGAAATCCGCATCCTCGCCATCGATAATGACGAGACGTTTGCAATGCGGATGCAAGAGAATCTTGCCCGCCATGGTTTCGAGGTGGAATGGGCGCGAGACGGTGCCACCGCGTTGAGGCGTATCGCTGAAGGCAATATCGATGCGGTCGTGCTAGACCATGTCCTGAGAGCGGAAAGCGGACTCGATATTCTGCCGCAATTGATCGCCTTGCCGGATCACCCCCCGGTGATCTATGCGACCGTTTCCGGCGATAACGGCATTGCCGTCGCTGCGTTGAAGGCCGGCGCAGGCGGCCATGTTCTCAAAAGCAACTCCCCCGACTTTTTCGATCTGCTGGCGGCGACGCTGGAGCAAGCGCTGGATCGCGCGCGTTTCCGGCGCGAGACGGCTGATGCGCAGGAGGTGATCCGCCAGCAGCGGGACCGCGCCGAGATGTTGCTCGCCGAGGTCAATCACCGTATCGCGAACAGTCTCGGCCTTGTCGGTGCGCTGATCCGCATGCAGTCGTCGATGACAACGGACCGGGTGGCGATCGACGCGCTGTATGAAACGCAGATGCGCATCAATGCCATAGCGAGCGTTCACCGGCGCCTTTACACCAACCGCCAGATCGGCACGGTTCAAGTCGACGAATATCTCGAGAACCTTCTGAACGAGCTCGAGGCTTCCATCCGCGACGACAAGCGGCCGCACCGCGTCGTGCTGGCCGCACAGCCCGTCAATCTGCCGACGGATAAGGTGGTCACGCTCGGCCTCATCGTCAGCGAACTTGTCACCAACGCCTTCAAATACGCCTATAGCGAAGGCGTGCAGGGCGAGGTCAGGGTCATCGTCGAACAGGTGGGCGATCAGTTTCGTCTCGCCGTGGAGGACGACGGTGCCGGCTTCGACCATTCCGGCCCCGCGAAGGGGACCGGCCTCGGCACGAAGATATTGACCGCGATGGCGGCCAGCCTCAAAGCGGAGCTGACCTATGACCCGGCGCATCACGGCACGCGGGCCATACTGGTCTTTTCCGTCGACTGATCGGCGCAGGGGAGGAAGCGGTGGCCAAGATATGCACGCCTGAGGAGGTGTATTCCTTCTGGTTTGAGGAATGCAGCCGTGAGCAGTGGTTCGAGACGTCGCTGTCACTCGATGAGGAAATTCGGGACCGTTTCCGGGATACGCACCTGGCGCTGGCGGGCGGCGTGATCGGCGCCTGGCATGCAAGCCCTGAGAACCGGCTCGCCGCGGTCGTTGTGCTCGATCAGTTTCCGCGGAATATCTACCGGAATACGCCGCTTGCGTTTGCGACGGACGGATTGGCGCTTCGCGAGGCGAAATTGGCGATCGATGCCGGTGCCGACTTGCTCGTTGGCGAGGAATGCCGGACGTTCTTCTACCTGCCTTTCGAGCATGCCGAGGATATGGCGGAGCAGGAGCGGTCGGTGATGCTATTTCAGGCGCTCGGCGATGCAGAGTATCTCGATTATGCCATCCACCATCGCGACGTGATCGCTGCCTATGGCCGGTTTCCGCACCGCAACGCCATCATCGGAAGAGACTCGACCGTCGATGAACTGGAATATCTCGCCCGGCCCGACGCCGGTTTCTGAGCGGCGAAAGCAACTTCCGCCTTTCTGTCGCCTTTCTTTGCGATAAGAAGCAGGCCTCATTGATGAAGCGAATCCTTGCGGGGACATTTTGCGGCTGACAATCATTCTGCTCCGGACGTTTCTTTACCTGATGCTTGCGGTATCGGCTGCCAGCCTGCATGGCGGCTTTGCCGCTGCGCAGGAGCAACCGCAGGCGCAGGCGCCGGCTCCCCTTGCGGATTCGGGGCTCGATCAAGCGGTCAAGGATATCGAAAAGGCCAAGGCGAAACTCACATCGCTTCAAGACAGCGTAAAGCAGAGCGCCGACAACGACGACGCCCTCGTTGGCCTTTCCACGCAGGTGGATGAACTGGGACGCCACATACTCGCGACCTCCGTCAAACTCCGACCCCGTTTCGACCAGATCAAGCACCGTCTCACCGAGCTCGGCGACCCGCCGAAGGAAGGGCAACCGCCGGAAGCGCAGATCGTCACCGACGAGCGAAACGCGCTGACGGCCGAACGTGCGCAGGTCAATGCCGTCACCGGCGATGCGGAAAACCTCTCGGTGGCCGTCAACCAGCTGATGAACGAAGTTGCCGAGACCCGCCGGCGGCTTTTTGCTGAAACTTTGCTGAGGCGCACCGAGGTTTCGGTATCCGTGTTCGACGATGCGGCCACCGCCTTTGTCGCGGAGGTTGGCGAGTTCCGGGAGGCGCTGTCGAGCTGGCTGAGTTTCGTATGGAAGTTCAAGCGGTTCCCGATGTTCGCCGCGATCTTCATGTCGCTCGCGACAGGCCTGGTCATGCTTTCAGGTGGCTACCGGATGTTCGGCCGCTACCTGACGCGGGACGATGGCATCGAGAATCCCTCCTATATCAGCCGGCTCTCGATCGCCTTCTGGTCGACGCTGATCCGCACCTTTGCGCTTGCCGCAGTGCTGGTGACATCATATATTTTCCTCAACAGTTTCAATGTGCTGAGGCCGGACATCGCGCCGGTCATCGGCGCGCTTTTCGCGGCAATCGGACTTATCTATTTCGTCGGGCGCTTCAGCAATGCCGTCTTTGCTCCGGGCGAGCCGCAATGGCGTCTCGTACGTCTTTCGAACCGCGGCGCGCAATCGATTGGCGCATGCCTGCTGGCGATGGCGATCGTCAATGCGCTCGACTATCTGTTCGGCAGCATCAGCGAAGCGATGGGCTCGCCACTGGTTCTGACTGTCGTCAGAAGCTTTATTGCGGCGCTGATCATCGGCCTCATCCTGATTGCGGCCTCCTTTGGTCGTCCAATGCTGGCACGCGACGGCGATCCCGATGCACCGGGCCGCCACTGGCCGCGCGGCATGGCCATCATCCTGCGCCTTCTCGGCATCGGCCTCATCGTCACGGCACTGACCGGCTATGTCGGTCTTGCACGCTTCGTCGCCACGCAGCTCATCATCACCGGCGCGATCGTCGTGACGACCTATATCGGACTACTCTCGGGCAAGGCGATTTCCAAGCAGGAGAGTTTCGGCGACACCTTCATCGGTCGCTTCCTAAGGAACCGCTTCGACATGGGGCCGGTGGCGATCGACCAGGTCGGTCTCGCAGTGGGCCTTGCGATCTATGCCGTCGCGCTCTTGACCGGCATTCCGCTGATCCTGCTGCTCTGGGGCTTCCATATCCAGGATCTTCAGCTGATCGCCTACCGTCTTTTTACGGAGGTCCGCCTCGGCGGCATCAACATTTCGCTGCTCGGCATCTTTACCGGTATCCTGCTTTTCGCTGGCGGCTATTTCCTGACCCGCTGGGTTCAGCGTTGGCTCGACACCAACGTCATGGCGCGAAGCCATGTCGACCTGGGCGTGCGCAATTCCGTGAAGACCGGCATCGGCTATCTGGGTGTTGCCGTCGCAGCGATCTTCGGCGTCTCGGCGGCAGGCATCGATCTTTCGAACCTTGCGCTTGTCGCTTCGGCGCTTTCGGTCGGTATCGGTTTTGGCCTGCAGAACATCGTCTCGAACTTCGTGTCGGGTCTGATCCTGCTCGTGGAACGGCCCTTCAAGGTCGGCGACCACGTGGTATCGGGAACGGCTGAAGGCATCGTGACACGTATCTCTGTGCGTGCGACGGAGATAGAGACTTTCCGCAAGCAGTCGATCATCGTGCCGAACTCCGAACTCATCAATGCTGCCGTTGGCAACTGGACGCATCGCAACAAGGTCGGCCGTTCGGAGATCCCGGTTTCCGTCAGCTACGACGCCGATCCGCAGAAGGTCATGGATATCCTGCTGGAACTGGTCAACGAGGCGCCGTTCGTGCTGCGCAATCCGGAGCCGCATGTCGAGTTCCTGCGTTTCGGCGTCTATTCGCTGGATTTCGAACTGCGCTTCATGCTGGCGGACATGGGCGAGGGCATGAAGGTGCGTAACAACCTGCGTGTCGCCATCCTCAAGCGCTTCAAGGAGGAAGGAATCGAAATCCCATTGCCGCAGAGCGATGTCATTTTTCACCGCGACGACGTCGTTGCTCCGGCGCCAGAACCTTCCGCGATAACAGTAGACGAACAGCCTGATGACGATACCGACGACGGAGCGGTGCGCCATTTGCGCGGCAAGACGGCCGATGGCAATCGCAAACTCTAAGGATTTTATTCAGGGATCGTTCAGAGGCTTTCGCTTATAACGCCTGGGCAATCGGGATTTCGCTGCTGGGGGCAGCAGCGCCGAGACGCTCCAGGGGAGGGCGCATCGCTGCGCCGCACTGAATGGCAAGATTTGCCACGGTTCTGTTTCTTTCGCTTTTCGCCGCCGGGGGCGCATATGCGGCGACAATCACCAACACCGATCCCGCACCAGTCATCGTTATCGTCACCGAAGGCGGCAAACGCGTCGAAGTCGTCGTCGATGCTGGTGTGTCGGAGACGCTTTGCGCCACAGGCTGCTTCATGACGACGCCGGACGGCGACCGCATCGGCCTTGGCGGCGGCGAGACCATCGAGATCGTCAAAGGCTCGGCGGTCTTCAAGTAGGCACACGCCGCACAGCACTTCGCGCATAGTCTCTTAAGCATAAATCGACGAATCGCAGCCCGCCTCGCGGACTGACTTGGTTTCACGCTATGTCGATTAATACTTACTCAAATCAATTCATGTATCGGTTTCGACCGGGGACAGAATTTTCCACTAAAAGGTTTGCTATGTCATTTTTAGGCATTTCGGGAATGCAGTATTCCGGAGAGATGTTTGCTCGTGCGCGTATTATTCTCGCGGAAGATTCCAATGTCTTTACGTCGATGATCAGCAAGCGGTTAAAAGAGCTTTTCGATATCGACGTCGAGATCTGCCGCAATTTCGATGACCTGCAGCTCGCCTACGACAAGTCTTCCGAGCCGATCATGCTGGCGATATCGAACATCAATCTGCCCGGCGCTGAAAAGGGCGAGGCGCTGGAATATCTGGTCGATCTCAGCATTCCGACCATCGTCTTCACTGGCACCTTCCATGAGGGCCTGCGCGACGAACTGATGTCGAAGGATATCGTCGACTACATCCTCAAGGATAACATCTTCGCAGTCGATCTGCTCGCGGAAGCGATCTGCCGCTTCCTCACCAATAAGCGCCATCACGTGCTGATCGTCGACGACAGCGCCACGGCGCGCGCGCTGCTCTCCAGCCGCCTGAAGCGCTATAACTTCCGCGTCAGCGTTGCCGAGAGCGGCGCCAAGGCGCTCGAGATCCTGAGGGCCAATCGCGACATCGGCCTGATGGTCACCGATTACAATATGCCCGATATCGACGGCTTCGAGCTGACGCGGCGCATCCGGGCCAATATCGGCTCGCATCAGCTGCGCATCATCGGCGTTTCGTCCTCGTCCAATCGGCTGCTTTCGGCGCGCTTCCTCAAGGCGGGCGGCAACGATTTCATGCTGCGTCCGTTCATAGACGAGGAGTTCTACTGCCGCGTCAACCAGAACCTCGACACGCTTCTCCAGATCCAGACGATGAAGAGGGAGCGGGCCGTTGCCTGATTCGGAGGTCGAACACGGCGAAAGGAGAGCTCCCGGATGATCCAGGGCGCCTTGGCAGTTGTTACGACATTTCGAATTTTTACAATTGCAGGTTACTGCGCGACCGTTCTGCACCTTCAACCTTCACGGACTCTCGACTATCGTCGGCACCGCTGCAAGGAAGGCCGACTCGGGTCATCCGTGCACTGGAGAGGGTAGGCGGCTGCATGGCGTTTCAGGCGGATTTCAATCGGGATGGCTCAGGTCCGCGCTTCGGCGGCCAGAAAATACTTCTGATTGAAGATTCGCGGATGTTTTCCGCAGTGCTCTGCCACCGGTTCCAGACCGAACTCGGTCTCAACGTCAAATCATGTTCTTCGCTGAAGGCACTGCAGGACGCGCTGGCGCAAGATGATCAGGGCTACACCATGGCGGTCGTCGACCTGAATTTGCCGGATTCGCCCTATGGCGAGGCGCTCGACTGCACGATCGAGCACAACATCCCCGCGATCGTCTTCACCGCGACCTTCGATATCGCGACGCGCAACCGGATACTGGAGCGCAACGTCATCGATTATGTCCTGAAGGACAATGAATTCGCGCTCGACAATCTGGTCGCGACCGTTCGGCGGGCGATACTGAATCGCAAGATGCGCGTCCTCGTCGCCGATGACGTTCCGTCCGCGCGCCAGGTGCTCGTCGATCTGCTGAAGGCGCAGCAATATATGGTCGTCGAGGCGACGTCGGGGCTGGAGGCGCTTGCGGCGCTTGAGGCCTACGGCGATATCGAGCTCGTGGTGACGGACCACCATATGCCGGATATGACTGGCTATGAGTTAACGCGCCGCATCCGCCATCGCTTCGGTTCCGACCGGATGCGGGTCATCGGTATCTCGTCTTCCAATGACCGTTTGCTGTCTGCGAGCTTCCTGAAGGCCGGGGCCAGCGATTTCGTCTACAGGCCGTTCGTGGCCGAGGAGCTTCAGTGCCGCATTGCCAACAATGTCGAGACGCTGACGCAGATGAAGCAGCTGCGGGCGGCAGCGGCGTGCGACTACCTGACGGGTCTCCACAACCGCCGCTATTTCTACGATTACGGGCCTAAGGTCGTGAACGAGTGCCTGAGGCAGAAATCGCTGAGTTCGGTCGCCATCCTCGATATCGATCATTTCAAGCGGCTAAACGACACCTATGGCCACGAGATCGGCGACGAGGTGCTGAAGGCGGTTGCCAATCGGCTTGCCGTCATCTTCGAGGGCAGCGACAACCTGCTCTCACGCCTCGGTGGCGAGGAGTTCGCCATCCTTTTCCCGATGATGGATTCCGCTGCGGCAACGAAGCTCTGCGACGAAGTCCGCTCGGATATTTCACGGCTGAAGGTGGCTGCCGACGATGAGGAACTGTCGGTCACCATCTCGATCGGCGTTGCTGAAATCTCGGGATACGAGACCTTCGAAAATTATCTCAACGCCGCAGACCAGTTTCTCTATATGGCCAAGCACAAGGGCCGCAATCAGGTCTATTCCGACGCCAGGATGACGGAAGAAGCGGCGCAGTAAAACGCCGCCATCTTCGTTACGCTGCGATCGCCTGGCGGGCCGTTGCCATGGTCAGCTTGCGCTCTGCGCGCTCCTGCTGCGGCGAACGGTTGTAGAGTTCGCGATAACACTTCGAGAAATGCGACGCGGAGACGAAGCCGCAAGCGACCGCGACTTCGACGACCGGCATCGAAGACTGCACCAGCAGGTGGCGGGCGCGGTCAAGCCTGATCTCCAGATAGTAGCGGGCAGGGGACCGGCCCATTTCCTGACGAAAAAGCCGCTCGATCTGGCGGCGGGACAGGCCGGCGCCGTCGGCGATCTCAAGCAGCGACAGAGGTTCGGCGAGATTGCCTTCCATCAGTTCGATGATCGACAGGACCTTGGCGTTCTGGACGCCGAGGCGGGCGCGCAGCGGTAGGCGCTGACGGTCGTGCGGGCTGCGGACGCGATCTGTCAGGTGCTGCTCGCAAACCCGGTTGACGAGCGCCTCGCCGAAATCCTGTCCGATCAGGTTCAGCATCATGTCGAGCGAAGCGGTGCCGCCGGCGCAGGTGTAGAGATTGCTGTCCACTTCGTAGAGGTCGGCATAGACCTCCGCCTGCGGGAAGGCTTCGGAAAAGCCCGGCAGGTTTTCCCAGTGGATCGCGCAGCGCTTGCCGTTCAGGAGCCCTGCCTGAGCAAGCACATGCGCGCCCGTACAGAGGCTTCCGACGGCAACGCCGCGGTTGTAGGATTCGCGAAGCCAGGCATTGACGGACTTGTTGTTGAAATCCTCGACATCAATGCCCGAACAGACGAGCACCATGCTTGGCCGGTTCTCGCCGCTGAGATGCCGGCGCTCTTCAGCGAGGGAGGAATTCGCCTCGACGCCGATGCCGCAGGAGGAATAAACTTTGTTGCCGTCGACCGAGGTCAGCCGCCAAGTGTAAGCCGCGTAGCCGAGCATGCGGTTTGCGATGCGCAGCGTGTCGATCGCCGCCGAAAAGGGCAGCATGGTGAACTGGGGAACCATGAAGAACACGAGAGAACGCTTCTTGGTCAGCATCTTGTTCATGAGAAAAATCCATGCTCGAGGGCGATTGCCTATTCGTTGCGTGGAATGCGCCGTTCCGATGTCTCAAAAGCGACATTCGCATGGAAAAATGCGGCCGTGAAGAGCTATTTTGCGACATTGACGAATTAGACCATTGTCAAATGACGAAGCCAGCCTGCAAAAGTTGCGCCACCGGCTTATTTGCGAAATATATGCGTCTGAAATTCAAGATTAAATTTTTGTAGGCTGAAACGATGAAGGCGGCGCCGCCGGTGGGCTGGGCGCCGCCTTCAAGCGGGGAGGTATGTCGCATTCATTACATTACCTTGCGTTCATCCGCGTCGTCTGCAGACGGCCAGCCAATATCTTTGCGGATGTCGAAAGGCATGGATTCGATTTCCCGCGCGTTCTGCCACTGGTGCCAGGAATGTACGAGCCTGCGGGCAACGCTTGCTACATCAAAATGTGCGTCGGAGGATGAACTCTTGCCATCCCGGTAACCGATCGTAGTCATCGCCGTTTCCTTTCTCACGCGGTTTGCGCTTGGTGCTTAATATGCTCCTTGGTCATTCATCAAACAAACGAATAGATTTTATGGATACGATCAGATTTATTGAACGTCTTTAGGACGGTTAGCATGTCGCTTCGGCAGTGATGAACCACTTGTCGCAGACTGAAAAACGTGACGCAGAGGCCAAACGATACTGATGCAACCCAGTGAAATATTGACGCAGGTGAGTCGGTTCTTTTGGGCAGGCCACAATAAAACAACCGTCCAAGTTCCGCGTCGGGTCAGGGCTACCGCAAGGCCTAGTTTGAGAATACGACGAACAGATCGTTGGCTAACATGAAAAATCCTGACTGCAGATTCCGAGGCAATCCGCCCTCGCATTCCGAAATGATGCCGCCCCCCAATTCCGAGAATTAACCGCCCCCTTGTTCCGAAATCATTCCGCCCCTGATTGGGCTGTTTGTCGGGGTGTTCTGCTGGTGAGACGTTCGTCCTTCGATTGCGCTGAGAGGAAAGAACGCGATGCCAGCGGAGAGACTCAAGATGCGGCGTGTCCGCGAGATTTTAAGATACCGATTTAAGGACTGTCTTGGCCACAAGTCGATTGCGGTGCGCGTTGGTGCGGCGCCGTCGACGGTGCGTGAGACGCTGCGCCGTGCGGAGATTGCCGGGCTTTCGCGGGGCTGCAGCATTGCTTGTGCCTGACAATGCCAAGGTCGCCGTGATCAAGACTTGCCTCTTTGATCTGCAGGTCAATCGCAGCTATGCCGGGATGCCGGCTCACTACGGGAGCGCTGTTCTTCCGACGCGACCGAGAAAGCCTCGTGACGCGAATGAACTGACAACAATTAATGCCAGCAGAACCGCAGCCTCAAGGGGACGAGATCATCCCCGAATCCGGGGGCGCAATCATCTCGGAACAGAGGGGCGGCTTCATCGGAATCAGCAATCCTGACGCAAAGATTCGAAGTTCTTGAACTACTCAAACAGGAAGGACGGCCTGTGGATTTTGACGTTGGTCAGATGTAAAGTCGCGCAATTGAATGCGCGCACATCCACCCAACGATATTGTACGCCGCAGGAGCGGTCACCGCTGTGGATCGAAAGCTTGCAGCCATCCTTTCCACCGATGTGGCCGGCTTCAGCCGCCTCACGGCGATTGACGAGGAGAGCACGGTTCGTGCACTTAACTTGTGCCATAGTCGGATCGCCGAGTTAGTGCGCGAGCATGGCGGTCGTATCTTCGGCAGCGCAGGCGACGGCCTTGTCGCGGAGTTCCCAAGTGCAGTTCAGGCGGTCCGGTGCGCGGTTGAAATCCAGCGTCGCGTTCTCAGCCTCTCGGAAGACCTCCCACTGGATCGCCGTTTGGAATTTCGCATCGGCGTCAATCTGGGTGACGTGGTTGTGTCAGGTGACGATCTGCTAGGCGATGGCGTCAACATCGCGGCGCGCTTGCAGGAGATGGCGGCCCCATCAGGCATCTGCATATCCGGGTCGGTACGCGAACATCTCGATGGCAAGGTGCCGTTCACGCTGACCAGCCTTGGCGATCGGGCCTTGAAGAACATCCCCAGGCCAATTTCTGCCTTTCGGGTCGACTGGCGGCAAGAGACGCCCGAGGGCCGTGACGCGGGGTCAGGGCCATCTCTTGCGACCCGCTTTGGCAGGGACCAGCCGTCGATCGTGATCATGCCCTTCGACAACCTCAGCGGTCAGAGCGATGGGTACTTTGTGGACGGCGTCGTGGAGGAAATCACCGCCGCCCTTTCCCGTGTTCGGGACTTCTTTGTGATCGCCCGCCAGTCCGCGTTCACGTACAAGGGACGTTTCGTCGACGTGCGTGACGTTGGCAGGGAACTTGGAGTCACTTACGTGGTCGAAGGGACCGTTCGCCGGGGAGGGGATCGGCTGCGCATCTCTGTACAACTGGTCGACGCCGAGATGCGGACCCAGCTTTGGTCCGAGCGTTATGAGGGCGCGACCCACGACATCTTTGAGTTTCAGGACAGGATCGCGGCGCAGGTCGCGGGCGCAATCCATCCAGCCATCCGCAGCGCGGAAATCGAGGTGTCGAAGCGTAAGCCGCCTAGCAGTCTGCGCGCCTATGACCTCGTCATGCGTGCCTACCCACACCTCTGGGGTCACAACAAAGATGCTGTCAGGCGGGCGATACCGCTACTTGAGGATGCCATCGCGATCGACTCTGCTTACGGCCGAGCCCATGCATTTCTCGCATGGTGCCATGCGCAGAACCTCGGCTATATCTGGACCGAAGAGCCGGAGCGGGACTTGGAACGCGCCCTTAGGGCCACCGAGGCTGCGGCGCGCTCCATCGACGATGATCCGGCTGCCCTGACAGCCGTAGGTGGAGCGTTGAGCCACTGCGGCGATCAGGAGCGTGCTTCGGCTTACCTTGAAAGAGCGCTGGCGCTCGATCCGAACAATGCCTGGGCATGGGCGAGGTTTGGATGGGTTGCAAGCTACAAGGGCGAGCCTGATCGCGCTAAGGAGCGGTTCGAGCGGGCGATGACGCTCAGTCCGGCGGACCCGCTTGCCTTCAACATGAGAATGGGCTTCGCTCTCGCATTAGCTCTGGCAGGCTCCCTTTCAGAGGCAGTCTCCATCGCCCGGGAGGTAGTCAACAAACATCCAGAGGTCACCTGGCCTTATCGGATGATGACTGCGTGGTCGTCAATGGCAGGCGACCAGGACACCGCTCGATGGGCCGCGAAGAAACTCTTGGCAGCCGAACCGGACTTTACGATCCAGCGCTATCTGACTCGGCCCGTGTTTCGAGCCGTACCGAAATGGGCCGATCAAATGGCCGAGGGCTTGCGGAAGGCAGGACTGCCCGAACATTGACTGCAGTTAAACGCAATTATGCAGCAACTGCCACCGGATGCCAGTTCTGTGAAATCTGAGGGCGATGTCTCGGATCATCTTTGCCCATGACAGAAGAATTGCAGGGCGGCGATCAGTAGGAGCTTTGCAATAGCCCGAGACTTGTCCGCCGCCGAGGTCGCCTTTCGGGCCCATGCGCGAACCCGCTTCGCGGGAGGGAGCTCGCGGTGGGGCTGGTTTGATTATCTGAGGTTCTAGGCAGGTAGAGGGCAAAGAGTGCGAACATAGGCAAGATTGATAGCTTGCGAAAAGGGGACTGCCTTACAGTGCTCTATCGGGACGGAGGAAGACACGAGGCGAGGTGCGCTGCGTTTCGCCCGCCATGGTGCGGATCAATTCCACCGACTATGCAGTCGACGTTTCGGCGCAGGCGGGAGCCGACTGGAAGCACGATCTCTGGGCAGCGCTCTGCAGCGCTCCAGTTTCCTGAGCGGCAGTACGGCACGGCTTGATCGATCGCGGCGTCAGCCTTTTCGGGGACGGATCTCCATGAACACGTATGGTGCGCCGGTCTCCGACGGGATCGCATAAACGTCATAGGACGCCTCCGGGTCGTCGCCCATTCCCAACGAGCCAGACGGCATGCCCGGCACGGCCAGCCCTCGAACGGGTGGCCGCTCCCGCAACAGGCGCTGGACGGCCTCGAGCGGCACGTGTCCCTCAAGGTAGTATTCCTCGATGACGGCGGTGTGGCATCCCTCCAATTCGGCGGGCACGTGCAGTCGCGCCTTGACAGCGGCAAGGTCGCCGGTGTCGCGGGCGTCGACGGAAAATCCTGCCGCCGCCATCGCCTTCGACCATTCATGGCAGCAGCCGCAGTTCGGATCCTTATAGACGGTCATCTCGGCCGGGACAGTGGCATGGGCCCTTCCCCCAAGGAACACTAGGGCGGATGCCGCCATCGCGATGAAGCTTCTCCTGTGCATCGTCTCCACTCCTCGATGTCCCGCCGCCCGGATGCCTCCGGGCGGCGGGAGGCTGGCTTACTTTACCTCGGTGACGGTCAGCTTGCCATTCACGCGTTCGGCAACGAACTCGATGTTCGAACCTTCCTTGAGCCTTTCGAGCAGAGCCGGGTCTTCGACGCGGAAGACCATCGTCATCGCAGGCATGTCGAGGCTCTTCAGGTCCTCATGCTTGATGGTGACCTTGTTGGTCTTGGTGTCGACCTTGTTGACGACACCCTTGGTGAATTCCTGGGCGAACGCACCGAAGGCTGCGCTGGCCGAAAGCAGGGCGGCTACGCCGATCTTGATCATTGCGGTTTTCATCTCTGTGTCTCCTTGGTTTCGATTATTTCCCGGCGACGGTGACGTCGCCATGCATGCCAGCCTCGTAGTGGCCGGGGATCAGGCAGGCGAACTTGAACTGCCCGTCGGTGGTGAACTTCCAGACGATCTCGCCGGATTGGCCGGCCGGAAGTCGGATCGAATTCGGATCGTCGTGTTCCATCTCCGGGAACTTCTCCATGACCGCCTTGTGCTCAAGGATCTTGTCTTCCTGATCGAGCACGAACTCGTGGTCGACCGTCCCGGCATTCTTGATCGCGATCTTGACCGTCTGCCCCTTGCGGACGTTGAAGACGGCGGGGGTGAATAGCATCTTGCCGTCGTCGGTTTCCTTCATCGTGACGCGGATCGTCTGCGTGGCCTTGGCTTTATCGCCAGGTTCGCCGATGGCCATTTTCTCAGCGTGGCCGCCGGCATGATTGCCGGCAGCCAAGGCTGGGGTTGCAAGGGCGGCCAGCGCCAGTGCCAATACAAAGTTCTTCATGGGTAAATCCTTTTCTTGATGTGGAAGATGGAGCCTCAGCCGTTTGTCGGCTTCGGGGTGATTTGCGTCTTCGCGTCCTTGGCCTTGGTCGCCGCCGGCAGTTCGCCGGTCCATTCCCAGGCCTGCGTTCCGGGCGGGTTCTCGTACCAGCCCGGATCGGCGTAATCGTCCGCCGAGATGCCCTCGCGGACCTTCACGACCGAGAACATGCCGCCCATCTCGATGGGGCCGTGCGGCCCCCAGCCGGTCATCATCGGAACGGTGTTCTCGGGAATGGGCATTTCCATTTCGCCCATGTCGGCCATGCCCTTGGTGCCCATGGGCATGTATTCAGGCTGCAGCTTCCTGATCTTCTCGGCGACCTTCGACTTGTCCGCACCGATGAAGGTCGGAATGTCGTGACCCATGGCGTTCATCGTGTGGTGCGACTTGTGGCAATGGATCGCCCAGTCGCCGAGATACCTGGCGTCGAACTCGTAGGCGCGCATCGCGCCGACCGGGATGTCGATGCTCACCTCCGGCCATCGCGCTTCCGGCCGCACCCAGCCACCGTCGGTACATGTCACTTCGAAATCGTAGCCATGCATGTGGATCGGGTGGTTCGTCATCGTCAGGTTGCCGACGCGGACGCGGACGCGGTCGTTCCTGGAAACCACCAGGGGGCTGATGTCCGGGAACACGCGGCTGTTCCAGCACCACATGTTGAAGTCGGTCATCTCCATGATGCGCGGCACGTAGGAGCCGGGATCGATGTCGTAGGCGTTGAGCAGGAAGACGAAGTCGCGGTCGACGCGCATGAACTTCGGATCCTTGGGATGGACGACGAAGAAGCCCATCATGCCCATGGCCATCTGCACCATCTCGTCGGAGTGCGGGTGGTACATGAAGGTGCCGGACTTCACGAGGTCGAACTCGTAGACGTAGGTCTTGCCGACCGGGATGTGCGGCTGCGTCAGGCCGCCGACGCCGTCCATGCCCGACGGCACGAGCATGCCGTGCCAGTGGATCGTCGTGTGCTCCGGCAGCTTGTTGGTGACGAAGATGCGGACGCGGTCGCCTTCGACGGCCTCGATCGTCGGGCCGGGCGACTGTCCGTTGTAACCCCATAAATATGCGGTCATGCCGTCGGCCATCTCGCGCTCGACCGGTTCGGCGACGAGGTGGAACTCCTTGACGCCGTTGTTCATCCGGTGAGGCAGGGTCCAGCCGTTGAGGGTGACCACCGGCTGGTAGTCCGGACCCGAGGCCGGATGAAGCGGCGGCTGCATGTCGGCCGATGCCATTGTCGGGGCGTCGGGCAGACCCATCGCCGATGTCTTTGTCCAGGCGCCGGCCGCCAGCAGCGCCGCGCTCGCACCGAACAGTTGTCGTCTGTTGAACATGGTGAGTTCCTTTCTCAATGGCCGCCGCCGCTGCTGCTTTCGGAAGCAGCGGCGACCTCGGTCTCTGCCGACGCGTTCGTCGCGCCGCCGCCGTAGATCGCCGGCGCGAGGTTGGCTTCGGCGAGCCAGAAGTCGCGCTTCGCATTGACGGAAAGCAGCATGGCGTTGATTTTGTCGCGGGTGTCGGTCAGCAGCTCGAAGGTGTTGGTGATCATGCCGTTGTAGGTCAGCAGGGATTCTTCTTCGACCTTGGTGCGCAGCGGCACGACGGCGTTGCGGTAGTGCCGCGCGATGTCGTAGTTCGCGCGGTAGGCCTCATAGGCGGATCGTGCTTGCGAGCGGACATTGACGGCCTTCTCGGCGAGCTGGTTTGCCGCCCGCATATAGGCCACCTCGGCCTTGCGCATGCGGGCCTTGCCGGTGTCGAAGATCGGGATGGCGAACTCCAGCTCGACCTGAGCCGTCGTCCTTGTCTTCTTCTCGTCGTCCTCGATTTCCTGTTCGGTTTCGAAGCCCGTCAGGATTTCGAGGTCGGTGACGTAACGTGTGGCTTCGGTGAGCCCATAGGACCTGGCAGTGGCCTCCAGTTCGAGCTTCGCGACCTGCAGGTCGATCCGGTTTCGGAGGGCTTCGGCCTCGATGGTGTCGCGCCGGACGACGGCCTTGGGTAGCGGTGGCAGGCTGTTGGGAACCTGGTAGTCCAGGTCGGAGCCCCACAGACCCATCAGCCGTGTCAGCTCCTCCTTGGCGAGACGGGCCGCCAGGCGGGCCTTCGCCGTTTCTGCGGCGAGTTCGGCGACGAACACATGTTCGCGGGCCTGGGCGCCCTTGGCCATCGCGCCGGTCTCGCCCAGCTTCTCGGCCAGTTCGGAAGCGGCGTCGGCCGCTGCCTGGGCACGCTGGAGCTGCCCGACGTTTTCCCAGGCCGCCACCGCGCCGATAAAGGCACGCCGCGTGTCGGCGGCGAGCTGGAGGGTCGTCACCGCCGCGGTCAACTGCGCCTGGCGGAAGCGGGTGTCGGCGATCGCCACGTCCCGGTTCTTCGTCGCGAGCGCCAGGATGTTCGTCGTGATCATCCCTTCGATCGTCTTGAACGCCTCGAGTTCCGGCGTCCCTATGCCTGTCGTGCCGATGGAGACGGTCGGGTTGATGAACAGCGTCGACTGCCAGGCGTCGGCGGCGCTGTCGCCGAGATCGGCATACGCCGCTTGCAGACCTTTGTTGTTGAGCAGGGCGATCTGGACGGCGGTTTCGGCGTCGAGTGCCTGCTTGCGGGCAAGAAGCGTCTTGACTTGGGCCGAGGCTGCCTGAGCCTGTTGCTGATTTTGTACCCAGACGGTCTGCTTGGCGGTTACCGTCGAGGTCTTCGCCGCGACGGTGCTGAAGCCCGCGTCGCGCTTTGCGTAGTCGGCTCCGCTCACACAGCTCGCCAAGACAACGGGAAGGGTCGCGACGGCAGCAAGTTTCCTGATCGTGATCATGACGCATCTCCGCTCTTCGGAGCCTGCTGCTCATTCTGCTGACGCCAGGGTTTGGGGTCGACCGGTTGACGGGAAACATAGCCGGAAATGGGCGAGTGATATCGAACCGGACGCACAGAATACGTCTGTTCAACGTCCGTCGATGCAATGACATCGGGAGGTAATGTGGATGCGCAGCCACCTATGACAAGGGCCAGCCCCACCACCAATATGGAAGGTCTCATTTTTGAAAATCCGAATAAAAGACTTCGAGCGGCAGACCCGGTGATACCGGGAATGCCCTGCGGACCCGCAATGCGGGTTAGTCTCTATTCAGATATTCGGGGGACGGTGCAGGGGCGGCAGCTCGCCAAAGGTTTGCTGATCGTCGACGAACTGCCGGATGGATGTCTCGACGGGTCCGCCGACGTCGGGGCCTTCACAAATCATGCCAAGCCCGCCGCAGAAATCGCTGCAGCATTCCTGCTTGACGAGCTTTGAGACACCATTGGCGTTATCGGAGATGTCGCCATGCGAATGATCGAGATGGGCCGCCTCCGCCACGTCGTGACCCCCGTGGGACGGCATCGTTTCCGAGGCAACGGCTTCCAGCTCGGGGACAGAGGAGCCATGCATCACCGCGTTGGCGTTGGATAGCGAGTACCCCGCCAGCGATACGATGATCACCAGCCGTATCATCACGAGCAGCTTGCTCACTGTGATTCGGTACATCTTGCCCATTCCCAACGAGCTACATGCAAAGCAGCCCGATTTCAATTAGGGCCTACGTGTCTTCAACATTCGAGTCCTTTATGTGGCGCGAACATCACGTTGTGGGTCTCCGTCATCAAATTTCCGATAAGTCGCCCCGTGGCGCTGGCCGATCCGTTCGACGGAAGCAAGTGACGAATCCTGTCGGGATCGCGGAGCCTGCCGCGTTCGACGACGCACGTGAAAGCGAGGACGCCATGAATACGGTGCGATGCTTCTCACGCAGAACGTGTGTCACATCGATTTCACGCGACTGACGATGGGGGGCGTGCTTAGTCACAACGGGCAATTTCAGTCCATCTCTGGCTCCGCTCGTCCTGAGGGCGTCAGACATAATCCGGCCGGGATGAGGCGTCGGTCCGATGGGCGCGTTCTCCCCGGGGGCCGGTTCGTTCGAATTGACGCGATGTGGGGTATTTCATGACGATCAAGACAGCATTGTTGAGAATGTCTCTGATTATCATCTCCGGGTGGGTCATGGTCGGCGCGATCACCTTGGTAATGTTCCATTGAACCGCGGGTTGCATCGGTGCGGTTCCTGGTGCAGCGAAAACGATCGCTGAACTTGCGTATGACGAACAGAGACGCAGGTCTTGACGATCACCGACCCGACGGCCAACTGCGGTCCGCCCCCCCATATCGATCCCATGACCATGATGAAAATAGTCGCGCAGCGTCCTCTGGAACGATCCCTCTACCTGGTTGCAGGCCGCGATCCGACGTCGTGGCCGGGGCAGGGGCGCTGGCCTTAATGCATGGCCTCGATAAAGGCGCGGCGATAAAACACGCTGAGGTTGATCCGTTCTGTAGCGACTGCCGCAAGCTTCTTTTCAAGACGGCGCTCGAACTCTCGCGATTGGGCTGCCGGCGGCCTGCCGTGGGGCGTTGTGGGCTTTAACCTGATCCGTGGTCCGAGGTCGTCGCAATATTGGGCAAGCACCATCCCGGCGTTGACCAGCAGGGTTCTTATCTGGGGACGGTGCTCGGCGGCGATGACGAGGCCAAACGACTTGATCAGGACAGGCTTCGGGACTGGCAGCTCGATCTCGTCGACGATGTCGTTTCCCACTTGCGCTCCCTCGGCGAAGACGAGGTACTGGTCCACCAGATCACGGGCGGCTTTGAGGGTCTCTGTATCCGGGTTGTATCGGAACCAGGTTTCATTGAAAGGACTCAGTGATCCATATGTCATCAGGAACTCCTTCGCCCTTCAAAATGAACGTGGGGACTGCCTGATTGTTCAAATGATGCCGCAGCTCGGCTGCCCGCCTGGCTGCGCCCGCGCAGGATATTCTGCCGCGGCGCGTTGCCTCTTTGCCATGGAAGTGGTCGACAAGTGCGCGGCGTTGCTAGGTATGGGGCGCAGGAGTAGACTTCAAATGTGATGGACCGGAGCGATGTGGGAGCATCGCGGAAGGAGGTCCGGTATGAACAACGCGCCCGCAAACGACAACGCGCGGAAACCGCCCTCGGCAGAGGCCGGCGTCATCTTCGCCGGCCATGTGCATGAAGTGACCGTCCATGCCGACGTTCTCGCTCTGCTGCCCGATCCGGCAACTGCGCGACCGTGCCTGGATATCGCCGAAGACGCCGCCCGCGCCATCCACGGCACCATGGCTGTGGCTCATGTCGGTGCGGATCCGAAAGGGATGATTGCCGCACCGGAGGAGATCGACCTGCAGATGCTGCGAGACCGGACGGAAGGGTCGCCGCGCGAGCGGTTCGAGCAGGTCGCCCGCGCCTTCGAGGATTGGAAGCAGGACAAGCCCGGCCGGGAACGGCTCCTTCTCGATGACTGCCGCGGCGATCTCAGTCGCTGCGTGACCGCCGAAACCCATGAGGCGGCGCTCGTCGTCGCCCCGTGGCATGGCAACATGGATGCCCGCGATGCGTTTCACGATCTTCTTTTCCATGAGCGCAAGCTGGTGCTGACACAGCCTTGCGGTTCCTATGCCGGCAATCTGTTGGGCCATGTGGTGATCGGCTGGAAACCGCATGATCATGTGCAGGATGCCGCCACCGCCGCCAGACGCTGGCTGGCCGCGTCCGATCGCGTGACGGTTCTATGCGTCAACGACAAACCGGACGGAAGCTACCAGTTAACGGCAAGGGAACTGCTTGATCAGCTGGGGCTTGATGGCGACGTCGCCGCAATCAGCTCGGGAGGCCGGTCCGTCGGGGAGGCGATTCTCGATTTCGCCAAGTCGGCGAATGCGACGTGCCTGTTGATCGGCGCTTTCAAGCATGGCTATTTCCTGGAACTGCTGCTCGGCCGTGTCACTTATTACCTGCTGTCGCATGCGCCGCTTCCCTTAATGATGAAGCATTAGCGGCGATCACTGGAGGGCCAGCCGGGCGTGAATCGCATTTCATGTTGCATCGCCAACGCAGAACTCTGCTGAGAAGCGGAGTGTCGTGTGGATAATTCTCGAGTATTGTTACCCGGATAGGGGGCGACATCAGCGATCAGGTGGCTGGGCAGGGTGCTCATCTGCCGTATGGTGTTCTCCCAGGTCGTGCGCTGCAGTTGTGTTGCCCTGAATGCGAAGAAGGTGTCCAGAATGCTGTATGCTGTCCCGGTCATCATGGCCTCCTTGGTTTGTCGAGCCATGGTGCTAAGATAGCCACGCGTTGACTTTCAAACAAACGAAATGATATGGTGCTTAGTATCAGAAAAATTGAAAGATGCGACGATGACGATACCCTTTCGGCGCCCGATCCCGCTGCTCGACAATGATGTTCTGAGAACCTTTGTCGCCATTGCGGAAACAGGCAATTTTTCGACTGCTGCCGAGGCCGTGTTCCGCACGCCGTCGGCGGTTTCCATGCAGATCAAGAAGCTCGAGGAGCAGCTGGGCGCGACGCTCTTCATGCGCGATGCGCGTTCGGTCACGCTGACGCAGCACGGCGAGCTGTTGCTGACCTATGCCCGCAACATTCTGGCGCTCTCCAACGAGGCGGTTTCCCGCTTCATCATGCCGGAACTCAGCGGCGTCGTGCGGCTGGGCGCGCCGGAAGATATCGGCGAGCGCCTGCTGCCAAGGATCCTGAAGAGCTTCGCGGAGAGCTATCCCGGCATCATGGTCGATGTGACGATCGACATGAGCCAAGGCCTCAAGAAGCGCATGGAAGAGCAAAGGCTGGATCTGGCGCTGATCAATTGCGCAACGCGGCCGTTTCCGACAGGCGGAGAGATCGTTTTCCGTGAACGCCTCGTCTGGGCGGGTGCGAAATGCGGAACAGCTCACAGGCGCGATCCTCTGCCGATCTCGATCTGGGAAGACGGCTGCATCTGGCGCCAGGAGGCGCTGGCGCAGCTGGAGCGCAACAAGCGGCCGTACCGCGTCGCCTATCTGAGCGGCCATACGATGGCGCAGCGTGCCGCTGTGCTTTCCGATCTTGCGATCGCGCCGCTGCCGCGCTCCTATATCGGCGAAGACATGGTCATTCTCGACGCGCAGGAAGGCCTGCCCGAACTCGGCTCGTTCGATATCCGGCTGCTGACGGCCTCGCAGCTCTCAGGGCCTATGGAGGCCGTGGCAGACAGCATCCGCTTCGCTTTCGCGGAAAAGGCAAAAGCTGTCGCTGCTTGATCCGGACGGCGATGAACCTTATTGGATTCGGCGCGTTGAATGGCCGGAGCGGCGGAGGTTGCTTCGGCCAGGCGACGTTTAGTTTCCAAAAGAGGATTTCCAAAATGACGATGACGGTCAAAATCGGCGCAGCGCTGATGCTGCTTCTGGCGCTTTCTTCGTGCGGCAATACCATCCGCGGTTTCGGCCGCGATACGGCAAATGCCGTCAACGCGACGCAGGACGCCGGCCGTTCGGTCAACCGCGCCGCAACCCGCTAAAACTTTCAGATCGCTGCGGCAGGGTAGGCGCGTTCGAGGCCGCCCGATCGGTTAAGGCCAGTGCGGAAGGCAAGATAGGCCGGATGCTGGCTCGACTTGGCCGCCTCCATCAACTGAATCTGAAGCCGCGCCGGCGCGGCTTCGCCGATCCACAGTCCGGTACTTTCAAGTTTTAGCGAATTGAGAAAAGGAGCTGCCGCCGCCAGATCCAGATACCGATGCAAACCGTCGATCAGGCTGTCGTCCTGCGCCGTATTTTCCATGAGCAGCGAAAGATAGGATTTGTCCGCTTCGGAAGCGCCCGCAAACTTGCTGGCAACGGTCTCGCGATCGGGAAAGGAAGCGGCTGGCGTCATCGGTCATCCATTACATGCTGCCATGCTCACGGCAGCCTTCGATTAGAAAGTGAGCCGTCAGACTAGGCGGCATAGCCTTCGCGAGGCTGGAATTGCAGTCTCACAGAGCCGCTTTCACCTTTTCTGCAACGTCGGCAGGCACCCATCGTGTCCAGAAGTCGGCGTAATTGCGCAGAAAATAGAGCGCGGCGTCCTCATTGTTTGCCCGGTTTTCGTCCTGCCATGCCAGAACGTCGTTTATGGTGTTGTTGTCCCAAGAGCGGGCGCGCAGATAGCCGAGCACTGGACCGGCACGGTCGGCAAACGCCTTGGTGACGACGGTGAAGGCCTGGGAGACAGGATAGGCGTTGAGCTGCGGACGGGCACAGCCTTCGACCGAAGTGCAGGCAAGCCATTCCGCCTTGTCGTGGCTGACGCCCATACTGAGCAGCGTCATGTCATATTTGCCGAGGATCGCCGTTGGCGCCCAGTAATAGCCGAGCCAGCCGATCTTGGCGTCGAAGGCGTTGGCGATTGAATCGTCCAGATCCTTCGGACTTCCGCTGTCAATCAGCTCGAAGCCTGCACTATCGCCTTTCAAGGCCTTGAAGATATTGGCGGTCGAAATCCTGCAGCTCCAGCCGGACGGGCAATTGTGGATGGCGCCCTTGGAGGCGCTTTTCGGCGAGGGGAAGAGGTCCGGCCGCTTCAGAGCATCCTGCACGGAACGGATATCGGGATTTGCATCGGCGATGAATTTCGGGATCCACCAGCCTTCGATTGCGCCGTCTGCCAAAATCTCGGAGGCTTGAACCAGCCGACCGCTTGTTGCCGCCGCCTCGAGTTGAGTCCGGACGGACGCGGTCCAGAGTTCGGGCGCGATGTCGGGTTCGCCCTTCTGATCCATCGAAGCAAAGGTCGGCACGGTATCGCCGGCAACGGTCGTGACATTGCAGCCGTAGCCGTTTTCGAGAATGAACTTGTCGAAATTGGCGGCAATCGCGGCGGATGCCCAATTCATCTCCGCGATCGAGACGTTACCGCAGTCCGCCTGCGCGGCGCGGCCGCCGGCGAAGAGACATACGGCAAAAGTAAGCGAAGCCAGGATGATCTTCATTCGCTCGTTCCCCAGTTTTTATGTCTGATGTGCAGCCTTTGGATGCAATACTACCCGCCCAATCCGTCCGTTCAATGAATGCAAATGCAGCAGTCGGCCGCCGTAATCTCACGTGCCATGCGTTTTTTCGCATCGCGACTGCCGGTCTGAAACATTGCTATTATTTTCCAGCCTACGCCTTTGACGCGGTAATTGAAATCCGCCGGTGGTCGAATATTTTCGAGCTAAATAGCTGTTTTGAATGCACTAATATTCTCACCGACCCACCAACCAAAGCCTGCGTCGAGCCACAGGCGGGATGTCCCCAGTGAACTGCGTGCGGATCGAAAATCGGCGAAAACTCAAAAAAAGCCGAAATTCGCCTCGCATAATTTTCTGCAATAACACTCCGGTAAGAATGTCACGCTATCAGTTGAACCACGGCGAGGGACAACCGCCGTTTCTCCGGATCAGGTATTGCGTCCCGGAGAATACGAGTTTCGCCGTGTATTGGCGAATACGCCAGAGTTTTCGGCAAACCGCGCGCGCCCGCCAGCCCGCGCGGTTTTCGCATTTCAGGCAGGCGATTGACCGCGGATCACGCCGCGTTGTAGGCCTCGTACATGACCAAGGCGATCATGTTGCAGGGAACCGGCTCGGATGTCGGCAAGACGGTGCTCGTCGCCGGGCTCTGCCGGCTTGCGGCCAACCGCGGCCTCAACGCAAAGCCGTTCAAGCCGCAGAACATGTCGAACAATGCGGCCGTCGCGGACGACGGCGGCGGGGAGATCGGCCGGGCGCAGTGGCTGCAGTCGCTCGCGGCACGAACCCCATCTTCGGT
Organism: Rhizobium sullae; assembly: GCF_025200715.1. Classification (NCBI taxonomy): domain Bacteria; kingdom Pseudomonadati; phylum Pseudomonadota; class Alphaproteobacteria; order Hyphomicrobiales; family Rhizobiaceae; genus Rhizobium; species Rhizobium sullae. The sequence goes on from NZ_CP104143.1 coordinate 1,317,399, forward strand.
TCACATGAATCCGGTTCTCCTGAAACCGCAATCCGAAAACGGCAGCCAGATCATAGTGCAGGGCAGGGTCTTCGGGCAGGCGAAGGCCCGCGACTACCAGAGGCTCAAGCCGCAGTTGCTGGAGCATGTGCTGCAGAGCTTCGCGATCGTGTCCGAGGGCGCCGACCTTGTGATCGTCGAGGGTGCGGGATCGCCGGCCGAAATCAACCTCCGTCCCGGCGACATTGCCAATATGGGCTTTGCCACCCGTGCCAAGGTGCCCGTCGTGCTCGTCGGCGACATCGACCGCGGCGGCGTGATCGCCTCCCTCGCCGGCACGCATGCGATCCTTTCGGATGGCGACCGGGCGATGATTTCCGGCTATGTCATCAACAAGTTCCGCGGCGATGTTTCGCTCTTCGATGACGGCATTGCCGCGATCAGTCGCTTCACCGGCTGGCCGTGTTTCGGGGTCGTGCCCTGGCTGAAGGCGGCTTGCCGTTTGCCGGCAGAGGATTCCGTCGTGCTGGAGCGCCTTGCCAAGGGAGCATCCGGCGCATTGAAGATCGCCGTGCCGGTTTTGCCGCGCATCGCCAATTTCGACGATCTCGATCCTCTTCGTGCCGAGCCGGATATCGAACTCGTCTTCGTGAAACCGGGCGACCGGCTGCCGGGAGATGCCGCACTCGTGATCCTGCCCGGATCGAAATCTACGATTGCCGACCTTGCCGACCTGCGCGCTGCCGGCTGGGACCGCGATCTGGATGCCCACGTCCGGCGCGGCGGCCGCGTCATCGGCATCTGCGGCGGCTATCAGATGCTAGGGCGCATGGTTCGCGATCCGCTCGGCATCGAGGGGGCGAGCGCCGAGACGCCGGGTCTCGGACTGCTCGATGTCGAGACCGAAATGGCGCCGGAAAAGACCGTGCGCAACAGCCTGGCGGTCTCGGCCGAATATGACGTTCCGCTTGCCGGCTACCAGATCCACCTGGGTGTGACGGCCGGGCCGGACTGCGCCAGCCCATCAGCGGTGATCGACGGCGTGGCGGATGGCGCGGTTTCCGCCGACCGGCGGATCATGGGCACCTATCTCCACGGCCTCTTCGGCAGCGACGCCTATCGCAGCAAGCTTCTCGAAAGTTTCGGCCTTTCCGGTGACAGGCGGAACTACAGACAAAGCGTCGACGAGGCATTGGATGAGGTCGCCTCCGAACTCGAAACCCATCTCGACAAGGGCTGGTTGACCGCGTTGCTCGGCTAGGGTGGCTGGCTTACGCCGCCCTCCCGCGATCACTCCGGGCGAACATTCAGCCATCCGATTTTTCGCAGGATGACCTCCGCGAGTTCCGTCGGTGTCTTGCCGTCTGTCGGCACAACGAACACGCCATTGGCGTCTTGGTTTGCCATGCGCCTCGCTTGTCGAAGTGAACGCTGTGCCTGCTCATCCGCGCCAGAACCGATCTCACGCTGTACCAGCCGCGCCATCAGCGTCGGTTCAGACGCTATCAAGCGGATCACCGTGATCGTCGCGTCCGGGATGGCCGCAAGAATCCATCGTCGGTCGAATTCAAGATGCACCATAACGCCTGACATGATCAGGCGGGTGTGCCCCAAAGCCCGATATGTCGACCAAATCGCAGCCAGATTGAGGCTGCTGACATCCGTCGTTCCCGAGCGAATTCTCGCGAGATCCTCGGCACTCGGGCGCGGGAACACTCTATCAAGTTCATCTGTCTCGATGACGGTGTGAGCGACGTTCGCCGTGGCGAGTTGCAAGCTCATCTCCCAGCACAGCGTGGACTTGCCAACGCCGGCCGGTCCCGTAATCAATGTGATCTCCATGCCGTTTCCATTGTCCTTCCAATCTTCAACCGACTGCAATTTGCTGGAGCTTGAACCGCGTTGGAAGTGGCAAGCGTCATTTCGCTCTGCGCGATCACATCTTATTAGCAACGATACTGGCCGCCGGCGGTCTGGGTCCCTGCAATCTAGGTTGGTAAGACTAGTTCGACATCACTAGATTTCGCCCGAAACTTCGCGGCGCCTGCGATCGAGCTCTTCGCTGTAGCGGCGAAGCGTATAGCTTTCGCTGAGCTGGCCGACCACGCGGCGCTCGATCAGATTGTTGAGCACGGCGAGCGCTTCGCTCTCCGTCTTGTCGAAGATCGCCGCCGCCTGCTTTGCGTTCATCTGCGGCTGCAGGAAATCGTTCCGGTAGCGGATGAAATCCTTCAGACCCTTGCCCTCGTCGTCAGTATCGACCGGGCTCGCGTAGATTTCCGGAACGTGCACGATGCCGGCATATTTGTCGGCGTCGTCGACCAGGATGACGCGCTGCCGCGAACCGATCGGGAAGGCCTTCTTGAATTCGTCGATCGTGATATTGGCCTTTGCCGTCTTCACGTCCGAGCGCATCAGTTTGTCGACCGTCAGATTGCGGATCCAGCCGACATCATGGGCGCTGCGGATGCTCTCGCCGCGAAGATGAAAGCGCCAGGTGGCGAAGGAGTAACCGAAGGTGCTCCGCACGACGAGCGACGAGGTGATGACGGCCGCCAGCACCAGCGCGGTGATCGGAAAGTCGCCGGTTATCTCGAGCGCCAGGAAGGTCATCGTCAGCGGCCCGCCGATGACGGCAACGGCGAGCGAACTCATACCGACCACGGCATAGATCACCGGCGTCAGCGTCGCGTGCGCGAAATAGGGTGCCGAATAGGCGAAAAGCTTGCCGAGCAGCGCTCCCATGAAGAGTGAGGCGAAGAAGAGGCCGCCCCTGAAGCCGGAACCGATCGAGACGGCCGAAGCGAAAGATTTCAGCAGGAAGAGGCCGATCAGGACCGTGACGGCGACATCGCGGTCGAGATTGAGATGCAAGGCGCCATGGCCCGCCGAAAGCACCTGAGGCGTAATCATCGCCAGAAGGCCGACGACGATGCCGCCGAGTGCCGGACGAAGCGGCGTCGGAACCGAACTTTTACGCGCCAGTTCCTCGATGAAGGCTACGCCCTGCATGATCAGGATACCGACGCCGGCGCAGAAGGCGCCAAGCAGCAGGGCAGGGATATAATCGGCCGGAACCACCGTGCCGAATTCACCGACGTCGATCATGAAGTCGCTTCCCGCCAGCAGGCGCGCGACGAGCGTCGAGACGAGCGCAGAAACGACGACCGGCGTCAGCGAAACGATCGTGTACGTTCCGATGATGAGTTCGAAAGCGTAGAAGGCGCCGGTCAGCGGCGCGTTGAAGGCGGCGGCGATCGCACCGGCTGCGCCGCAGCCGACAAGGACTCGCAGATCGGCGCGGCGAAGCTGCAGCTTCAGTCCGAGCTTGGAGGCGATGCCTGCCGCGAGCTGGACGTAGCCGGCCTCAAGGCCAACAGAGGCGCCGAAGCCGTTCGAAACCAGATTCTGGACAGCGACGATGATGCTGTCCGTCAGCGACAGTCGGCCGCCATGCAAAGCATTTGCTTCGATCGGGTCGACCATGGGCTTCTTGCGGGTTCGCGCGAGAATAAAAAACACAAGGCCGAGAAGAATCCCACCGCAGACTGGCGCGATCAGAAGCAGGAATTTGTCGTTTATCTGCGACCCACTCAGCCTCTCGATCTCGCTGATGCCGAAGATCAGGCGGTGCAGCTCGCGAGAGAGCAGGCTCATGCCGGTGACCGCAAGGCCCGACGTCACGCCGACGGCGATCCCGGCAAAGACCATGCCCATTTCGCTGCGGCGGGCAAGCGCGCGAATCCGCCCTGAATCAAGCAGGCGATAGAGCTGGTGGAGGCGCGGGAAATTCAATTTCGTGAGCATATGCAAAGAACTAGGTAACGGCCAACACCTTCAAGGGCGATTAGGGCACCTGCTCCCGAAATATGGCGAAAGGCCGGCGCGAACAGCACCGCGAACTTGAACCTGTTCTCCGCTGGTTCCGTTTGGCGTGCGTGATTGACTTCGACAGGCGGCTTGCCTAACGATGAACAATCTTACGGATGGTTCCGGAACGGCAGATGCCGTGCCGGATGAAAAGGGAATGTGAAGGGACGGACCCAAGCCGGGCGTCTTCATCACAGCCGACCCCGCGACTGTAGAGCGGTCAGGGTCTTCCATCCGGCGTTCGGGCCAATTCACGGCTGTTTCGCATGTCGCGGAGCGGGTGAAGCGGCAAGGCGCCGGAAAAGCCACTGGAAATGCATCGTGATCAGCCGGGGCAGGACGCCTCTATTTCTACGAATCGTCCGCCTTTTCACGAAGACGCAGCCGGGAAGGCGAGGAAGACCCGCTGGCACGACAGGGCGACCGCAATGGCCGCCCTGTCGTGCCAATACCCGCGAGCCAGGAGACCTGCCATGCGTGCCGGGCGAAGAGCCCATTCTGGGGCATTGTTCCCCGCTGCCAGCACGGAGGTTGTCATGGCTGAACGATGGAATTTTATGCCGTATTTTGCGGCTTCTTTGCGGGACACCGCACTTTCGACTTCCCTCATTCCTGTCCTCGGACTTGTCCCGGGAACCAGCACAGAAATCCAGTGCGCCCAAGTCCTTGGGAGCAGAAGATTCCCAAAAACGAAAAAGGTCATTCACGGCGGAGACGCGCCGTGGCTGGATTCCTGTGACAAGCACAGGAATGAGGGACGGAGAGGTGGTGTGGTGCTATCCCTTCCGGGGTTTGCATCCTGATGACCTCTCCTTCCCCCGGCACTGCCTTCGTCCTCGGCGGCGCGCGTTCCGGCAAATCCCGTTTCGCCGAGCGGCTGATCGCCGATAGCGACCTTGAGCGCCACTACGTCGCGACCGGCCGGGCGTGGGACGAAGAGATGCGTGCGCGCATCGAGCAGCATAAGGCCGATCGCGGTCCGCTCTGGACGACACACGAGGAGCCGCTGGATCTCCTCTCCCGTCTCTCCGCGATCGACCGCGAGGGTCGGGCGATCCTCGTCGATTGCCTGACGCTCTGGGTCACCAATTTGATGATGGAAGAGCGCGACATGGCGGCGGAATTCGCTGCCCTTGCGTCGTTTTTGCCAAAGGCCAAGGCGCGGCTCGTCATCGTTTCCAATGAAGTCGGCCTCGGCATCGTGCCGGAAAGCCGGATGGCGCGGGATTTCCGCGATCATGCCGGACGGCTGCACCAGATGATCGCGGCGGAAGCCGCGGACGTGTATTTCATCGCGGCCGGTCTGCCGCTGAAAATGAAGGGTTGAACCTATGAACCAGCAGAAGATCCCCGCAACGGTCATCACCGGCTTCCTTGGCGCCGGCAAGACGACGATGATCCGCAATCTGCTTTCCAATACCGGCGGCAAGAAGATCGCGCTGATCATCAACGAATTCGGCGATCTCGGCGTCGACGGCGACGTATTGAAGGGTTGCGGCGCGGAAAACTGCACCGAGGACGACATCATCGAGCTTACCAATGGCTGCATCTGCTGCACCGTTGCCGATGATTTCATCCCGACGATGACGAAGCTTTTGGAGCGCGCGCAGCGCCCGGACCACATCATCATCGAAACCTCCGGCCTTGCCCTGCCGCAGCCACTCGTTGCCGCCTTCAACTGGCCGGATATCCGCAGCGAGGTGACGGTCGATGGGGTCATCACCGTCGTCGACAGCGCGGCCGTCGCCGCCGGCCGTTTCGCCGATGACCACGATGCGGTGGATGCGCGCCGTGCCGACGACGCGTCGCTCGATCATGAAAGCCCGATAGAAGAACTCTTCGAGGATCAATTGACCTGCGCCGACCTCATCGTGCTCAACAAGACCGACCTCCTTGACGGCGAGGGGCTCGGCCGCGTGCGCCGCGAAGTAACCTCCCGCATTGCCCGCAAGCCGGCGATGATCGAGGCGAGAAACGGCGAGGTTCCCGCAAGCGTGCTGCTCGGCCTCGGAATCGGCACGGAAGGGGACATCGTCAACCGCAAATCCCATCACGAGCTGGAGCATGAGGACGGCACGCCGCACGACCATGACGAGTTCGACAGCTTCGTCGTCGAACTCGGTCCGATCACCGATCCGGCAGGCTTCGCCGAGAAGCTGAAAGGCGTGATTGCCAAGCACGACGTCCTGCGCCTGAAGGGCTTTGCCGATGTCGCGGGCAAGCCGATGCGTTTGCAGGTCCAGGCGGTCGGCAGTCGCATCGACCAGTATTTCGACCGCGCCTGGGCGCCAGGCGAAGCACGCGGCACGCGCCTTGTAGTGATCGGTCTGCATGAGATGGATCAGGGCACGGTCCGCAATGCCATCCAGGCACTCGTCTAAGGCTCGGCCATGCATCTGCTTCTTGCCCAGAAAGGAACGATCAGCGATGGCGAGGAGGCGATCGACCTCGGCCAATCGCCGGGCGATATCCTGTTCTTGTCCGCAGCGGACACGGAGCTTTCGGCGATCGCCGCGGCTCACGCACAAGGCGGCAGGCCTTTTTCGCTCCGGCTCGCCAGCCTTATGAGCCTCAAGCACCCGATGTCCGTCGATGCCTATATCGAGCGGACTGCGCGGCATGCCAAGCTGATCATCGTCCGGGCGCTTGGGGGCGCGAGCTATTTCCACTACGCGCTGGAGGCGCTGCACACCTGCGCTGCGCGGCATGACGCGCTGATCGCGGTGCTGCCCGGGGATTCCAAGCCGGATGCGGGATTGGCGCCTTTTTCGAATGTGCCGCTCGATGATCTGAATGCGCTCTGGTCCTATCTGGTCGAAGGCGGCGACGGGAATTCGCGGGGCTTTCTCGATTATGCCGCGGCGATGCTTGCCGGTGACGGGAAGCCGGGCGCGGCAGCGCCGTTGATGAAGGCCGGCATCTGGTGGCCGGGCAGAGGTGTGATTGGGATTGAGGAGTGGAAGGCCGCCGCAGCCTCCATCTTCTCTCCAGCGGGGAGAAGATGCCCTTCAGGGCAAATGAGGGGCGTGAGCGACGCAAGGAGCGAACAGGGCCGCGAAGGTGATGCTGGCGATTGCCGTGCTTCCCCTTCATCCGACCCTTCGGGCCACCTTCTCCCCCTTGGGGGGAAGGGAAGTTCCGGCGAACTCCCGACCGTCGCCATCAGCTTCTACCGCGCCCTCGTCCAGAGCGGTGAAACGGCCCCCATCGAAGCGCTCATCGAAGCGCTGGCGGCGGAAGGCCTGCGTCCTCTGCCCGTCTTCGCCTATAGCCTCAAGGACCCGGTATCGACCGGCATTCTCGAACGCATCTTAACAGAAGCGCCGCCTGACGTGGTGATCAACACGACCGGCTTTGCCGTCTCCGCGCCCGGCGCCGATCGCGCGGCAACGGTCCTAGAATCCAACGGCGCCGTCGTTCTCCAGGCGATTTTCTCCGCTTCGTCCAAGGAAGCATGGGCCTTGTCGTCCCAAGGTCTTTCCGCCCGCGATCTCGGCATGAACGTTGCGCTGCCCGAGGTCGATGGCCGCGTGCTGGCGCGCGCCGTTTCGTTCAAATCCGCCGCCCGTTACGACGCGGCCGTTGAAGCCAATATCGTCGCCAGCGAGCCGGATGCCGATCGTATGCGTTACACGGCGAAACTCGCCGCCAACTGGGCGTGTCTGCGAAGCAGGCAAGTTGCGGACCGCCGCATCGCGTTGGTGCTTGCGAATTATCCGAACCGCGACGGGCGCCTCGGCAACGGCGTCGGTCTCGATACGCCGGCCAGCACCATCGAGGTGCTGGAGGCGATGCGGGATGCGGGTTACACGGTTTCCTATTTCCCGGCCGATGGCGATGCGCTGATGCGGCACCTCGCCGACGGGCCGACCAACTCCGGACGCGATGGAAGGGTGATCCGCGAGACGCTTTCATTGAGCGGATACAAATTGTTCCTCGCGTCTCTTCCGAAAAAGGTTCAGGACGAAGTTACCGCCCGCTGGGGCGATCCGGCATCCGATCCGTATTTCACGGATGGCGGTTTCGCCCTGCCTTTCACGCGTTTCGGTAATGTCCTCATCGGCATTCAGCCTGCACGCGGCTACAACATCGACCCGAAGGAAAGCTACCATTCGCCGGACCTCGTGCCGCCGCATGGCTATCTTGCCTTTTATGCCTTTCTCCGTGAGGAGTTCGGCGCTGATGCCGTGATCCATATGGGCAAGCACGGCAATCTGGAATGGTTGCCGGGAAAGGCGCTGGCGCTGTCTGCGGAATGCTATCCCGAGGCAATCCTCGGCCCGCTCCCGCATCTCTATCCCTTCATCGTCAACGATCCGGGCGAGGGCACACAGGCCAAGCGCCGCGCGAGCGCCGTCATTATCGACCACCTGACGCCGCCGCTGACGCGGGCCGAAAGCTACGGTCCTCTCAAGGACCTGGAAGCGCTGGTCGACGAATATTACGAAGCCTCCGGCAGCGATCCGCGACGAATCCGGCTGCTCAGCAAGCAGATCCTCGATCTCGTCGCCGACATCGGCCTCGACCAGGATGCCGGGATCGCTAAGGGCGAGACCGAGGATGAGGCGCTGAAGAAGCTCGACGCCTATCTCTGCGACCTCAAGGAAATGCAGATCCGCGACGGCCTGCACATCTTCGGCGTCGCGCCGGAAGGCCGGTTGCTGATTGATCTCACGGTGGCACTGGCGCGCGTCCCGCGTGGTTTGGGCGAGGGCGGAGATCAGAGTTTGCAGCGGGCGATTGCGGCGGATGCGTTTGCAGCGGAGGGGGATAAGCCCCACGCTCCACATTTCGATCCACTAGACTGCGATATGTCGGCGCCCTGGCTCGGTCCGCGGCCATCGCAGTTGGCAGAGACTTCCAACACCCCCTGGCGCACCAGCGGCGACACTGTCGAGCGCATCGAACTGCTTGCCGCAAAGCTGGTTTCCGGCGAACTTCCATGCCCGCTGGACTGGGCCGCCACGCGCGCGGTGCTCTCCGAGATCGAAAACCGCCTGAAGCCCTCGATCCTAGCTTGCGGCAAGGCCGAAATCGCGGGCTTTCTGCGCGGTCTCGACGGCCGGTTCGTCGCGCCAGGCCCCTCCGGCGCGCCGACGCGCGGCCGGCCAGATGTGCTGCCGACGGGACGGAACTTTTATTCGGTCGACAGCCGCGCCGTCCCCACGCCTGCGGCCTACGAACTCGGCAAGAAATCGGCCGAATTGCTCGTTCGCCGCTACGCTCAGGATCACGGCGAATGGCCGGTCTCCTTCGGTCTGACGGCCTGGGGAACCTCGAATATGCGCACCGGCGGAGACGATATCGCCCAGGCGCTGGCGCTGATCGGCGTCAAGCCGCTCTGGGACATGACCTCGCGGCGCGTCACCGGCTACGAGATCATTCCGCCGGCGCTGCTGCGGCGCCCACGGGTCGACGTGACGCTGCGCGTCTCCGGCTTCTTCCGCGATGCCTTTCCGGAACAGATCGCCTTGTTCGACCGGGCAATCCGCGCCGTCGGCGCGCTGGATGAAGATGCCGCCGACAACCCGATTGCCGCTCGCATGCGCGGCGAGGCTGCGCGGCTCGCCGCAGCCGGGCTCGACGAGGCATCCGCGCAGAAGCGCGCCGGGTACCGCATCTTCGGCTCCAAACCCGGCGCCTATGGCGCGGGCCTGCAGGCGCTGATCGACGAAAAGGGCTGGGAGCGTCGCGCCGACCTGGCGGAAGCCTATCTCGTCTGGGGCAGCTACGCCTATGGCGCGGCAGACGAAGGCAAGGCCGAACGCGGTGTCTTCGAGGAGCGCCTGCGCTCCATCCAGGCCGTGGTGCAGAATCAGGACAACCGCGAGCACGACCTGCTCGACAGCGACGACTACTACCAGTTCGAAGGCGGCATGGCGGCGGCCGCAGAGCAATTGGGTGGGACGCGTCCCGCGATCTACCACAACGATCACTCGCGGCCGGAAAAGCCGGTGATCCGCTCGCTGGAAGAGGAGATCGGCCGCGTCGTGCGCGGGCGTGCCGTCAATCCGAAGTGGATCGATGGCGTTATGCGCCATGGCTACAAGGGCGCCTTCGAGATCGTCGCGACCGTCGATTACCTCTTTGCCTTCGCGGCAACGACGGGGGTCGTCGGAGACCATCATTTCGAAGCCGTCTACCAGGCCTTCGTCGCCGATCCGAAAGTCCGCGATTTCATGGCGGAAAAGAACCCGGCGGCTTTAAGGGAAATGAAGGAGCGGCTGCTCGAAGCGATCGAGCGCAGGCTCTGGACGCCGCGCAGCAATTCGGCGCGCTTCGATCTCGCGCCGTCACGTCACGCAGAAACGGTATAAACCAGGGAAGAACAATGAGCGAAGAACCAGTGGAACCCGGCCAGAAGGACGATGCACGTCACGCCGAAAAGATGGCTAGAAAGAAGGCCGCGCGCGACAAGATCATGGCGACGAAGACGGACGAGAAGGGTCTGATCATCGTCCACACTGGAAAGGGCAAGGGCAAATCGTCCGCGGCCTTCGGCATGATCTTCCGCCATATCGCCCACCGCAAGCCGTCGGCCGTCGTGCAGTTCATCAAGGGCGCGATGTGGACCGGCGAGCGCGACCTGATCGAGAAGCATTTCTCCGACGTCTGCCAGTTCCACACAATGGGCGAGGGCTTCACCTGGGAAACACAGGACCGCGCCCGCGATATGGCCGCCGCCGCTGCTGCCTGGGAAAAGGCGAAGGAGTTGATCCGCGACGAGCGCAACTCCATGGTGCTGCTCGATGAGATCAACATCGCGCTCCGCTACGACTATCTCGACGTGAACGAGGTCATCGCATTTCTCAAGGCCGAAAAACCCCACATGACGCACGTCGTGCTGACCGGCCGGAACGCCAAGGACGAGTTGATCGAGATCGCCGACCTTGTCACGGAGATGGAACTGATCAAGCATCCGTTCCGCTCCGGCATCAAGGGACAGCCCGGCGTGGAGTTCTGACGGCGGGTCAATGACCCGGCAGGTAATCGACGGTCATAGCCAGGCTCCACAGGCGAAGGGGGTTCGTCGGATCGGACAGGAGCTTGATCGTGAACGCAATGCAGACCGTCACAAGCAGCGGCTTGATGAGCCTGGCGCCGGTGCGCATCGCAAGCCGTGAGCCAACCTGGGCGCCGAGGAACTGGCAGACACCCATCATGAGCCCGATCGTCCAGAGCGTTGCGCCGAAGGAGGCGAAGACGATGAGTGCGCCGATGTTCGAGCCGAGGTTCAGAAGCTTGGTATGCGCCGTTGCCTTCAGCATGCCGAAGCCTGCAAGCGTCACGAAGGACAGCATGAAGAAGGAGCCCGTGCCGGGGCCGAAAACGCCGTCGTAGAAGCCGATCAGCGGCACGAAGGTCATGCCGAAGACGAAGGGGGTGATACGGCGGTGCTTATCGAGGTCGTTGAGGTTCGGCTTGAAGGCGAAATAGAGCGCGATCGCGATAAGCAGCACCGGCATGATGGCGCGCAGGACATCGCCGGGCACGATCGTCGCAAAAGCCGCGCCGAGCGCTCCGCCCATCGCCGCCATCATGGCCATCGGCAGTTGTTTGCGAAGGTTCACATGGCCTTTCCGCGCATAGGCGATGGTGGCGGATGCTGCTCCGAAAACGGATTGCACCTTATTCGTGCCGAGTGCCTGGAGCGGTGGAATCCCGGCGATCAGCATCGCCGGGACGGTGATGAGCCCGCCGCCGCCCGCGATGGCATCAACGAAGCCGGCGAAGAAGCCAGCGAGGCAAAGGAGAAGAAGCAGATGGGGAGCGATATCGGACAAGGCGAACTCGAAGGCGCGATTGAAGTCCGCGCCATGTTGCATTTCCGGTCTCCGGCTGCAATGGCTGGCAGGATACGCATGCAGTCTTTCAAAACGGGCTAATGACCGAAATCACGTTCGATATTTCACGCCGCCACGTCCTCGGCCTCGGTTGCGAGCGCGGCACGCCGGCCGATGAGGTCATGGCGCTTGCGGCCGAGGCGTTGCGGCTGGCCGGTCTGGCGCCCGGTGAACTCGCCGCCATCGCGTCGATCGACGGCCGGGCCGGGGAACCTGCTATTCTTGAAGCCGCCAGACACCTCAGCTTGCCGATGCTGTTTTTCAGCGCCGCACGCCTTGAGGAGGAGACGCCACGCCTTAAGAATCCATCCGATATTGTCTTTGCCCGCATCGGCTGCCACGGCGTTGCTGAATCCGCTGCGCTTGCTGCTGCCGGCCAGGTGGCGGAGCTCGCGGTGCCCAAGATCAAATCCGCGCATGCAACCGCGGCGATCGCCCGCATGCGGTTGCAGAAAGAATAACGGGCGTTATGGTGCCCCATTTCGCTAGTCGTCCCTTGGACGGCAGCGGACAGCATAAAAAGGAAATCTCATGCACAAGGTCATTTATGACACGGACCCGGGCGTCGATGACGCCATGGCGCTCCTTTTCCTGCATCGTCATCCGGACATCGATCTGATCGGCATCACGACCATCTTCGGCAATGCCTCGATCAAAGCGACGACGCGCAACGCGCTGTTTCTGAAGCGCGAATGGAATATCCCGGCACCTGTTGCCAAGGGTGCTAGTATCACGATCGATCCTTCGCGCGAGGAAATTGGCTGGCCAACTTTGGTTCACGGCGACAACGGTCTCGGCAATATCGAAGTACCGGAAACGGTGGATCTGCCGCTTGATCCGCGCCCGGCCTACCGATTCATCATCGACACGGTGCGCGCCAATCCGGGGGAAGTGACGCTCGTTGCCGTCGGCCGCATGACGAACCTTGCGCTGGCGCTCAAGGACGATCCGGAAATCGCCAAGCTCGTGAAAGCCGTCGTCATCATGGGCGGCAATTTCTATGTGGCGGGCAATGTCTCCCCGGTCGCGGAAGCCAATATTCACGGCGATCCCGAAGCTGCCGATATCGTCTTGACCGCGCCGTGGGAGGTGACCGTCGTCGGCCTCGACGTGACCTCGATCACGACCATGAGCCGGAGCTATCTCGCCGCTGCCGCTGCAAAGGGCGACAAGGCCGTGAAGATGCTGAACGACCTCTCGCAGTTCTACATCGATTTCTACACGCATGCGGTTGATGACGGCATGATGGTGCATGACAGCTGCGCCTGCGTCTATGTCGTGGCGCCGGAACTCTTCACGACCATCACCGGCTCCGTTCGGGTCGTCTGCGGCGGCATTGCCGACGGTCAGACGATCGTCAAGCCGGATGGCCGCCGTTTCCCGCCGGGAAAGTGGGACGGCCTGCCGAGCCAGATCGTCTGCACCGGCGTCGAATCGGAAAAGGTCAACGACCTCATTCGTGAGACGCTGCTGCGCGTCTGAGGAAATACGGACCGGCCGACGGCTTCTGCCGGTCCGTTCTTGCCGAGTCTAATCAATGGGATGGCTAAGAATTGAGTAGGATTCCATCCGGCAACCTGCAGTCGCGAGTTGTCCTCGCCGTTGACCTTGCCTGCAGCCGGGCATAGATCACCTGAATGATCGAAAACGCGTTCTCACATCTGCCGGCGCTGGAGCCGGGCAGCGTCTGGCTCGTCGGCGCCGGGCCGGGCGATCCTGGCCTCCTGACGCTGCTTGCCGCCAAGGCGATGGCGGAAGCCGATGTGATCGTCCACGATGCGCTGGTGGACGAGGAATGTCTGAAGCTCGCGCGGGATGACACCGTTCTCGAATATGCCGGCAAACGGGGCGGCAAGCCTTCCGCGAAGCAGCGGGACATCTCGCTTCGCCTGGTCGAACTCGCGCGCTCCGGCAAGCGCGTTCTCAGGCTGAAGGGCGGCGATCCCTTCGTTTTCGGCCGCGGTGGCGAAGAGGCACTGACGCTGGTCGAGCACAACATCCCGTTCCGGATCGTGCCGGGAATCACGGCCGGCATCGGCGGGCTTGCTTATGCGGGTATTCCGGTCACTCATCGCGACATCAACCATGCGGTCACGTTCCTCACCGGCCATGATTCTTCCGGCATCGTGCCGGATGCGATCAACTGGGAGGCGATCGGCCGCGGTTCGCCGGTGATCGTCATCTATATGGCGATGAAACATATCGCCCAGATCAGCACCAACCTGATCGCTGCGGGCCGCAAGGCGTCGGAGCCGGTCGCCTTCGTCTGCAATGCGGCAACCAGCGGACAGCAGGTTCTGGAAACGACGCTTGGCGAGGCACCGGCGGCCATCATAGCCTCGGGCCTTGAGCCGCCTGCGATTGTCGTCGTCGGCGAGGTCGTGAGACTGCGCGCGTCGCTCGATTGGTTGGGCGCGCTCGCAGGCCGCAGGCTTGAGCCCGATCCGTTTCGCCGCACGGAAGGAAAGGTGACGGCATGAGCGGATTGCTGATCGCTGCGCCGTCCTCCGGCTCCGGCAAGACTACGATCACACTCGGCCTGCTTCGGGCGCTTCGCAACCGTGGCGTCGCGATCGCTCCCGGAAAGGCGGGCCCGGATTATATCGACCCTGCCTTTCACGCCGCCGCCAGCGGCACGCCCTGCCTGAATTTCGATGCCTGGGCCATGCGGCCCGAGCTGATTTCCGCCAATGCCGCGCTGCACCGGTCGGGCGATCGCATTCTCGTCATCGAGGCGATGATGGGCCTCTTCGACGGTGCCGCCGATGGCAAGGGGACAGCGGCCGATCTCGCCGCCATGCTCCGTCTATCCGTCGTGCTCGTCGTCGACGCCTCGCGCATGTCGCATTCGGTCGCGCCGCTCGTCAGCGGCTTTGCGGGTTTCCGCGCCGATGTGCGGATCGCGGGCGTCATTCTCAACAAGGTGGGCAGCGAGCGACACGAGACGATGCTGCGCCAGGCCCTCGATGCCATCCGCATGCCGGTCATCGCGGTCATCCGCAGCGACAAGACGCTGGCGCTTCCCGAGCGGCATCTCGGCCTCGTCCAGGCTGGCGAGCATCAGGGGCTGGAAGCCTTTATCGAGCACGCCGCCAAGGCAGTCTCGGCCGAATGCAATTTCGAATTTCTTCTGCGCATCGCGCGGCAAGGCCTCAACGTCCCCTCGGCGGCGAACATCCATCGGCTGGCCCCGCTCGGAAGCCGGATTGCCGTTGCCCGCGACATCGCCTTCGCCTTTTCCTACGAACATATGCTGCTCGGCTGGCGGCGGCGCGGGGCAACGATCTCCTTCTTCTCGCCGCTGGCCGACGAAGCACCCGCCGCCGATGCCGACGCGATCTACCTGCCGGGCGGCTATCCGGAACTGCATGCCGGAGAGATCGCAGGCGCGCAGAATTTCCGCCGGGGGATGATCGAGGCTGCGGGACGCGGCACGCGCATTTACGGCG
Organism: Rhizobium sullae; assembly: GCF_025200715.1. NCBI lineage: Bacteria > Pseudomonadati > Pseudomonadota > Alphaproteobacteria > Hyphomicrobiales > Rhizobiaceae > Rhizobium > Rhizobium sullae. The sequence continues at coordinate 1,332,541 of NZ_CP104143.1, forward strand.
AGTGCGGCGGCTACATGGTCCTTGGCGAAGGATTGATCGATGCCGGCGGCGCACGGCACGACATGCTCGGCCTTCTGCCGCTCGTCACCAGCTATGAAGAGCGCAGCCGGCATCTCGGCTATCGTCGCGTTCAGCCCGTCGACGGGGCACTTTTCGATCATGCCATGACGGCCCATGAGTATCATTACTCCACTGTTGTTCGGGAAGGTGAGGCCGACCGGCTTTTCTATGTGAGTGACGCGCTGGACATCGATCTCGGCAAGGCCGGCCTTCGCCGCGGCCAAATCGCTGGCTCCTACATGCATCTGATCGACCTTGCCGGAGCGACTGCATGAGCGCTCCGATCATGCATGGCGGCGGGATCACGGCCGCTGCCGCTGCCTTCGGCGGAAGGCCGGAGGATTGGCTTGATCTTTCGACCGGCATCAATCCAAGCCCGGCCGCGCTGCCGGACATCCCGGCGGAATCCTGGCATCGCCTGCCGGATGAGCATCTGGTGCAATCCGCCGTTGCCGCTGCCCGCGACTATTACCGCAGCGGCGACCTCCTGCCGCTGCCTGTTCCCGGCACGCAGTCCGTCATCCAGCTTCTGCCGCGGCTGGTCGAGCCCGGCAGGCGCGTCGCGATTCTCTCGCCGACCTATGGCGAATACGAAAAGGCGTTCCGGTCGGCGGGCTTTGTCGTTGATGCGGTCAATGGGATCGGCGCTGTCGATGACCGGCATGCGCTTGCCGTCGTCGTCAGTCCGAACAATCCCGACGGCCGAAGCCATCGGCCGGACGAACTGGCCGCTCTGCATGAACGGCTCAAAGGGCAGGGCGGTTATCTCATCGTCGACGAAGCCTTCGGCGATGCCGAGCCGAATTTGAGTCTCGTGCCGCTGGCATCCCGGCTTTCAAATCTCATCATCTTCCGTTCGTTCGGAAAATTCTTCGGGTTCGCAGGTCTACGGCTCGGCTTCGTTGTAGCGGCAAGCGATATCCGCGAGCGTTTCGAGGATTGGCTTGGTCCCTGGGCCGTGTCCGGCCCGGCGCTGTCGATTGCCGCGTCCTTGCTGCGGTCGGATAGCACTCCCATCATCCGCCGAATCGCCGAGCGCCAGGATGCCTTGCGGGACGCGCTAAAAAGTGCCGGTTTGAAAATAGCTGGCGGTACGCCGCTCTTCGCGCTTGTCGAAGACAGCCGCGCCGGCGGCATTCATCTGCATCTCTGCCGCCACCATATTCTTGTCCGCAAGTTCGACTATGCGCCGGAATGGCTGCGTTTCGGCCTCGCGCCCGATTCTGCTGCAGACAACAGGCTTGCGGCCGCTTTGGAAAGTTTTGACGGATGACGATCGACGAAAATCTCCTCGTGCTTTTGCTGGCGCTCCTTTTGGACCGGATCGTCGGCGACCCGGATTGGCTGTGGTCGCGGCTGCCGCATCCCGTAGTCATTTTTGGAAAGGCGATTTCGCATTTCGACCGGCAGTTCAACCGCGAGACGCTGACGAAGGCCGAGCGGCGGCTGAACGGCACGGTGTCGATCACTGTCCTGCTCGCATTCAGCGCCGTCGCCGGACTCGTGCTGCACTGGTTCTTCGGCCTGTTCGGCTTTGTCGGCATTCTGCTCGAGGTTGTCTGCGTCGCGGTCTTCCTGGCGCAGAAGAGCCTAACGGATCATGTCTCCGCGGTAGCAGAAGGCTTGCGCGGCGAGGGTATAGTCGGCGGACGCAGGGCCGTCTCCCGCATTGTCGGCCGCGATCCGGAAACACTGGACGAGCCAGGGGTCTGCCGCGCGGCGATCGAAAGCCTCGCCGAGAATTTCTCCGACGGCGTCGTTGCGCCGGCGCTCTGGTATGCCGTCCTCGGCCTGCCCGGCCTGTTCATCTACAAGATGCTGAATACCGCGGACTCGATGATCGGCCATAAGTCGGACAAGTATGTCGATTTCGGCTGGGCTTCTGCCCGCCTAGATGACTTGGCGAACTGGCCCGCGGCGCGTCTTACCATCCTGCTGATTGCCGCGGGCGCCTGGCTTCGGCGTGGTGCAAACGCCAGCCGTGAGGCCTTGCGGGTTGCGATCCGCGACGGCGGTCTGCATCGCTCGCCGAATTCCGGCCGGCCCGAGGCGGCGATGGCCGGTGCGCTCGATGTTCAACTGGCGGGCCCGCGCGTCTATTCCGGTATCGTCGTCAGCGAACCGATGATCAATGGCGCAGGCCGCGGCACCGCGACCGTCAAGGATGTCGAGGACGGCGTTGCGGTCTTCAATGCGAGCTGCATGATACTGGCGATCACGGTGTTTCTGGCATTCGCTGTTCTGCTCTGACGGCGGTTCCGCAAGGCCGCTTCGACTACCTGTTTGTGGAGCCGGCGGATGCTTCGGTGCCGCTGCCGGCCGCCGATCCTCAGGTGGGACGGCGAATGGCCCGCACTTTCCCGCTTCGTCCGCCGCCGCAGTAGAATTGATCGCTGCCGTTCGACTCGAGCCCTGAAATGCCCATTCCAGGCGGCATTTCGACGCTCTCCAGAACCTTGCCCGTTTCCGGATCGATATGCCTCACCTCGCTTTCGTCGGCTTCCCAGGTGGCGTGCCAGAGCTCGCCGTCGACCCAGGTGACGCCGGTGACGAAGCGGTTGGAATCGATGGTGCGAAGAATAGCGCCCGTTTGCGGATCGATCTGATGGATTTTCCGGTCCCGGTACTGCCCCACCCAGAGCGTCCCCTCGGCCCAAGCAAGCCCGGAGTCGCCGCCGCCGGGTGCCGGTATCGTGGCGAGCACGCGGCCGGTCTTCGGGTCGATCTTCTGGATTCTATCCTCAGCGATCTGAAACAGGTGCTCGCCGTCGAAGGCCGTCCCTGCGTGCGCGGCAACATCAATGGAGCGCACCATCTCTCCACTCCCGGGGTCGAGGGCGTTCAGTTTGTCTCCGGAGGCAAACCAGACGTGCTGGCCATCGAAGGTGACGCCGGCCACGTCCTCGGCACCCGGAAAGGGTCCATATTCACGGAGGATTTCAGCTGCGGATCTTTTCATGATTCCACCCTGTCATTTCAGGTTTCAACTCAGGCCCTGACCTTAATTACCCGGCAGCGGACCGGGGAGTAACAAGATTGTCGGGAATCCCGGCACAGGCGGGGTCATCCAGCGGCGCGCCCGTCCGCGGCCATAAGACTGCACCTTGCCTGCTGCCGCAAGCTGCTCAAGCGCCCTTTGCACGGTGCGAGGACTTGCTCCAAGCGCAATGGCGAGTGCCGAGCTCGACCACGACTCGCCATCGGCGAGAAAGGCGAGCACCGCCGCATGCTGCTCTTCGATGGGCGGCACCAGCACGACGATCTCGCGGGTATGACGCGGTGCCAGCGCGAAGCCTCGCTTCGTTGCCCTAACATCTGCCAGCGCCCGAAGCTCAGCGCGCAGCCGGCCGATTTCCACCCTCAGCCGCGCGCGATGCGATTCATCGGCATGCTTTGCCCGGAACGTGCGAGCGAGAAGCGTGCCCCTCGACACGTCCCCGGGCCAGGCTTCGCTGAGCGCGCGGGCAAGCGCGAACAAGACCGGGCGTGTGGCGAGCGAGACCGCCACGCCTGCGTTCCACACGACGCGGCGGCACGCATCCACGACGAGCGCCTCCGACGCCAGGAGCGTTTCGACCTCATCGAGCAGGAGCGGACGTTCCTCGCCACGCGAAATCAGGCGTGCCGCCGGCGTTATCAGGAGGAGGGACGCTCTTTCGACCTCCGCGCTCAGCGCCGGGATAGCCGCTTCGCGTGCGGCGTGTTCGGCACGAACGAGCGCGGCCCGCGCCTCCTTCGTCTGCAGGCGCCGGATCGCGATCCCCGCGGCTACCAACTCATGGGCGACCCTCGAAGCAGGCGGGAGCGACGTGGGATCGAGGCCTGCGAGAATGCGCTGAGCTTCGTCGAGGCGGCCGATCAGGAGCAGCCGCCGGACCTCGAGATTGCTGGCATGCGCGGCGTTGATATGGTCGCCGTGTGCTTCAAGTGTCGCCCGCGCGGCGTCGAGCGCCTTCGCCGGCCAGGTCAGGTCTCGCGAGACGAGCGCGATCTCGGCCTCGGCGACGACGCACCTCGCGCGGGCCATAGCTTCTCTCGGACCGAAGGCGCGCGCCGCACTCTTGAGCAGAGCCTTGGCCCGGTCGAGATCGCCGAGCTGCGCCATCGCGATGCCTCTGAGCGCAAGCGCCGGCGCGTCGTCACGGAGGGCGACCCGCTTCAGTGCGCCGAGGGGATCGCCCGCCGCGAGGGCGCGTGCCGCAGCAGTGATCAGCGAGTCCATCGGAATCCCGTCACACTTGTAACTCCCACCATGTCGATAACCGGCCCTAGTCTATTCACGACCAGCAAGCAACACGCCGCACCGAAAATGGACGGCGACAAACAACCAAAGGAGAAGAACAATGACGGCACACGTAACCGGAACACGCGAAGAGTGGTTGTCGGCACGGCTCGACCTGCTTGAGGATGAGAAGGAATTGACGCGGCGCAGCGACGCTTTGGCGCTGCGCCGTCAGGAATTGCCCCGGGTCCGGATCGACAAGGACTACCGGTTCGAAATCGGCGAAGGAAGCGCCTCGCTGGCGGACCTTTTCGGCGGGCGCTCGCAGCTTCTCGTCTACCACTTCATGTTCGGCCCCGACTATACAGCCGGATGCCCGTCCTGCTCTTCGATCGCCGATGGGTTCAACGGCATCGTCGTCCATCTTGAGAACCACGACGTCGCCTTCTCGGCGGTCTCGCGCGCGCCCCTCGCAAAGCTGCAGGCGTTCAAGCAGCGGATGGGCTGGAGCTTTCCCTGGGCGTCGTCGAACGGCGGCGACTTCAACCGTGACTTCAGCGTCTGGTTCACCGAGGAGGAGCAGCGTGAGGGCAACATTGAATACAACTTCCGCCGTGAAGCGCCGGCACCCGAGCCGCTCGCCGGAAAGACCGTTCAGGAATGGCAGTTGCGCGGCAGTGAAGGGCCGGTCGCGCAGATCGCGGCCATGACCGGAACCGACGTTCCCACTTATACGCGCGACAGGCCTGGTCTCAGCGCGTTCGTGCTCGAAGACGGCATCGTCTACCACACCTATTCCAGTTATGCGCGCGGATTGGACGGCCTGTGGGGCATGTACCAGTGGCTCGACCGTGCGCCCAAGGGGCGCAACGAGCATGGCGTCTGGTGGCGCCACAACGATGAGTACGGCAAGCAAGTTCGCCGGGAGGTTCAAAACCATGATTGCTGCTCAGCGTGAAACTGCGGCCACCTCCGGCGGAAGCGGCAACCTGGCCGCCCTCGGTGCCGCCGATTGGCTATCCCTTGCGGCGGCCCCGACCTTCGCGGTCATGGCGCTGCTGACAGGGGTCTCCGGCGGTGCGGACATGATCTGCTCTGCCGCAGCCGATGCATCACCGCTGACCGGAATGGTCCCGATGTACTTGCTCATGAGCGCGTTCCATTTGGCGTCGTGGCTGAAGCTGATCTCCAGCCGGCGAGGCGGCGCGCGCCGGTCTTGATCTGATGCTTGCCTCGCGGCAAGCATGGCCTCAAATTCACGGCGGAGTGACTACGCCGGCATGATCGGTATTAAAGCGACCTGCGGCGCAATCAACTGGTGGCATCTGCTGCCGAATATCGCGGGCAAGGCTGCCGGATCGACGTTCCGGGCCTTGCCCCGGACTGCTGTTTCGGCAACAGTTGTCCGTCAAATTTGAAAGCAGATTGTGCGAAAGCATTGGCTTTTGAAATGGATTTGCCTATGAGGGGGATAAATTCGTCATTCAAAGAGGTACAGTGCGTGACCGCTACATTCGATAAAGTTGCCGACATCATTGCAGAAACCAGCGAGATCGATCGCGAGACGATCACGCCGGAGAGCCATACGATCGACGACCTTGGTATCGACAGCCTCGATTTCCTCGATATCGTTTTCGCCATCGACAAGGAATTCGGCATCAAGATCCCGCTCGAAAAGTGGACGCAGGAAGTCAACGAGGGCAAGGTTTCCACCGAGGAATATTTCGTGCTGAAGAACCTCTGTGCCAAGATCGATGAGCTTCGCGCCGCCAAGGCCTGAACGACACAGCTATCTTTTTTCTCCGCCCTGCCTCTGCGAACCGTAGCGGCCGGGCGGTTTTGTTCCTAACTAGGCGTATCCGGCGCTCTCTTCCCTGCCGGGCCGGAGGATCCGATGCTGCTGGAATATTTCCAGATGATTGACCGCGTGGAAGCGGTCGACCTCGAAAAGGGTGTGCTCAAGGCGCGTTCCGTCGTGCCGGCGAAAAGCCCCGTCTTCGAAGGCCATTTTCCGGGGATGCCGCTCGTTCCGGGCGTGCTTCTCATCGAAACCATGGCGCAGGCTTCCGGCATGCTGGTGCTGGCCGCGACCGATTTTGCCGCGATGCCATTCCTGATGTCGGTCGACGGCGCCAAAATGCGCACCTTTGTCGAACCCGAGGCAGTTCTCGACATCGAGGCGTTTCTGGAGCATGACGGGTCCGGTTTTGCCGTGACCAGGGCAAAGATCACGAGCGGCGGCAAGAAGGTCTGCGATGCGCAATTGAAGCTGCGCACCATGCCTTTCAGCGAGGTTCCGCTCGGCGATATCGTGAAGAAGCGTGCGGGCGAGGTTGGTTTGATGGATGCGATCGCCGCGCAGGGAGTAAAGGGATGAGCAAGGCTCAAAATGATGTCGTCATCACCGGCGTCGGTATCGTCACCTGTCAGGGCGTCGGCAAGGATGCGCATGTCGCGCTTTTGACGGCAGGCCGGGCGCCGGAGCCGATCGTCGAGACGGAGAAGTTCAAGCCCTATCCGGTGCATCCGCTGCCGGAAATCGACTGGTCGCAGCAGATCGCCAAGCGTGGCGATCAGCGGCAGATGGAGAACTGGCAGCGCATCGGCGTCTTTGCCGCCGGCCTGGCGCTCGATGACGCGGGCTTCAAGGAGAATGCGGAAGCCTGCGGCACGATGGACATGATCGTGGCGGCCGGTGGCGGCGAGCGTGACATCAATGTCGATACGCTGATCGTCGACGAAGGCCTGAAGCGCAATGATCGCGAGCTCTTGCTCAACGAGAAGCTGACCACGGAACTGCGCCCGACGCTCTTCCTGGCGCAGCTTTCCAACCTGCTCGCCGGCAATATCTCGATCGTCCACAAGGTCACCGGCTCCTCGCGCACCTTCATGGGCGAGGAGGCTGCCGGCATCTCCGCCGTCGAAACCGCGTTCCACCGGATCAAGTCGGGTGAATCCTCGCACGCACTCGTCGGCGGCGCCTTTGCCGCCGAGCGGCAGGACATGATCCTGCTGCCCGAAGCGATCGGCGCCCACCTGCAGGGCAAATGGGCGCCGCTTTGGTCGCGCAAGGATAGTGAAGGCGGCGGCATGATCCTCGGTACGGCCGGGTCGTTTCTCATTCTGGAATCGCGTGAGCATGCGGAGGCGCGGGGCGCGCATATCTACGCGACGATCGATTCCATCGAAGGCGACCGCGGCAGTCGGAACGCCGGTAACCTCGAGGCCCGTCTCGAGCGCCTGCTACAGCCGGCCAAGGCGCTTGCGCCGGAAACGACTGCGATCTTCTCGGGCTCGACCGGCATGCATGACCTGGCAGAGCGCGAGAAGGTTGTCCTGGAGCATCAGCTTCCGGGTGCGGCCGTCCGCGGCTTCAGCGGCGTGTCCGGCCATGCCATCGAAGCGCAGTTTACCCTTGGCCTTGCTTTTGCGGCACTCGCCGTCGACAGCAAGGCGAAGGTGCCGCCTTTCGACGCTGCCCATGAAAAGCCGATGAGTGCTGGTACCACGGCCGCAGTCGTGACCACGATCGGCCACCAGCGCGGCGAGGGTGTCGCCGTTCTTTCCGCGGATGCGTGAGGAGTGATCATATGACAGAAGCGACTTACAAGGATCATCTCGGCCGGCCGATCGTCGCGGTCACGGGTATGGGCATCATCACCTCGCTCGGGCAGGGTCTCAAGGACAACTGGGCCGCGCTGACCTCCGGCACCTCCGGGATCCACGGCATCACGCGCTTTCCGACCGACGGACTCTCGACCCGCATCGCCGGCACTGTCGATTTCATCGACATCCCGGTGCGGAACGCCGTCGAGCGCTCCTATGCCTTTGCGCGCGAAACGACGATCGAAGCGCTCACCGATGCCGGCATCTCCGGCGATTTCAACGGTCCGCTCTTCCTTGCTGCGCCGCCGATCGAGCCGGAATGGAGCGCCCGCTTCGATCTCGCCGACCGCTCGCCGCCGTCCGGTCATCCGGGTGACGCCTACGAGCGGTTCCTCGCCGCGATGCGCCAGCGGACGGATGCGGCCTTCCATGAAGCGGCATTGTTCGGCGCGATCTCCGAGCGTCTGGCCGACCGTTTCGGTACGCGCGGGCTGCCGGTCACGCTGTCGACCGCCTGCGCCTCAGGCGCGACGGCGATCCAGCTCGGCATCGAGGCGATCCGTCAGGGCCGGACCGATCGCGCCCTTGCCGTTGCCACCGACGGGTCGCTGAGCGCTGAAGCACTCATCCGCTTCTCGCTGCTGTCCGCGTTGTCGACGCAGAACGATCCGCCGACCAAGGCTTCCAAGCCCTTCAGCAAGGATCGCGACGGTTTCGTCATCGCCGAAGGTGCAGCAACGCTGGTCCTTGAATCGCTGGAAGCGGCAGTCGCGCGCGGCGCCAAGGTGCTCGGGATCATGAAGGGCGCCGGCGAAAAAGCCGACTCCTTCCACCGCACCCGTTCGTCGCCCGACGGCGGCCCGGCGATCGCGACGATCCGTGCAGCACTTGCCGATGCGGGCATCGATGAAAGCGGCATCGGCTACATCAACGCGCATGGCACGTCGACGCCGGAAAACGACAAGATGGAGTACGGCTCCATGCTTGCCGTCTTCGGCGAGCGGATGGCCTCCATTCCGCTGTCGTCCAACAAGTCGATGATCGGCCATACGCTGACGGCGGCCGGCGCGGTCGAAGCGGTTTTCTCGCTGCAGACCATGCTCACAGGCACGCTGCCACCGACGATCAACTACAACAACCCGGATCCGACGATCGTTCTCGATGTCGTGCCCAACAAGAAGCGCGAACAGCAGGTTTCAGCCGTGCTTTCGAACTCCTTCGGCTTCGGCGGACAGAACGCCAGCCTTGTCATGGCGCTCGAACCGGCTTAAGCGGTTGCCGACAAAACAAGAGAGATAAACCGCCTTCAAGGCGAGAGGTTTTCGTATGCGCGCTTTGCAATTGGTCGACGACCGTAAGCTTGAGATCACCGACCTGCCGGAACCGGATGCTCCGGCTGCCGGCGAGGTGACGCTGCGCGTCAAGGCCGTCGCCCTCAACCATATTGATGTCTGGGGCTGGCGCGGCATGGCATTTGCAAAGCGCAAGATGCCGCTCGTCATCGGAGCGGAGGCTTCAGGCGTCGTGGAGGCCATTGGTCCTGGTGTTGCGAATGTCCTGCCCGGCCAGCTCGTTGCGATCTACGGCGCGCGCACCTGCGGCCTCTGCCGTCCGTGCCGCGAAGGCCGCGACAATCTCTGCGAACACGTCTCGGGCGTTCACGGTTTCCATCTCGACGGTTTCGCGCAGGAGAAGGTGAACCTTCCTGCCCGCCTGCTCGTTCCGGCCCCTCCCGGCGTCGATGCCATAGGCGCGGCTCTGGCACCTGTCACCTTCGGCACGGTCGAGCATATGCTTTTCGACAATGCCAAGCTCGAACCCGGTGAGACGATTCTCGTCCATGCCGGCGGTTCAGGCATCGGCACGGCTGCCATCCAGCTCGCTAAGAAGATCGGCTGCACAATCATCACCACGGTCGGCTCGGACGACAAGATCGAGAGGGCGAAGGCACTCGGCGCCGATCACGTCATCAACTACCGCACCGATCGCTTCGAGGGCGTCGTGCGCAAGCTCACGAAAAAGAAGGGCGTTGATGTCGTCTTCGAACACGTGGGCAAGGATACCTGGGCCGGCTCGATGCTGTGCATGAAGCGCGGCGGCCGCCTCGTCACCTGCGGCTCGACGTCGGGCGTTTCCACCGACATGAACCTGATGATGCTCTTCCAGCAGCAGCTGAAGCTGCTCGGCTCCTTCGGCTGCCGCATGGAGAACATGGCAAACGCCATGCAGAAGATGGGCCGCGGCCTCGTTCATCCGGTCATCGATACCGAAGTCGGCTTCGACGATATCGACCGCGCGCTTGAGCGGATGGAATCCCGGCAGATCTTCGGCAAGATCATCCTGAAGATGGACTGAACCGGTGAAGCTCTTCCTCACCCGGATCGTTCTGAAGCTCGAGCATTTCCGGCAATGGCTGATCGCTCAGGCTGCTTTCGGCTTCATGAATTTCCTGAAGCTGTTTCCGGCTGATGGTGCGATCCGGTTTGCTGATTGGCTGACCCGCAAGATCGGCCCGTACACGCCGCGTCACAAGCTGATGCTCTACAATCTGAAAAACGCCTTTCCCGAAAAGAGCGATGCGGAAATAGAAGAGACCGCCTTCGCAAGCTGGGGCAATATGGGCAGGCTCGCCGCCGAATACGTCTTTCTCGACCGGCTGTTCGATTTCGATCCGGAAAGAACCGAGCCAGGCAGGGTGGAGGTCTCTGGCATCCCGATCTTCCTCGACCTGCGGGACAATCCCCGGCCGTTCATCGTCTTTACGGCCCACACAGGCAATTTCGAACTTCTGCCCGTCGGCGGCGCTGCCTTCGGCCTGCATGTGACGGTTCTCTTCCGTCCGCCGAACAATCCTTATGTCGCCCAGAAGGTCTTTGATTTCCGCAGCGCCCGCATGGGCAAGCTCGTGCCGTCGCATGCCGGCTCGTCCTTTGCGCTGGCGCGTCAGCTCGAAGCCGGGCAGGGCGTCGGCGTACTCGTCGACCAGAAGTTCCGCAAGGGCTTGAAGACCACCTTCTTCGGCCTGGACGTGAAAACGAACCCCTTGTTGCCGAAACTCGTCCGTCAGTTCAACTGCGAGGTTTATCCTGCGCGCTGCATCCGGCTTCCCGGCAATCGCTACCGGCTGGAGATCGAGCCGAAGCTGGACATGCCGCGTGACGAAAAGGGCAATCTCGACGTGACGGCGACTGCGCAGTTGTTGAATGACAAGGTCGAAAGCTGGGTGCGGGAATATCCAGCCCAATGGCTCTGGTACCACGACCGCTGGAAGATAAAGCACGAATTGTTGAAGTGAAGAGGCGCCAGCCTCTCATATCTTATCTACTAAAACCCATGTGTCGTTCGCGTTGAATGTGAACGCTGTTCATGTTACCCATCGCTACTAGGGCGAGTAGCGGAATTCATATTAATGTCGTCTGCGTTGAATTCCGTAAAAGCGGGGAGAATATGAATCCCTCTGAAGAATGAGGGACATGGAGGCGCCTTGCTCGAACTTTTGCAGGCTTTTTCGTTACGCTGCTCGCAGATCGACGAGGCGATTCGTCTCGGGGATGATGTGCGTGTTGCAACCCTTGACGGTGGAATCGATCGTTTGGTCCAGGCAATTGTGGGCCACGAGGCAGTCAACCTGATGGAGATGTACATGCAGCTTCAGTTTGTCGGCTATCTGCTGCAGCAGGAAGCAGACGATGCGGCCAGCGTCAGCCATTACGCAGCTGTTCTCACATCTCTTTTGGAGCGTTACTTCGGTGCGTCGCCGCGTCCGGAGTTTGCGCCACCCCCGGAATGGCCGCTGCCTGCGCCGAAGGCCTATGTGCCCAATGTCGACAACGGCAATTTTTTGAATTCGGCGATCTTGGAGACCTTGCCGGATCGCGTCGCTGTGCTCACGCGCGACTACCGCTATCTTTATTCCAATCCGGTGAACTGTGCATATCTCGGACGAAAGCCGATCGAGATGATCGGCCGCCATGTGATGGAGTTCATCGGCGAGGAACTGTTCCTGACGCAGGCGAAGGCCAATTTCGATGCCTGTTTTGCGGGGCAGCATGTCGAATACAACTACGCCCAGCGCGGAGAAACCAAGGCCACGCGTTGCCGCATGTCGCCGTTGCGCGACCTGTCCGGGCAGGTTTTGGGCGCGCTCGTCGTTCTGGAAGCTGCCGATGCCGGCGCGATTTCGACGATTGCGGCTTAGTCGCAAAAAATCTGGCGTTTGTTGCCCCCGAGCTGGAATACCGGTTCGATGCACGTCAGATGTCTGCATCCTACGCTTGCTGATCCGCGCCCAGATTCGCTATTACTATTGGAATTCGCGTCCGATTTGGAGCTTCCCCATGGCCGAGGTTCTACTGTTCCATCACGCACAGGGGCTGACCGCCGGTGTGCGTGCGTTCGCTGACGACTTGCGGATCGCCGGGCACACGGTGCACACGCCGGACCTGTTTGACGGACGCACCTTCCGAAACATCGACGAGGGCGTCGCATACATCGGCGATATCGGGTTCGACGACATGCGGGAGAAAGGCGTCCGCGTCGCGGACGAACTGCCCCCCGAGCTCGTATACGCAGGGTTCTCATTCGGCGTGCTGCCGGCGCAGAAGCTCGCGCAGTCACGGCCCGGAGCCCGCGGAGCCCTGCTCTTATATTCCTGCCTCCCGATTAGCGGCGAGTGGGCCTTCGGACCCTGGCCGGATGGCGTCCCGGTCCAAATTCATGGCATGGACAATGACCCGATCTTCGTCGGCGAAGGCGACATCGACGCCGCCCGCGAGATCGTGGAGAAGGTGGCCGATGCTGAGCTTTTCCTGTACGATGGCGACCAGCACTACTTTGCCGACAGCTCGCTGCCGTCGTACGATGCGGATGCCACTGCGCTGCTTACCCGACGGGTGATTGAGTTCTTGAACCGTGTCTAACCCGTACTGGCGAGGGCTTGGCTGAGGCGCAACCGGAAGCGTTGTACCAAGCGCCGGATTTTCAGTGCTGGCTTCTTACCCTAAGACTTGCTCCACACGGCCAACTCATAGCCGTCCTTATCGAGGAAATGAAAGCGCCGCCCGCCCGGAAAATCGGCGATCGGCTTTGCGATCGTGCCTCCGGCACGTTCGACCTTGTCCAGGGCTTCCTCGAGTTTGTCGGCGTAAAGGATCACAAGCGGACCGCCACCGGGGCGCGGTGGTTGGATATTGGTGAAGCCGCCCGCCAGGCGGCCGTCGTTGAATTCGCAATAGCTGGAGCCGTAGTCGGTGAAACTCCAACCGAATGCACTGCCGTAGAAGTCCTTAGCCGCCTCTATGTCGGCGACGGTGAATTCGATGTAGTCGATCTTCAGGTCGTTTGCGCTCTTTTCCATCGGTTATTTCTCCATCAGTGATTTCAAGGCGCCGAGATCCCTCTGCACATGGGCCGCATCCTCTGCGAACTGCTCGTCCGTCATGCCCGGCCGTTTCAACAGCGTGAACATTACCTCACAACCGTCGCCGTTCGGCACGATCCGCAGCGCGTTGTAAACCCGCAGTCCACTTTCGATCGTGACCGTATGGTCGATGACGCCGAACTCGTTGTGCGGAACGAAGCTCACGCGCACAGTTCCGAGAGGGCCGTAAGCGACCCAGTCGCTTCCTTCCGGTTCGAGGCCGGAGGCCAGCCCCGAGGCCCAGAGCGGCATATTCTCCGGCTTGCCGGCAAAGTCGTAGACGTCCTTCCAGTGCCGGCTGATCGAGCAGTGGACGATTTTGGCGGGCAGGGTGCTCATCGGATTTTCCTTAGTGTCTCCGCAGACGATAATAGCAGACAGGAACGCGGCGTTGAAGGAAACGGCCGTTGTGCTTTCGAACTGCGCGCTGCCGAACTGATTGGCGCCCTCCCAGACTTGCCGTTTTACCTGGAGAATGCCACAACACCGGTCCAAAATGACTCATCGGAGGTGTATCGTGGAAAAGGCAGAAATCGGGCTGATCGGCCTTGCCGTCATGGGTTCCAACCTGGCGCTCAACATCGCGGAAAAAGGCAACAAGATCGCAGTCTTCAACCGCACTCCCGAAAAGACAGACGAGTTCTACGAAAGCGCCGGTGATCTCAAGAAGCAGATCATTCCCTGCAAGACCATCGAGGAATTCGTCGATGCGATCCGCCCGCCGCGCCCGATCATCATCATGATCAAGGCCGGCGACGCCGTCGACCAGCAGATGGAAGCGCTTCGCCCCCATCTTTCCAAGGGCGACATCATGATCGACGCCGGTAACGCCAATTTCCGCGATACCATCGCCCGGTTCGACCGCCTCAAGGATACGGACCTCACCTTCATCGGCATGGGTGTTTCCGGCGGTGAGGAAGGCGCCCGCCACGGCCCGTCGATCATGGTCGGAGGCACAGAGGATTCTTGGAAGCGCGTCGAAAAGGTGCTGACTTCGATCGCCGCCAAGTACAACGGCGATCCCTGCGTCGCCTGGCTAGGCAACGACGGCGCCGGCCACTTCGTCAAGACAATCCACAACGGTATCGAATATGCCGACATGCAGATGATCGCCGAAATCTACGGCATCCTGCGCGACGGCTTGGGTAAGAGCGCCGGCGAGATCAGCAAGATCTTCGGCGAATGGAACAAGGGCCGCCTGAACTCCTATCTCATCGAGATTTCCGAAAAGGTGCTGGCCGCGGCCGATCCCGTGTCGGGCGGCCCGATGGTCGACATGATCCTCGACAAGGCCGGCCAGAAGGGCACCGGCAAGTGGTCGGCGATCGAAGCGCAGAACATGGGCATTCCGGCGACCGCCATCGAGGCTGCCGTTGCGGCCCGCAGCATTTCGTCGATGAAAGACCAGCGCGAAGCCGCCGAGAGTATCTTCGGCAGGCCGAAATACGAGTTCCCGATCGCTTACGGTCCGGACCTCGACAAGGACCTTGAACTGGCGCTCTTTGCCGCCAAGATCGGCGCCTATGCGCAGGGCTTTGCGGTGATGGCCGAAGCTTCCCGCGAGTTCAATTGGTCGCTGCCGATGCCGGTGATCGCCAAGATCTGGCGCGCCGGCTGCATCATCCGCTCGCAGTTCCTGGACGAGATCACCTCGGCCTTCACCAAGGCCCCGGATGCCGCGAACCTCGTCGTCACGCCTGCCTTCTCGGAAATGGTCAAGGAGTCGATCCCGTCGCTCCGCCGCGTCGTTGCGGCAGCCTTGCAGGCAGGTCTGCCGGTCCCGGCGCTCACCTCGGCGCTCACCTATTTCGACGCCTACCGCCAGGGCCGCGGCACCGCAAACCTCATCCAGGCCCAGCGCGACTTTTTCGGCGCCCACGGCTTCGACCGCCTCGACGGCAAGGATTTCCACCACGGCCCCTGGGGCAGCGGTGCTTCGACGTTCTGAGGCGGAATATACTCGCTCACGCTGAAGCCGGACGCAGAACTCCGAATTCTGTCCGGCCTCAGCGGCGAAAATGCTCTTTGAATTATAGAGGGCCACCCTGAGCGGATATGACATCTCGCAGGATTTCATTTAGACGTTTGGGCCTCTCCAGCGGCACGTAATGCCCGCAATCCGGAAATAGTCAGTAAGCTGCCTTTGTGGGCGGAGTTTGCTTGTGCGGCGCTCACTTTAAGACCAGGTGCGATGCCCTCTGCACCTGAAATGATCATAACAGGCGCATAAAACATCGAGAGAGCGGTTGCGAACCGTAGTGAGGCATGCGCAGCCTATCTGCGATCATTCGGCCAGACCGGTTTGCTGATGCTTTGCAGCAGTTCCGGCTCGATGCCGTCGATGCGGGCGATGACGGCCTTGGCCAGTTCGCGGCCGGCGTGGCGAACGTCTTCATTGGCGGTGATGATCTCCGGCCTGATCCAGTTCAAGATCGGCGCTGACTGCTTGGAGACCATATCGACATCGTAGCCGACGCGCTTACTTGCCGCCTCGATGCCGGCGTTGACGGCAATGGCCGCACTTCCGGCCGAACAGACAATCCCGTCGGGTGGGTTAAGCGAGCGCATCATCGTTTCGACTGCGTTCTTGACCTCTTCCAACGGCGTATCGGTGTTGACGCGCAGGGGAACTTCCTCCGCGCCATAGTCGTGAAGACCCGTCTGGAAGCCGATTCTCGTATGAGCATAGTAGGTGAGCTTGCTCGCCGGCTGGAGCAGGGCGATGCGCCGGCGGCCGCGCTCGACGAGCCTCTTCACCGCCTCGTGCGCGAAGGCTTCGTTGTCGAAATCATGATAGGGGTGAACCAGCCCGGCATCCGTCCGGCCGTGGGTCGCGAAGGGCATGTTCTGTTCGGCGAGCAACCGAACGCGCGGATCGTCGGGCTCGATGCGGGAAATTATGACGCCGTCGGCAGAGCCTGTATCGAGGATATAGCGCACCGGCGCCATCGGGTCGTTGCTGTGCGAGTGGGGCGTCACCACGATGTGGTAGGGCGTGCCGGTCAGCACTTCGGAGATGCCGAAGACCATCTGGCTTGAGAAACCCATGATCTCTTCATCGATGGAAAGGACGAGCGCGATGACGTTGGTCTTGCCGGTTCTGAGGCGCACGCCGGCGCGGTTCGGCTGGTAACCGAGCTGGCGCGCCACCATGCGCACGCGCTCCTTGGTCTCCGCGCCAATATCCGGTGCGTCCTTGAGGGCCCGCGAAACGGTGGTAATGCCTAGGCCCGTCATGAAGGCGATCGTCTTCAGCGTCGGCCGCTCGCGCTGGATAGCGGCTGCCGCTCCTCCCGAATTTCCCTTGTTTTCCATCCCTTTAGGTCACCTTCGCGCGATTTTGGTCCGCTTATAGAATGTTTTTCGCAGCGCCGTAAGCGCATGTCCCGCTGAAAAACGCTCCTCCCTGAACAATGAAATCTGTAACGATACAGTAGAAATGTCGAGCACTTTTTATGACGGTCGCTCCATCGCTAGACGCTTAGGTTGAATCGCGGATTCCCGCTCAGATTTTTTGCAGTTGCGAAGACGATCCCTTCAGATGGCATGCGCCACAATTAAAAATATGATTAAATCTCAATATGATGCTCCGTTATTCACCATGCGATCTTGAATGCCCAACTTAACACCATGATCGCGGAATTTGTGGAACAAGAACAGGCAATGGTAGCAATAGCGAGTTTCACAGAGAATTTTGCCGGCGGGCAGTTGCGCCAAAATGTCGATTGCACTAAGTTTTTCCGGCAACGTTTCAGTGAGGGAGGAAAACTCATGAATTTTCGTTCGATGGCGGCCGTACTTGCCGCTTCCGTCGTGTTGCCGCTAGGTGCGGCCAATGCGACCGATCTCGAAGTCACCCATTGGTGGACATCCGGCGGTGAAGCTGCTGCCGTGGGCGAACTCGCAAAGGCATTCGATACGACGGGCAATAAGTGGGTGGATGGCGCCATTGCCGGTTCGGGCAGCACCGCTCGTCCTATCATGATCAGCCGCATTACCGGTGGTGATCCCATGGGCGCCACCCAGTTCAACCATGGCCGTCAGGCGGAGGAACTGGTCCAGGAAGGCCTGATGCGCGATCTCACGGCGGTTGCCGAAAAGGGCAAGTGGAAGGACGTCATCCGGCCGCTAAGCCTGCTCGATTCCTGCACCATCGACGGCAAGATCTATTGCGCGCCGATCAATATCCATTCGTGGCAGTGGCTGTGGCTTTCGAACGAGGCCTTCGAAAAGGCGGGTACCGCGGTACCGAAGAACTGGAACGAATTTGTCGCTGCGGCGCCGGCGCTGCAGAAGGCCGGAATCCAGCCTCTGGCGCTCGGCGGACAGCCTTGGCAGGCCAATGGCCTGTTCGATGTGTTGATCATCTCGCTTGGCGGCAAGGACCTCTACGAGAAGGTCTACAAGGACAAGGACGCGGAAGTGGCTGCGGGGCCTGAAATGGCGAAGATATTCGCGGCTGCCGCACAGGCCCGCGACATGGCAAAAGGCAGTAATGTCCAGGATTGGAACCAGGCCACCAACATGGTCATCACCGGCAAGGCCGGCGGCCAGATCATGGGCGACTGGGCCCAAGGCGAGTTTCAGGTTGCCGGGAAGAAGGCCGGTACGGATTATACCTGCCTGCCGGGTCTCGGCCTGAACGAGTTTCTGACCACCGGCGGCGACGCCTTTTACTTCCCGCTCCAGAAGGACGATGCAAAGTCCGAGGCGCAGGACATTCTCGCCGCGACCATTGTCGACCCGAAGACGCAAGTTGCGTTCAATCTGAAGAAGGGCTCTTTGCCTATTCGCGGCGACGTTGACCTCGCAGCTGCCAACGACTGCATGAAGAAGGGGCTCGACATTCTCGCGAAGGGCAGTGTCATAACCAGCACCGACCAGTTGGTTTCCGCCGATACGACCAAGCAGAAGGAGGACCTGATGTCCGAATTCTTCGCCAATGCGTCGATTACGCCGGAAGCTGCGCAGAAGCGCTTCGCGGATATCATCGGCTCGGCTGACTGATTCCCTCCCGGATGCCTCGTACCGGTCCCACAGCGTAGGGGCCGGACGAGGATTTGTTTTCAAGAAATGGTTCATTCCTGAAGAGGAGAGATCATGGCGGCGCATGCCCCGACCGGCCGACCGAGCCAGCTCTTCCGCAACCTCAATGCGAAGATCGCTTCCATTCCGATGATGCTCGTCGCCTTGGTCATTTTCCTCGGCGGCACCCTGTGGACGGTGTTTTATTCCTTCACCAATTCAAGGCTGCTCCCGCGTCTCAATTTCGTCGGCCTTGACCAATACGAGCGGTTATGGGCCTCGTCGCGCTGGATGATCTCGATCCAGAACCTCGCGATCTACGGCATCCTGTCGCTGATCTTCAGCCTGGTCATCGGCTTTATACTGGCGGCGCTGATGGATCAGAAGATCCGGTTCGAGAACGCCTTCCGGACGATCTTCCTCTATCCCTTCGCTCTTTCCTTCATCGTCACGGGGCTCGTGTGGCAATGGATGCTCAACCCCGAATTCGGCATTCAATCTGTCATTCGATCGCTCGGTTGGACCTCGTTCGCCTTCGACCCGCTCTATGATCCCGATATCGTCATCTATGGCATCCTGATCGCCGCTCTCTGGCAGGGCACGGGCCTCGTCATGTGCCTGATGCTGGCGGGTCTGCGCGGCATAGACGAGGACATCTGGAAGGCGACCCGCGTGGACGGCATCCCGATGTGGAAGACCTATCTTCTCATCATCATTCCCATGATGCGCCCGGTGTTCATCACCACGCTCGTCATCATCGCGAGCGGCATCGTCAAGGTCTACGACCTCGTCGTCGCCCAGACCAGCGGCGGCCCCGGAAACGCGTCGGAGGTGCCGGCAAAATACGTCTACGACTACATGTTCCAGGCCCAGAACCTCGGCCAGGGTTTTGCCGCCTCGACCATGATGCTGCTGACGGTCGCCATCATCGTCGTTCCGTGGGCCTACCTCGAGTTCGGAGGACGCAAGCGTGGCTAGTATCAGCACTCTCAACACCGCTGCCGCAAGCTTTGATGCGGTTTCTTCGCAGCTCGCCAGCGGTCCCAGCGGCCGCAAGCCTCGCCGCATCTTTGCGCCGCGCAACATCATGCTTTATGGTGCGCTGACCGTTGCGGCGCTCTACTACCTCCTGCCGCTTTACGTGATGGTCGTTACATCGCTCAAGGGCATGCCCGAAATCCGTCTCGGCAATATCTTCTCGCCGCCGATGGAAATCACCTTTGAGCCCTGGGTGAAAGCCTGGGCGCAGGCTTGCACCGGGCTGAATTGCGATGGTCTTTCCCGCGGGTTCTGGAACTCCGTGCGCATCCTGGTGCCCTCCGTCGTCGTTTCGATCGCGATTGCCTCGGTCAGCGGCTACGCGCTCGCCAACTGGCGGTTCAAGGGAGCGGAACTGTTCTTCTCGATCCTCATCATCGGCGCCTTCATTCCCTATCAGGTGATGATCTATCCGATCGTCATCGTGCTCAGGGAATTGGGGATTTACGGCACGCTCACCGGGCTCGTCATCGTCCACACGATCTTCGGCATGCCGATCCTGACGCTGCTCTTCCGGAATTATTTCGCTTCGCTTCCGGTGGAACTGTTCAAGGCGGCTCGTATCGACGGGGCAGGGTTCTGGCAGATCTATTTCCGGATCATGCTTCCCATGTCTCTGCCGATCTTCGTGGTCGCGATGATCCTGCAGGTCACCGGCATCTGGAACGACTTCCTGTTCGGTGTCGTCTTCACACGGCCGGATACCTATCCGATGACCGTGCAGCTCAACAATATCGTCAATTCGGTTCAGGGCGTGAAGGAATACAACGTCAATATGGCGGCAACGCTGCTGACGGGCGCGGTTCCGCTCATCGTCTATTTCCTGTCCGGTCGGCTTTTCGTTCGCGGTATCGCCGCCGGCGCAGTCAAAGGGTAAGCCTGATGCACAACACGGTTTCCATCGACAAACAGAACAGCGTTTCCATTCGCGATCTGTCCCTTTCTTTCGGATCGGTAACGGTGCTGGAGAACCTCAATCTCGACATCCACGATGGGGAATTCCTGGTCCTGCTCGGCTCGTCCGGCTGCGGCAAGTCCACGCTGCTCAACTGCATTGCAGGGCTTCTTGAACCCACCGAAGGCCAGATTTTCATCAAGGACAAGAACGTCACTTGGGAAGAGCCCAAGGACCGCGGCATCGGCATGGTGTTTCAGTCCTATGCGCTCTATCCGCAGATGAGCGTCGAGAAGAACCTCTCCTTTGGTCTTCGCGTCGCAAAGGTGCCGCAGGCCGAGATCGACAAGCGCGTGGCGCGTGCCTCCGAAATCCTGCAGATCCAGCCGCTGTTGAAGCGCAAGCCCGCCGAACTTTCCGGCGGCCAGCGCCAGCGCGTGGCGATCGGCCGTGCCCTGGTGCGCGATGTCGATGTGTTTCTGTTCGACGAGCCGCTGTCCAACCTTGATGCCAAGCTGCGTTCGGAGCTGCGCGTCGAGATCAAGCGCCTGCACCAGTCTCTGAAGAACACGATGATCTATGTCACCCACGACCAGATCGAGGCGCTGACGCTGGCAGACCGCATCGCGATCATGAAGAACGGCATCATCCAGCAGCTCGGCGACCCGACGACGATCTACAATAGGCCGCGCAACCTTTTCGTCGCAGGTTTCATCGGCTCGCCGTCTATGAACTTCCTGCATGGCGAATTGACCAAAAACAGCGACAAGATGGTGTTCAGCTCGAATGGCGTCAGCTTCTCGCTTGACGGCTACGATGCGGCCCAACCGCTACAGGCAGGACGCAAGGTTGTGCTCGGCGTGCGTCCGGAGCACATCAAGGTCAACGAAAATCTTGGCCCCGAGGTGCATGATGCGACCGTCGATATCGAGGAGCCGATGGGCGCCGACAACCTCCTCTGGCTGAAGCATGCCGGCCATACGATGTCGGTGCGCATCAACGGCGCGCGCCGCTTCAACGTGGGAACGCCGGTGAAGCTCAGCTTCGACATGTCGCTGGCATCGATCTTCGATGCAGAGACCGAAGACCGGATCTGAACCGCAATACGGGCGGGGCCGAAAGCTCCGCCCGATCTTCAATGCGGCCATCCGGCCGTCCAAGTTCGGCCATGGTCCGGTATCGTCCGGCACCTCCCAAGGCGGCCTGATCGGGATAATGCTATGACTTCCTTGCCGCAGACTGCGTCCAGCATCGATCTTTCCGGTTCCTGGCAACTCACGTCAGCCGACGGCGAAGTCACCACAGTGATCACGCTTCCAGGCGACGTCCATACGGCGCTTCACGCAGCAGAACTCATTCCGGAACCCTATTTCGGCCGCAACGAAGAACAGGTGCAGTGGGTCGCGCACCGAGATTGGGCGCTCGAGCGGAGCTTCACGCTGCCGCAGAGCGACGGCGACTGGTATCTCGACATCGATTACCTCGACACCGTCGCCTCGGTCTTCGTCAACGGCTTCCTGGTGCTCGCGGCCGACAACTGCTTCCGCCGCTACCGGCCGGATGTGTCAAGCGTGCTGAAGGCCGGCAAAAACACGATCCGCATCGTGCTGCATTCGAGTATCGCCGCCGGCGCTGAACGGCAGGCCAAACAGCCCTTTTACATTCCTTACCACCCTGGCAATTCACCGATCGCCAACGGCAATATGCTACGCAAGCCGCAATGCCATTTCGGCTGGGACTGGAACACCGCGATCGCGCCGCTCGGGCTTTACGGTACGATCACGCTGAAGAAGCTCGAAACCGCGCGCATCGATCACGTCACGACCCGCCAGGCGCACAATCTTGACGGTAGCGTCGAGCTGCAGGTCACGGCAACGCTCTTTGCGAAGGATCCGGGCATCGTGCCGGTGCATTTTTCGCTGGATGGCGACCGTGTCCGGCTCGATGTCGGCGTCAGCGCCGGCGAGACGGTGGTCAATCATATCTTCCTTGTCGAGAAGCCGCGCCTCTGGTGGCCCGCCGGCAGCGGCGAGCAGGCGCTTTATGCGCTCGCTGTCGACCTGCCGTCAGATGAGGTGACGAAGCAGATCGGCCTTCGTACCGTCGAGCTCATCACCACGCCGGATGCCGCAGGCAGCCGTTTCGCCTTCAAGGTCAACGGCCGCGAAATCTTTTGCCGCGGCGCCAACTGGATTCCGGCGGATGCGCTCTTTTCACTGTCGTCGCCGGAGAAGACCGAAGACCTGCTGCAATCGGCAAAAGCAGCCAACATGAACATGATCCGTGTCTGGGGCGGCGGCTTCTACGAGCACGACTGGTTCTACGATCTGTGCGATCGCCTCGGCCTCATGATCTGGCAGGATTTCATGTTTGCCTGCAATCTTTACCCGTCGACTGAGGATTTCCTCGATGGAGTCGCGCTCGAAGTCGACTACCAGGTCAAGCGGCTCTCCTCCCATCCGTCGATCGCGCTCTGGTGCGGCGACAACGAGCTGGTTGGCGCGCTCACATGGTTCGATGAACCGAAGAAGAACCGCGACCGCTACCTCGTCTCCTACGACCGGCTGAACCGCACGATCGAGCAGGCGATGAAGAAGGCGGCACCCGATGCCATCTGGTGGCCGTCCAGCCCGGCCTCCGGCTATCTGGATTTCGGCGATGCTTGGCACGCCGATGGCTCCGGCGACATGCACTACTGGTCGGTCTGGCACGAGAACAAGTCGTTCGACAATTACCGTTCGGTGCGCCCGCGCTTCTGCTCGGAATTCGGATTCCAGTCCTACACGTCGCTTCCTGTCATCAAGACTTATGCCGACAAGAAGGACATGAACGTCGCGTCTCCGGTCATGGAATTGCACCAGAAGAACGCTGGCGGCAACGAACGCATCGCGGGCACGATGTTCCGCTATTTTCGCTTCCCCAAGGACTTTCCGAACTTCGTCTATCTGAGCCAGATCCAGCAGGGGCTGGCGATCAAGACGGCGGTGGAGTACTGGCGGTCGCTCAAACCCCATTGCATGGGCACGATCTACTGGCAGCTCAACGACACCTGGCCGGTGGCGTCCTGGTCGAGCCTCGACTATGGCGGGCGCTGGAAGGCGATGCACTATCTCGTCAAGCGCTTCTTCCAGCCGGTCGCCGTCGCCGCCATCCCGTCCGAGGACGGCAAGTCGATCGGTTTCTCACTGGTCAACGACACGCTTTCGGAAATCAGCGCCGACCTTTCGATTTCCATTCTGACGATGAAGGGCGAGCGCAGGCACCTGAAGGATGTCCAGGCCGTCTGTACCCCGGATGCCGCCGTGACGGCATCGACGATCGATGTGTCGGACATTCCGGAAGGCACGCTGCTTGCCTGGCGCTTCACCGCGTCGAACGGCATGGGCGGCGAGGGGCACTACGTCCACGGCACCTACAAGGCGCTCGAATTGGAGCCTGCCGGTCTCCAGGTGACCCGTGAATATGTCGAGGAAGACGGCTCGATTTGCCTCAACGTCACTGCCAAGGGACTGGCGCTATTCGTGATGATCGAGACCGAGACGGATGGCAAATACTCCGACAACGCCTTCGATCTGGCGGCTGGCGAGACCCGCCGCATCCTCTTTACTCCGGCAAAACCGCTTGAAGGCAACACGCTGCCGGACTTCCGCTTCTACGACCTGCATTCCTGCCAGTCGGCAGATTGATTTGAAGAAAGGGCACGAGGCCCGAGGAGAAAGTGATGACGAAACTGAGTTTTCAGCTTTACAGCGCCCGCAATTTCCAACCCTATTCGACAATCTTCGAAAAGCTCGGCAAGGCCGGTTATTCGGAAGTCGAAGGTTTCGGCGGCATCTATGCCGAGCTCGATGATGCCGGTTTGAAGAGCCTGCGCGCCGATCTCGACAAGAATGGCCTCGTGATGGCAACTGGCCATTTCAGCCCGGATTTCCTCGAGAACAATGTCCAGCAGTCGCTGCTGATCGCCAAAACGCTCGGCATGGATTCGATCTACGCACCGCATCTTGCCGCAGACCAGCGCCCGGCGGACGGCGCCGGCTGGCTCGCCTTCGGCAAGCGCCTGCAGGAGATGGCCAAGCCCTACAAGGATGCCGGCTACGCGTTCGGCTGGCACAACCACGACTTCGAATTCGTGAAGCTTGCCGACGGTTCGCTGCCGATCGAGCGCATCTTCGAAGGCGCGCCCGGTATTTCCTGGGAAGCGGACATCGCCTGGGTCGTCCGCGGCGGCGGCGATCCCTTCGCCTGGATCGAAAAGCTTGGCTCCCGCATCACCGCTGTCCACGTCAAGGACATCGCGCCGGTCGGCGAGAACAAGGACGAGGACGGCTGGGCCGATGTCGGTCACGGCACGCTTGCCTGGCCGAAGCTGATCGCGGCGCTGAAAGCCACCAACGCGAAGCATTACGTCGTCGAACACGACAATCCGAGCGACATCGACCGCTTGATTGCCCGCTCGATCGCATCCTTCAAGACCTACTGAGGCAAACCATGACCAAGGAACTTGGCGTCGGCATCATCGGATGCGGCAACATCTCCACGACCTACCTTTCGCTTGCGCCCCTTTTCAAGGGGCTGAAAATGCTCGCCTGCGCGGATATCAACGTGCAGGCGGCCGAACTGCGTGCCGAGGAATACGGCGTCACCGCCCAGACGATCGAGCAGCTTCTCGCCAATGACGAGATCGACGTCGTCGTCAATCTGACGATCCCCGATGCGCACTATCCGGTCTCGAAGGCAGCGCTTGAGGCCGGCAAGCACGTCTTTTCCGAAAAGCCGCTCGTTCTGACGCTGGAACAGGGCGAGGATCTGCGCCGCATCGCCAAGGAAAAGAAACTCTCCGTGGGCTGCGCGCCGGATACCTTCCTCGGCGGCGCGCACCAGCTTGCCCGCAAATATGTGGACGAGGGTGGCATCGGCCGCATCACCTCCGGCTCCTGCTATGTCATGGGGCCGGGGATGGAGATGTGGCATCCGAACCCGGACTTCTTCTTCCTGCCGGGTGGCGGTCCCATCCTCGATATGGGGCCGTACTACATCGCCAATCTCATCAATTTCATCGGCCCGGTGAAGCGCGTCGGTGCGATTACGTCCATGGCATCGGAGACGCGCACGATCACCAGCCAGCCGCGCCACGGCGAGACGATTCCGGTCAAGACGCCGACGACCGTCCAGGCACTGCTGGAATTCGTCAGCGGCGCGACGGTGACGCTGACGGCAAGCTGGGACGTCTGGTCGCATCGCCATGCCAATATGGAGCTTTACGGCACCGATGGCACCCTTTTCGTGCCGGACCCGAACTTCTTCGGCGGCGCCGTCGAGGCCAGCGGGCGCGACAAGGAGATCAAGCCGCTTGAAGCCTGGGAGCATCCCTTCGGCAAGTTCAACCAGGAAAGCCCGCAGGGCCCGCGCGCCAACTACCGCACGGCAGGCCTTGCCGATATGGTGGCCGCGCTCATCGACGGTCGCGACGCTCGCTGCTCGCTTGAGCGCACGCTGCATGGCGTCGATGTCATGACCTCGATCCTGAAATCGGGCGAGGAGGGCAGGTTCGTTGAACTGACGACGACCTGCACGCAGCCGGCCGCGCTCGGCATCGAAGAGGCCCAGGCGCTCTTGAAGTAGACCTCCAAAGGGCTATTTTCCGCGCGGGCTTTTCCAGCCCGCGCGCACTTTTCCAAAGGATCAGGACCATGAGCTGGCAACCGGCTTCCGACCGCTATTCGAAGATGAAGTATAACCGCACGGGCCGTTCCGGCCTGAAGCTTCCTGCCGTCTCCCTCGGTCTCTGGCACAATTTCGGCGGCGACACGCCGCATGAGCGCAAGGTCGACATGTGCCGCACCGCCTTAGATCTCGGCATCACCCATTTCGACCTCGCCAATAATTACGGCCCGCCGCCCGGCAGCGCCGAGACCGCCTTCGGCGAAATCCTGCGCACCGACTTCGCAGGCCTGCGCGACGAACTCATCATCTCGTCCAAGGCGGGTTACGAAATGTGGTCCGGGCCTTACGGCGAGTGGGGCAGCCGCAAGTATCTGATCGCCTCCTGCGACCAGAGTCTGAAGCGCATGGGCCTCGACTATGTCGACATCTTCTATTCGCACCGTTTCGATCCGGATACGCCGCTCGAGGAGACCTGCGGCGCGCTCGATTATATCGTCCGCTCCGGCCGCGCGCTCTATGTCGGTATTTCCTCCTACAGTGCGCAGCGCACGCGGGAAGCAGCCGCCATCCTCAAGGATCTCGGCACGCCGTGCCTCATCCACCAGCCGAGCTATTCGATGCTCAACCGCTGGGTCGAAGATGACAAGCTGCTCGACACGCTGGACGAGGCCGGCATGGGCTCGATCGTTTTTTCACCACTCGCCCAGGGCATGCTGACGACCAAATATCTCGCCGGCATCCCGGAAGACAGCCGTGCCGCGCAGAACCACTTCCTGAAGCGCGACTTCATCCGACCATCGATCATCGACAACATCCGCAAGCTGAACGGCATTGCCGAACGCCGCGGCCAGACGCTGGCGCAGATGGCGATCGCCTGGGTGCTGCGCGGCGGCCGGGTCACCTCCGCGCTGATCGGCGCCAGCCGCTCGTCGCAGATCGTCGACTGCGCCAAGGCGCTCGACAATCCTGATTTCACGGCGGAGGAGTTGAAGGAGATCGATGTCTATGCCCGCGAGGCCGACGTCAACCTCTGGGCAAAGTCCGCCGAGCGCGAATAAGGAAACGGCAGCGTCCGGAAGGAAACGACCGGGCGCTGGCGAATTGAGTATGATGCACGTGCCGCATTCCGGAGGAGAAGTCTCATGATCCGCAATCCCATTCTGCCCGGTTTCAATCCCGATCCATCCATCTGCCGCGTGGGAGAGGACTATTACATCGCGACCTCGACCTTCGAATGGTATCCGGGCGTGCAGATCCACCATTCGCGCGACCTTGTGAACTGGACACTGGAGCGCCGTCCACTGGAGCGCCAATCGCAGCTCGACATGCGCGGCAATCCCGACAGCTGCGGCATCTGGGCGCCGTGCCTCTCCTATGCCGACGGGCAGTTCTGGCTGGTCTATACCGATGTCAAGCGCTTCGACGGCAACTTCAAGGACGCGCATAACTACATCGTCACCTCGCCGACGATCGAGGGCGAGTGGTCGGAGCCAGTCTACGTCAACTCCTCGGGCTTCGATCCCTCGCTCTTCCATGACGATGACGGCCGCAAGTGGTTCCTCAATATGCAATGGAACCACCGCACGGAGAGCTATGGCGGCGCGCCGAAGCATCCGGCCTTTGATGGCATCCTGCTGCAGGAATGGGACCCGGTCACGAAGGCGCTGAAGGGGCCGATCAAGAACATCTTCGCTGGTAGCCCGCTCGGCCTCGTCGAAGGCCCGCATCTCTTCAAGCGCAATGGCTACTACTATCTCACGACCGCTGAAGGGGGCACCGGCTATGACCATGCGGTCACCATGGCGCGTTCGCGCACCATTGACGGCCACTATGAGATGCACCCGAACATGCATCTCATCACCTCCAAGGACAATCCGGAGGCCGTTCTGCAGCGGGCAGGGCATGGCCAGTATGTCGAGACGCCGGACGGGCAGGTCTATCACACCCATCTTTGCGGCCGCCCGCTGCCACCGAAGCGCCGCTGCACGCTCGGCCGCGAAGCCGCCTTGCAGAAATGCGCCTGGAAGGAAGACGGCTGGCTCTATCTCGAAAATGGCACGGCGGTGCCAGACGTCGAGGTTCCGGGTCTGATGGGCGCAGTCTGCATCGAAAAGCCGGTTCGCACCGAATACAGTTTCGATGGCGGCAAGCTGCCTGCAGATTTCCAGTGGCTGCGCACGCCGCGGCCGGAACGCATCTTCAACCTCACCGACCGCCCCGGCCATCTGCGCCTCATCGCCCGAGAAAGCATCGGTTCATGGTTCGAGCAGGCGCTCGTCGCCCGCCGTCAGGAGCATCACAGCTTCCGCGCCGAGACGGTCGTGGAATTCGATCCCGACACCTACCAGCAGGTCGCCGGGCTGACGCATTACTACAATCGCCACAAGTTCCACGCCGTTGCCGTGACGCTGCACGAAAAGCTCGGCCGCTGCGCCACGATCCTTTCCTGCAACGGGGACTATCCGAACGGCCGCCTCAGCTTCCCCGCGGGCAGCGGCGTCGCCATTCCGGCGGGAGGCCGCGTCCAGCTTTCCATGGAAATCCGCGACAACGACCTGCGGTTCTTCTGGCAGACGGAAGGCAAGGGCGCCTGGCAACCTATTGGCCCGGTTCTCGATGCCGGTGTCGTCTCCGACGAGGGCGGGCGCGGCGAGCACGGCTCCTTCACCGGAGCCTTTACCGGCGTCTTCGCCTTCGACACATCGGGCCGCGCCAAGACGGCCGATTTCGATTGGTTCAATTACGAAGAGCTTTGAAGATGGCACCCGATATCATTATTGAGCCGATCGCCGTCCGGCACATCGAGAACTATCGCCTGGCTGTCGACGTTGTCGCGCGCGAACGCAGATATCTAACCTTCCTGGAGGCACCGCCGCTCGAAGACACGCGGAAATTCGTTCTCGGCATGATCGAGAACAAGCATCCGCAGTTCGTCGCGGTGAAGGATGGCGAGGTGATCGGCTGGTGCGATATCCGCCGGCACCTCTTTCCGTCGCATGCGCACCGGGGATCGCTCGGTATGGGCATCATCCCTGCCCACCGCGGACAAGGCCTCGGATTGCGCCTCATGGAGACGACGTTGAAGCAGGCGAGGGAATGCGGAATCAGACGCGTTGAGCTCAGCGTCCATGCCGACAATGCCCGCGCAATCCGCCTCTACGAGAAGGTCGGCTTCGTCAGCGAGGGCGTAAGCAAGGACGCCGTTCATATTGATGGCCGCTATCTCGACGTCGTCAATATGGCTTTGATCTTCAGTCAGGCTTGAATGCGCGGCCGCTTTAAAATGTGAAGCTAAAATATAAGCATATGCTCGTAAGCTTCGATTTTCATTACGAAAGTTTAACTTAATTTTCAGATTAGGTTCACCTTCGCAGGCCTAGTTTCGGGGCGTATTCAGCACAAGGGATCCCCCGATGAAAAAGATATTCGCAGCCCTGCTTTCCGCCTCCTTCCTGCTTACGCCGATTGCTTTCGCATCGCAGGCGAGTGCCGCCGAACACCGCCGACCGGTCATCGTCGAGAAGAAGGTCGTTGTCCACAAATACCGCTGGACGAAGGGTCATCGCATGACCGCCGCAGAGCGCCGGCACATGGCCGAGGTCCGCGACTACCGCCGCTACCGCCTGTCGCCACCGCCGCGCGGCTACCGGTGGGTCAGGGCCGACAACGACTTCCTGCTCATCGGCATCACGAGCGGCATCGTCTCGAGCATCATCGCGGCTCGATGAGCGAGTGACTTTGGGAGAGGCGCGGGTTGCCTGACCCAGCCCTAACTTAAATGAACCACCTTTGGGCTCTAAAGTCGCTCGCAGCAAAACGCTGCGGGCAGCTTGACCTGCAGCAGAAGAAGACTGTTGCGCGACCACTGCCGACCATGGCCGCAGTCCTCCGAGAGGAAATCATGGAGCCCAGCGTAAGGAAGCTCTTCCAGCGATACGAGAGCCTTTTCAATCGGTCCCTCGGCGGCGACACAAACATGGACGAAGTCGCATCGCTTTATGCTTCCGAGTTCATAGGTGCCGCGCCTGCCGGAGTTATGACCGGGAAGAACGACGATCAATTCAAGCAAGCCATGGCGCAAGGCTATCAGCGCTATCGGGCGATAGGGACGAAGGAGATGCGGATGCGTAATGTCCGCCTCTCGCCCATAGACGCGCATCATTGCGTGGCCCGTGTTGCTTGGACGGCAACCTATGCCCGCAAGGATCAACCGGATGTAGCGATAGATTTTGATGTTCACTACTTCGTCCAAGAGCTGGATGGGGAGCCGAAAGTATTCGGCTGGGTGTCAGGCGACGAGCAGGCGCTTTTAAGGAAGCACGGCATCATCTGAAGTCCGACCGACCACTCGAGCCCAGAACGGCCTTTGTCAGCCGGAGGATGCGGCGGTGAACACCGCCAACTGAGCGTCGAAAGCACGCTTGTAGGCGGGCCGCGCTTCACCGCGGGCGACATAGGCGGAGAGGTTTGGATATTCCTCCAGCAAACTCGATCCTTTCAACCTGCGCAGCACCGTCACCATCAGCAGGTCACCGGCGCTGAACGCGCCGTCGAGCCAATCGGCATCGCCAAGGCGACCGGAAAGGCTGCCCAGCCGTTTCCGGATGCTGTCCTCGAGAAAACGGAGGCGTTGCTCGTACCAAGGCTCGTCGCGCTCGAGGATATTGGCGAGGGCGCGGTCGAAGATCGGCGGCTCCAGCGTGTCGAGCGCGGCAAACATCCATGTGATCGCGCGCGCCCGGGCATTCGCATCGTCTGGCAACAGGCCCGCATGGCGCTCGGCGATATGGAGCACGATCGCCCCCGACTCGAACAGGGCGAGATCGCCTTCTTCGTAGGTTGGAATCTGCCCGAACGGTTGAAGCGCGAGATGCGCGGGTTCCTTCATCGCTTTGAACGAAAGAAGACGAACCTCGTAAGGCTGGCCTACTTCTTCGAGCGCCCAGCGAACGCGCATGTCACGCGCCAGACCCTTGCCGCGATCGGGCGACCGTTCAAATGCGGTAATCGTGATCGTCATTTCTGTTCTCCGTAGCTTGTCTATCTTGAAGACGATTGGCTAAACGAGATTCCGACACTCCATGTCTGCGATCGTCGCTTCATCCGATGAATTTCTCCAGTTTGTATTGTCGCAGATCGTGGAATGGGATGCGGTCCTAGTTGCAAAGCAACTGCAGGCTTTTCTGGAGATTTTCTGGCGCGGATGTGCGAAAGTCGCGGAACGGCACGCAAACAGGGCGGCAACATGTCGGTTTCTCAATCCAGGATTTGCAAGGGCTGCTGGGAGCAGATGCGTCTGCCGGTGCCTCTGCGCGGACCGGCTTCCATTCCCTTCCGCGCCTTCGGCATCCGCCCGAGCCGGATGAATCCGAACACCTGCACGATTTGCGAACTCATGTTCACTCGCGTCATGAAAGCCCGCAAGATCACGGTTGATGTGTCCGTGCTTTTTGCAGATCTGAGAGGCTATACGACGCTTTCGCAGTCGCTTTCGGCCGATGCCGTCTCGTCGCTGCTGGATGATTTCTACGATGAATGTGCCACAGCCATTTGGGAATACGACGGCCTTCTCAACAAGACGGTCGGGGACGCCATCATGGCAATATTCAACTTTCCGATCCGCCGCCAGGACCACGCCGAATGCGCCGTGCGCGCCGCGCGGGAGATTCAGCGCCGCTGCCGGTTGCGTCGTGAACGTCACGTGGCTGAAGGCGCTGGCCTGGACGGAAGCGAACTCGGCATCGGTATCGGCATCGATTCGGGCGAGGCCAGCTTCGGAGAGTTCGGCCGATCGCATCGCGACCTCACTGCGATTGGAACGGTTGTGAATACTGCCGCTCGCGCGCAGTCGGTTGCTGACGCCGGACGGATTCTCGTCACCAAGGCCGTTTGCGAACGGGCGCAGAGCCAAACGGCTGAAAGCGAAGGCCGGGCATACCACCTGAAGGGCTTTGAGACGCCGATTGAGCTTTACTCGATCTGAGCACCGTCGATGTCGGGTCGTTTGAATGCCGCGCATTTAAGAGCCGGGACCGTGACGCGCTTAGCCGGCCTTCCGTTTCCGACGCATCTTTTTGCGCTACAGATAGCCAAGCCTCCTTTGGCGAGCCTCCGCGGGACGCAGCCTCGTTATCAAGCGGCTCGCTCAGCCCCTCGATCGGCGGCAGCGGTTCGCATTCCTCGCAAACGCAACGGAACGGCTTGATTGCTGCGCTCTCATGCGGCACGCAGCGCCCAGCTTGCGAAGGGGTCCGGCAGGTTTCGCCATTTCTCGGGCGTGAAGTTCTCCGATCTGATCAGACAGGCATCGAGTTCGCTTCGGATCCAGTCCTCGTCCATCGGATCGGCGCCGATGAAGACGAGCTCCTGCCTGCGGTCGCCCCAGACGGGGTCGAGATAGGGGCCGATCGCCTTCTCAAAGCCCGGTTCGCGCGGCCACTGCTCCTTCGGAACGGCCGACCACCAAAGCCCCATTTTGCCGGTCCTGACGATCGCGCCCGCCTGGCTGATCTCCCCGACATAATGCGGCCGCGTCGCCAGCCAGAAGAAGCCTTTTGCGCGGATGACGCCCGGCCATGTCCGGTCGAGAAAGGCCTGCAGCTTCATCGGGTCGAACGGCCGCCTTTCGCGATAGACGAAAGAGGTGATGCCATATTCCTCGGTTTCCGGCACATGGTCCTTGAAGCCGTGCAACTCCTTGTACCAGAGCGGATGGGTTTCGGCCTTGTCGATATCGAAACGGCCGGTTCCCAGCACATCCTTCAACGGAACGCGGCCGAAATCTGTCTCGATCAGCTTCGCATCTGGATTGAGCCCGGCGACGATCTTGCGTGCCGCTTCGCGCTGTTCAAGCGTTGCCGTTTCGACCTTGTTCAGCACGACGATATCGGCAAATTCGATCTGTTCGACAAGCAGATCGACGATGGTGCGGTTGTCGCCGTCGCCCGCCGTCTCGCCGCGGTCGGCGAGGAAATCGGTGGAGGCATAGTCAGCCAGGAGATTGGCGGCGTCGACCACCGTCACCATCGTGTCGAGCCGGGCGACATCCGAAAGGCTTGCACCATCCTCGTCGCGGAATTCGAAGGTGGTCGCGACGGGCAGGGGCTCGGCAATCCCGGTCGATTCGATGAGCAGGTAGTCGAACCGTCCTTGGACGGCAAGCTGCCTGACCTCCTTCAGGAGATCGTCGCGCAGGGTGCAGCAGATGCAGCCGTTGGTCATTTCGACAAGCTGCTCTTCGGTGCGCGAGAGGTTCGCTCCGCCGTCCCGCACCAGCGCTGCGTCGATATTCACCTCGCTCATGTCGTTGACGATTACCGCAACGCGCAGGCCTTCGCGGTTGCCGAGCACATGGTTGAGCAGCGTCGTCTTTCCCGCTCCGAGGAAGCCGGACAGCACTGTGACGGGAAGTCTCTTATCCATCGTTCTCTCCATATAAATGTTATAACATTACGCTGTGATATCTGAAAAAGGCGAGCCGAGGCCCGCCCGTTTGGTCTCAGCTTTCACGCGAAAGGCAATCCTTCATGCTGTTGGCGATGCCGCGCATCAGCGTAAAATAGAGATCGGGACCGGCCTCCAGCGTTGCCGCTTCCGGGTCGAGAACGCCGGCTTTCGCATCGGTGCCTTCGATGACGACATTGACCAGGCGTGGCTCGAACTGCGGCTCGGCGAAGACGCAGGTGGCGCCGAGATCGCCGACCTTCTTGTGAATCTCCGAAATGCGCTCGGCGCCGGGCATGGTTTCCGGGCTGACCGTGATCGAGCCGGCAACACGGACGGCATAGCGGTGCTCGAAATACTGGTAGGCGTCGTGGAAGACGATGAAGGGCTTGTCCTTCACGGGCGCCACGATGCCGGTAATTTCCTTGTCGAGCGCATCGATCTTCTCGTCGAGCGCCTTGGCATTGGCCTGGTAGGTTAGCGCATTGGCGGGATCGGCCGCCACCAGCGTCGTGGTGATTTCAGCGGCCAGGGCCTTTGCATTCATTGGGTTGAGCCAGAGATGCGTATCGAATTCGCCGTGACCGTCATCATGCTCGCCTTCCGCATGCGCATCGTGATCGTGCCCCGCCTCCTCGTGCCCGGCCTCCTCGTGCCCGGCCTCTTCGTGCTCGTGTCCGGCTTCCGCCTCGTCGCCGTCATCATGCGGTTCGAAGGCGCCGCCTTCGCGGAACTTCAGCTTCACGAGCCCGGGTGCATCCTCCAGTTCGGCGATGGTGGCACCGGAGCCCAGCGATTCCAGCGGCTTTTCGAGAAAGGCTTCGAGGCCGGGACCGACCCAGAAGATCACCTTGGCATTCTGCAGCGCGCTCGCATCCGACGGCTTGAGATTGTAGGTATGCGGGGAGGCCGCGCCATCGACGATCAGTTCCGGCGTGCCGGCGCCCTGCATGATTGCCGAAACCAGCGAATGGATCGGCTTGATCGAGGTCACGACGGCCGGCGCATCCGCCGCCTTGGATGCCCCGGCCAGCAGGATTGCCGGGATCGCGAGGGTAAGGGCCAGTTTCATGTTCACGCTCCGCTTGAATTGCAGTTGTAATGTTATTACATCAATTGCGTAATGCTATAACGTGTGCGATAGCAGGACGCAACAGCACTGTCGGAAAAATGATGTTATATCCCGCAAACCCTGCCTCAAAGCCGCTGGTTTCCCTTCACAATGTGGGCGTCCGGCGCGACGGCCGCTGGCTCGTTCGCGGTGTGGACTTTTCGATTTCACCCGGCGAGATCGTGACGCTGATCGGTCCGAACGGATCCGGAAAATCGACGAGTGCGAAGGCGGCGATCGGCGTGCTGAAGCCCGACGAGGGCAGGGTGGAGCGCCCAAGCGGCCTCAAAGTCGGCTACGTGCCACAGAAGCTTGCGATCGACTGGACGCTGCCGCTTACCGTCCGGCGCCTCATGACGCTGACTGGCCCGCTTTCCGAACGCGAGATGATGGCAGCCCTCGAAGCCGCCGGCATGGCTCATATGCCGGATGCCGAGGTGCAGCACCTTTCCGGCGGCGAGTTCCAGCGGGCGCTTATGGCGCGCGCCTTTGCTCGCAAACCCGATCTGCTGGTGCTCGACGAACCGGTGCAGGGCGTTGATTTCTCCGGCGAGCTTGCGCTTTACGATCTCATCAAGCAGATCCGCAACTCCACAGGCTGCGGCATCCTTCTGATCTCGCACGACCTGCACGTCGTCATGGCAGAGACCGACACGGTCATCTGCCTCAACGGCCATGTCTGCTGCCGCGGCACGCCGGAGACGGTCAGCCAGAGCCCGGAATATGTGCGTCTCTTCGGCAGCCGCGCGGCAAAGACGCTCGCCGTCTACAGCCACCACCATGACCATACGCACCTGCCGGACGGCCGCGTGCTGCATTCGGATGGTTCGGTGACCGATCATTGCTACCCCGAGGACGGCCACCACCACGATCACGACGATCCGGAGCACAGCCACCATCATCATGCGGGAGAGCGTCATGCTTGACGATTTCTTCGTCCGCGCGATCCTCGCCGGCGTTGGCCTGGCGCTGACCACCGGGCCGCTCGGCTGCTTCATCATCTGGCGGCGCATGGCCTATTTCGGCGATACGATCGCCCATTCGGCACTGCTCGGCGTCGCACTGTCGCTGCTCTTCGAGTTCAACCTGACGCTGGCGGTCTTCGCCGTCGCGGCAACAGTCTCGGTCCTGCTGCTCTTCTTGCAGAAGCGTCAGGCGCTGTCTGCCGACGCTCTACTCGGCATCCTGTCGCATGCCACGCTCGCGATCGGCCTCGTGATGGTCGCCTTCATGAGCTGGGTGCGGATCGATCTCATCGCCTTCCTCTTCGGCGATATCCTTGCCGTCTCGAAGACCGACATCGCGCTGATTTGGGGCGGCGGCCTCTTCGTCGTTGCGGCGATCGCCTGGCTGTGGCGGCCGCTGCTGGCCTCGACCGTCAATCCGGAACTCGCCGAGGCCGAGGGGCTGCAGCCGGAGCGGGCGCGGCTCTTCTTCATGCTCCTGATGGCGGTCGTCATCGCCATCGCCATGAAGATCGTCGGCATCATGCTGATCACCTCGCTGCTAATCATCCCGGCTGCCGCGGCCCGCCGTTTCTCACCGACGCCCGAGATCATGGCCGTTCTCGCATCGCTGATCGGCGCAGTCGCCGTCGTCG
Source organism: Rhizobium sullae (assembly GCF_025200715.1). NCBI lineage: Bacteria > Pseudomonadati > Pseudomonadota > Alphaproteobacteria > Hyphomicrobiales > Rhizobiaceae > Rhizobium > Rhizobium sullae. The sequence continues at coordinate 1,368,627 of NZ_CP104143.1, forward strand.
GCGGCCTGTTCGGTTCGCTCACCTACGACACGCCATCAGGCCCGTCGATCGTTGTTGCCGCACTCATACTCTTCATCCTCAGCCTGCTGCCGCGGCTGGGGCGCAAAGAACCGCAAGGACAAGGCTCATGAACGCACCGCAACTGACCAAGAACCAGGCGCTGGTCTTCGATGTGCTGGAAAAGGCCGACGGGCCGCTCAGCGCCTATACGATCCTCGACAAGCTGCGCGACCACGGTTTCCGCGCGCCGCTGCAGGTCTATCGGGCGCTGGAGAAGCTGCTCGAATATGGCGTCGTGCACCGGCTGGAGAGCATCAATTCTTTCGTCGTCTGCGCCCATCCGAACGAGAACTGCCACAGCCACGGCTCCGTTGCCTTCGCCATCTGCGAAAGCTGCGGCCAAGTCATGGAATTCCACGACCACGAGGTCGATCACCGGCTGATGGACTGGACGCGCGGCAAGAAGTTCAAGGCCGAGAAGACGACGATCGAAATCCGCGGCCTCTGCGAGCGCTGCGCCGCCTAGCGCAATTCCAGGGGAGCTAGTCGATCCGCTTGAGGTCGCGGGCAAAACGCTGCCAGTTGGCGACGTATTTTTCGGCCGAGCGCTTCAGTCCATCGATTGCCTTTTCGTCGAGCGTCCGGATCGCGCGGGCAGGCGCGCCGACGATCAGCGAGCCATCCGGAAATTCCTTGCCTTCCGTCACCAGCGCATTGGCGCCGACGAGGCAGTTGCTGCCGATCCTTGCACCGTTGAGCACGGTTGCCCCCATGCCGATCAACGAATTGTTGCCGATGGTGCAGCCGTGGACGATCGCATGGTGGCCGATCGTGCAGCCTTCGCCGATCGTCACCGGAAAGCCCGGATCGGTATGCAGCATGGCGCCCTCCTGAATATTGGTGTTCCTGCCGACGGTGACCGGCTCGTTGTCCCCGCGCAGCACCGCGCCGAACCAGATGCCGACGCCTTCGCCGAGCTCCGTCTGCCCGATCACCTGCGCATCCGGCGCAATCCAGTAGAGCCCGCTCGCCGGCAGTTTCGGCGACAATCCTCCAAGTGTGTAGACGGGCATGGCGACCTCCTCAGGCGACGGTGACGGTCAGTGTTGCAATCCCGTCGATGCCGCATTCGACGCGGTCGCCTCTCTTGACGGCGCCGACACCTGCAGGCGTGCCGGTCATGATGACATCGCCGGGCGCCAGGATGAACAGCTTGGAAAGCTCGGCAATGATCTCCGGCGTCTTCCAGATCATCTGGCTGAGGTCGCCGTCCTGAACGCGCTTGTCATTATGGTCGAGCCAGATGCGGCCCGCCTCCGGATGGCCGAGGCGGCTTGCGGGCACGATTGCCGAAACGGGGGCCGAATATTCGAACGCCTTCGCCGCTTCCCAGGGGCGGCCGAGCTTCTTTGCCTCGGCCTGCAGATCACGGCGGGTGAAATCGATGCCGACGGCATAGCCGTAGATGCAGTGGAGCGCCTTTTCGAGGGGAATGTTTGCGCCCCCGGATTTCAGCGCGATCACGCATTCCGCCTCGTAATGCACGTCGTTCGACAGCGGCGGATAGGGAAACGGCTTGCCGGACGGCAGCAGGTTGTCGGCGTTCTTCTGGAAGAAAAACGGCGGCTCGCGGCTCGGATCATGCCCCATCTCGATCGCATGGTCGGCATAATTGCGCCCGACGCAATAGACCCGGCGCACCGGAAAAAGCTCGTTGCTGCCCTCGATGGGAAGCAGGACTGGCTGCGGAAGAGGGATGACGGTGGCGGGATCTGCTGTGGACATGAAAATGCTCTTGTTGTTATCGAGTCCCGCGATCTTAAACGGAAAATCGCAGCCGGGGAAAGCGCAACGGGACGATTATCCTTCCGTGCCCGAGACATCGCTGCAAACGATCGCATAATAGGCCGCAAGTTCGGGGATCATCTGCGGCATCGTCTCAAAAACGGGATCATCCGGCGAAAGCTTGCCAGCATATTTCATTTCCACGAAGGCCCGATGTGCTGCCAGCGCCGCGGCATCCGCATGATGCAGCACTGTGAAGACCGGGGTGGAAAGGGTCTTGCCCTTGACCAAGACACGGTCCAGCTCGGCGATAGTATAGGTGCCCTCTACAAGCCTTGCCGTCTCTTCGCCGAGAAGCAAAGCAACCCCGTAGTTCTTCGAGGCACCTTCCAGCCGCGACGCGAGATTGACCGCGTCCCCGAGGCAGGAATAGTCGAAACGCCTGTTCGAGCCCATGTTGCCGACGACGCATTCGCCGGTATTGATGCCGACGCCCATTTTCAGCGTATGCAGCGGCGTGCCGTTTATCCGGGACTCTTTCTCGAGTTGCCTGTTCAGGACCGCGATCGCCTCCTGCATCGCGAGGGCGGAGGCGACGGCATGCAGGGCATGCTCCGGGTCGTCGAGCGGCGCGTTCCAGAAAGCCATGATGCAGTCGCCCATATATTTATCGATCGTCCCGCCGTGATCCATCACGACATCGGAAAGCGGCGTCAGCAGTCGATTGATGAGTCTTGTCAGCTGCTCCGGATCGTCCTTCAGCGTCTCGGCGATCGTCGTGAAACCACGCACGTCCGAAAACAGGACGGAAAGGGTGCGCCGCTCGCCGCCGAGCTTCAGCTGCGAAGGGTCCACGGAAAGCCGCTTGACAAGATCGGGCGAGATGTATTGCGAGAAAGCGAGAGTGATCTGCTTCTTCTTGCGGCGCTCCTCGGCAAAATCGAACACGCCTTGTCCGAAGGCGACCGAGACGAAGGCTACGGTCGGACCGAGCGGCGCGACGAACAGATTGCCGAAACGGATGCCGGCATAGCTCAGCGCCGCAGCCACGCCGATGAACACAACCGTAGCAGCAAATGTCGGCCAGCCCGTGGATTTCCAGACGGTCGCGGCAGCGAGCATAGCGGCAATCAGGATGGCGAGGGCAACCACCGGAAGGCGCGCCAGCTCGATCGAATAGCCATGCACGATATTGTCGTAAATCGTCGCCTGTATTTCGACGCCGGCGACCAGTCTGCCGGTATGGACCGTGTAAGGCGTTGCAAAGGCATCGGCGCCGCCTTTGTCGATTTCCGGCGCATTCTGCAGGCTGAGCCCGACAAGCACCACGCGGTCCTTGAAGAAATCCTGCGGCAGAAAGTTTCCTGGGTCCAGCGCCTGATAATACGAGACCGTCGGATAACTGCGCGATGGTCCGAAAGACTGAATCAGTGCATCGGCGGGCAGGCGGCGCGGGGCTCTCCCGGCTGCCTGCGCAAGGGTGATGGCAAAGCCGTCCTGATAGGAGGGGATATTGCGAAAGACGCCGTCGCCGCCAAGGTTGATCGAGGCGATGCCCGTTCTCGCGCCAGCCGCAGTCAGTTGCGGCATCGGCGTGGCGCGGATCAGCTGGTCGGCCTGCGGCGTCTGGATCAGTGTTTCGTCGCCGGCCAGCACGACATCCGGGCCGACGGCCGCGGTGATGGCCGCGTCGTCCTCTCGCGAAGACTGTTCGGCCATGATGATATCAAGGCCGATTGCCCTGACGCCCGCCGCGCGCAGCTGCCGAACCAGCCGGGCATGCAGGCTGCGCGGCCAGGGCCATTGCTCATTGATCTCAGCCAGAGATGGTTCGTCGATCGCCACGATCACCGGCGCATCCGCAGGCGGCAGCGGATCATCGACCGTGGAGAGGTAATCGAAGCTCCGCAGTTCCAGCAGCGACCAGGCGGGAAGACGCGAAAGCAGCGAGATGGCAATCAGCGTCAAAAGCACCAGCACCGCCAGCCGCACCGGCCGGCTGCTGAACGGCCGGCCGGGAGAATGCGCAGCACGGCTGAGCTGGGTTGTGTTCATCAGAAGCGGACTTTGAGGGTGGCCTTCACCGCACGGCCCCAGCCCGGAACGCCTGGCGACACTTCGAAATCTTCATCGAGAAGATTGAAGGCAGCCGCCTCGAGGGCGAAGCGCTTGTCGAGCGGCTCCCAGATCAGATTGGCGTCGAGCGTCCAGTAGTCATCGAGGCGGACACTGCCTAACAGTGGGTCGTTACCCTCGCGTTCACCGATATAGTTCGCAGCCACAGTGACTTTTATATTGGCTTCGTTGACCCAGGTGATGGCGAACTGCCCTGATTGATCCGGTACGTAGGGCAGGGATCTTCCGAAACCTACGCTTGCCGGATCGTTGTTCTTGGAGTCTGCATACGCTGCCGTTGCAGACACGCCAAATCCGTACTCCAAGGCAACGTTGGCGGTCGCGCTGACCCGGTCAATGCGACCGTCTTCAATATCGACGCCAAGCGGGAGGGGAAAGACAAATGGCGCGATTGTTGGATAGGCCAAGCTGAGGTCGCGAATTTCTTGATGCTGATAGTCGACGCTCGTGAACAGACGATCCGTCCATTGGGCATCCCATTGCAGCGCGATCGTGTCCGCGTAACCGTCGATACCGATAAACGACTGGTTCGGCTGCAGACCTAAGACACCGATAGGTGAGAGTGTAGGTGTGCCGAAATCGAAGCTCTGACGCATGAATGCTGCGCGCAGCCACTGACCATCAGCAGGTGCCCAAGCTAGGCCGAAACGTGGCTCCAACCGGTGTACGTCCGTTGTTTCGCCATCCATGACAGTGCCAAAGAGGGCATATTCTGCTTTGAGATCTGGCGTGATTTCGTGGAGCAGGTCAACGTATGCCCGGCCGATACCAATTCTTTCATCGACCGAGCTTTTAATCGGAATACCGGCAAACTCGTCCATGGCCTTGACATCTACGAACCCACCTTCAAGGCCATATCGCCAGGTCAGCTCATCGTCCCCGTAGAGGTGATTGATGGCCGCGACGTAGCTTTCTTGTGATGCTTTAGCAATTCTCTCCGATGTCGGTGGCGGGCCGAAAACCTGAGTAATGTCTTCGTTGGCTTCCGTATAGAAGGCCGCCATATTTAGTACATTGCGGTAGCCAAAGGTGTGGCTCCAGCCAAGACCTGCTGCCGTCGCCCTCGTCTCGGCGTCGCCATTTTGTTCAGCGGCCGCCAATGGAAATGCTATGTCTTGATCGACGTTGCTGTCCGAATGATTTGCATAGAGGACAAAACGGTCATCGGGATTGGGTGTGGCCGTCAGATATCCATTGCCTGATAGGGCGCGAAAGTCACCGCTGAAGCTGCCCGGACCAAGCAAACGTCCGAGAAAAGATCGGTCCTGGCCTTCCGTCGGAATCTGATCCCAGGTGACATTCGCGAAGCCGCTGATGGGGAACGGCTCGTTGGCAAAGCCCTGGATTTCGGCTTCACCGATCAGTTTGTTTTCACCGGCGGAGTTCATCACGCCTGCGCCAAGCGAACCTTCCAGAAATGGCCGCCTCAGGAGGTTTGCCGAACGAGATCGGCCCGACAGCATATGAGGATCGAGCAGAAGACCCTGAACCAGCGCCGAAAAGCTGTTCGGATTAAGCTTGTACGGATCGATTTCGTCGTCAAAGATTTCCGTATTTGCGAACGGCCTGATATTGCCGCGGATCGACTGGTCGACATAGGCGCTGCCGGCGAACGGATCGAAGACGGCGTCACCATAGTAGCGGCCCCAGGCGTTCAATCCCTGCAGCCGGAACGCATTGTTCAACGTCGATCCGGCATCCTGGTTCGCGCCAAGCGATCCGTAGTGACCGCCGCGCGCTTTCGAACGTCGCAGGAACTCCTGTGCATATTCTATTGCGCCATCGGCATCGTAATCGTCGATGGCGACGGCGGTGCGGAAGGAGGAAATGACCGGGTCGTTCTCGTCCAGCCGATCGGCATTGTCGAGCGCCTGGTTTGACGGGTCGCGGTCGCCCTTTTCGTAGTGGCCGGCGGCGAGCATCAACTGGGCCTGCGAATAGCCGGGATTGGCGGTCGAGGCGGCCAGTAGGTCGTCGATCGCCTTGTCCATCTCGCCGGTTTGCAGATAATAGCGTCCACGCGCCAGCAGCGCGATGTCGAAAGCCGGATCGGCAGCCAAGGCCAAATCGATCTCGCGCTTTGCCTCCTTCATCCGCGACTGGTCGAGGTAGAGGATCGCGAGATTGGCGTGGCCAACCGGATCGTCGGGATCGAGCTCGATGGACTTCTTGAGTGCGGCTTCCGCTTCACGCGTCGCGCCGCGGGCATCCTGGAGCAGGCCAAGATCGTTCCAAGCCATGGACGAGCCCGGCGCGACCTTGATCGCGTTGTTCAGATCCTCCAGCGCACCGTCGAGATTGCCTTCGTAGTCGGCGCGCATGCGGGCGCGGGCCTGCAGCGCGTTAGGGTCGGTTGGGTCGATCGCGAGCGAGCGGTCGATCGCCTCCTTCATCTGGATACGGTCGTTGATCAGCATCGCGAGCTGCGCGCGCAAGGCGGGCAGGGTGGAATCGTTCGGATATCGCGCTTCCGCCTGCTTCATTGTCGCGATTGCTGCGGGAATATCCTCGAGGAAGCCTGCCGTATACGCCTTCATCACGGCAGCGTAGGGACCGGTGACGTTTGCCGGCGGCTTTTCAGTATGGTCCGGATCGCGTAGCGAACGCGAATAATAACCGCCATAGGCTGCGATGCTGCGGCGCTGCGGATCGAGCGACCGCTCGGCCCGCGAGAACAATCTTGCCGCCTCGTCGTACCGCTTCTCGGCGCCGGCGATCAAGGCTTCGATCAGGTCGGCCCGGGCGCGCTGCGCGGTGGAAAGCTTCAAGGCACGAGCTTTCGCCAGCGATTCCAGCACCTTTCGCCGGCCGTCGAGCGACAGCTGCACCTCGGCGAGCGTCAGCCAATCCTCCGCACTTCTTGCCTCAGGTGCCTTGGCTTCGATGCGGCTTCGTTCGCTGCGCATCTTCTGGACGGAAAGCGGCGAGGCCGGCATGAAGGTGAAGCCGCTGCGCAGCGTGAGGTAGAACAGCATCTGCTCGCGGTCGTCGGGTGTCACGATCACAAGCTTGCGGGGCGCCTGGCCGATGGTGGCGACGGCCGCTTCACCCTGCGCAACCTCGACGCTGCCGTGTTCGTTTTTCAGCTCCACGCGGCCTTCCAGAACGATGAGCGACGTCTGGTCGCCCTTGACCGTCAGTGTCCAGTCGGTGCCGCGGATGGCGGCTGCCGCGGCCGGTGTCTGAACGGTCAGGCCAGAGCCGCCGCGCTGGGCGCGGGCCCACATCGTGCCGGATTGGAGGTTCAGGATCGTATCGCCCGCCGGGGCCATCTGCTTGACCTGCAGCGAGGAGTTCCGGCCGAGGCGCACCTGCGTGTGGTCGGCGAAAAGGATTGCGAGCTGGCCGGTGGCATTGGTGCGCAGCACATCGCCGCCCAAGAGGTCCTGGTGCAGGTTGATATTCTGCCAGTTCGACAGGTCGACGAACCGGACCTCCTCGCCGATTTTGCGGTCGATGACGGAGCCTGCGGCCGGTGCCGCGCGCCGCACGGGTTCAGCGGCTGCCGGCCGCGCAAGACAGTGCGCCGCGACAGCCAACGCCGCAACGGCGGACATTAAATTGATGAATCGACCCCTCATGTCTAAAAGCGTGTGTCTATATGAAGTTGAAAAGTCAAGCCGTGCCGTATCCGCACTATTGCTTTGTCTGTGAAGTGTAATATCAGAGAAACACTTTGGGGCTGGAGTTGAGAACGTGACGGATTTTGAAAGTGCGGCCGAACTGATGAGGAGTGGGCCTTCGACCGAGGATATCGGGACCGAATATTTCGATCACATCAAGAAGATCAACGATATTTTTTACGACCAAATCAAGATTTCCGACCAGAAGGCTGCCTATATCTTTACTTTCATGCTCGCCTTCTTGGTGAGCTCCAGCGAGGTGCGCAGCGTGTTTACCTTGACGCGCTATGTTGAAGGTTCCCCGCAAAGTATGCTTTTCTCAGGCTTGCTTGCCGCAGCCTCGGTGTTTTCGATCATATCGGCCATCCTCGTGGTGCTGCCGCGCCACGTGAACAAATCGACCTCGCTTTTCTGGGGTTCCTGGGGCAAGCACCGCCATCGCTTCTGGGATGCCGCGCAGCGCCGGGACGAGGTCTATCTCTTCAACGAATATCTCAACAATGCCGACATCCTGTCGGCCATCGCGCGCGGCAAATACCGCTGCGTGACGTTCGCTTTCCGTGGGCTGATGGTGACCGTCATCGCCTACGTGCTGCTGCTCATTGCGGCTTAAGCGATGCAGCGATGACGCGAGCTGGCCTTGGACCTGTTTCTTCTGTATAAGCCCTCGTCCCGCGTGAGCTGAGCTCACGATGTGCCGGTTCGGAGCAGCGGGGCGGCAGCGAAACCATCACGACGAAAGACCGGCACGGTCACGCCGCTTCCAGCCCGATGCCGCTCTCCTGCGGGTTCTCTAGGCAAGAAGGGGGAGCAACTGGCTGCCTTGCCGTTTTATTTCCGTAAGGTATGGCGTATCGGAGAGCACAAAATGGGTAATGCCAAGCTCTTCATATTTGCGCAGCGAGCGCGCAACGTCCTCGGCTGACCCGACCAGCCAGGTGGTTCCCGCTCCACCTCCGCCGAATTTTCCCGGCGCCGTGTAGAGATTGTCATCCAGCACGTCGCCTTGCCGGGCAAGGTCCAGGAGGCGTTGCTGACCGACGGCAACCCCGTGGCGATGGTCCTGCCAGCTTCCCGCCGCTCCCTCGGCCATTTTGGCAACCTTCGCTTCCGCATCCGCCCAGGCCTGCTCCGTCGTATCCCGAACGAGAGTGGTGATCCTGAGGCCGAATTCCAGTGGCTGCAGGTCGCGATCGAGTGTCTTGCCGAGTGCCTTCAGCCGCTCGATCCGCTCCCGCACGCCATCCAATGGTTCGCCCCAGAAGAGCTGGACGTCGGCTTCGGTCACGGCGACCCGCTCGGCCGCTTCCGAGGCACCTCCGAAATAGAGTTTGGGATGACGGCGATCGCCGATCGGTGCGAGCCGCGGCGCCGCCGTGGATCCGGTCACCTGGAAATGCTCACCACTGAAGGTGACGTCTTCTTCGGTCCAGAGCCTGCGGATCAGCCGCATGAATTCCTTCGTGCGGGCATAACGCTGCACCTGGTCACCTTCCTGGTCGCCATAGGCTGCAAGCGCATCCGGCCCGGACACGACATTGACCCGCACACGACCGCCGCTCAGATGATCGAGGGTTGCTGCGGAGGAAGCGAAATTTGCCGGTTTCCAATAGCCGGGCCGAACCGCGATCAGTGGCTCGAAGGTCGTCGTGCGGGCGGCGAGCGCAGTTGCGATGGTGAAAGTGTCGGGCCGTCCCCAGCCTGTGCCGATCAGGGCGCCTTTCCAGCCATGCTGTTCCAGAGCTTTCGCGTGGGCCGTCAGCGTGTCCAGGCTGTTGTGATCCGGATCAGCCGCATCGCCTCGGTGGCCGGCTTTGACGTCGTTGGGAATGTACCAGAGGAATTCGGAATGACTGCTCATGATCTATCCGTGACCTGATTTCGAAGTTTGCCCTCGTCGAGCAATAACCTGACCGTCTTTGCCGCATTGCGGCGCATCTCGACGGCCGCATGATCGGAATAAAAGGCATTGTGCGGTGTGATCACCAGCCGCCCCGCAAGCCAGTCCTCGCGGTTCCGCCACGCTGTCAGCAACGGATGTTCTCCGGGCGGCTCTTTGACCAGCGTATCGATCGCGGCGGCGGCGAGATGTCCGCTCCGCAGCGCCGCCTCAAGCGCATCGAGATCTTCGATCAACTCGCCGCGTGCAGTGTTGACGACAATGGCTCCGGGCTTCAGCCGGGCGAGACCGTCAGCGTCAAGAGTGCCGCGCGTCTCGCCGTTCACCGGGCAATGGAGGGAGATGACATCCGACTGGGCGAGAAGCTCCTCCAGTCGGTCCGTGCGTTCATAGCCGACGGCTTTTTCATGCCCGGGCGGCTGGCCGGGATCGTAACCAAGGATGCGGAAACCGAAGGGTTTCAGCCGGTTGACGACTGCCGTTCCGATTCTGCCGACGCCGACCACACCCACGGTGGCCTTGTTGGAGCGCGAAAGTGGTTTGAGGCTATGGACCTGCCATCCGGACGTATATCCACGAGCGCGGGCGTCATGTTCCCAGAGCCGCCGATGCAAGGACAGGATCATCGCCAGCGCATGATCGGCGACCTCCTCGGTGCCGTAATCGGGATTGTTGGCGAAGGGGATGCCGGCGCTGCCGAGCGCCGCGAGATCGATCTTCTCGTAGCCGACGCCAACCACGCCCCTGCAGCGGGTCAAGTGCGCGATGCTTTTTTGCCCGAGCGGTGCGCCCCAGACCATCAGGGCATCGAGCCTTGCCAGGCGATCAGGGGCGAATGATGCCTCATCCGTGCTGGCGAAGAAGTCTATCTCGACATCATCGCCGAGCACGTCCGCTTCAAGATCGGGCGCGCCGATCATGTGGTCGGTTATCCCGACCGCGTATTTCTTACGATCCGACATTCTTGTCCCGATGCGTTGGCGCTAGCGCGTCATTCCCCATTTCGCCACCGTTCGCTGCTCCAACTGGCGGAACAGGACGTTTTCGACCAGAAGGCCGAACAGGATGACCATGATCAGCCCGGCGAAAACCCGGTCGGTGTAAAGCTCGTTGCGGTTCTGGAAGATGTACCAGCCGAGCCCGCCCTTGCCGGAGGAGGCGCCGAAGACAAGCTCGGCCGCAATCAGGGTGCGCCAGGCGAAGGCCCAGCCGATCTTGAGCCCAGCAATGATCGATGGCAGAGCGGCTGGTACAAGGATCAAAAGCACATACCGCAAGCCGCGCAGTCCGTAATTGCGGCCCGCCATCCGCAAGGTTTCCGGCACGCTCGTGAAGCCGGTATACATGTTGAGCGCCAGCGGCCAGAGCACCGAATGGATCAGCACGAAGACAAGGCTCCCTTGTCCCAGCCCAAACCACAGGAGCGCCAGCGGCAGCAAGGCGATCGGCGGCAGGGGATTGAGCATGGAGGTCAGGGTCGAAAGGAGGTCGCGCCCGATCCGGGTTGAAACGGCAAGCGAGGTCAGAACGAAGGCTAAAACGACACCTGCCGCATAACCCTTGATCAGGACATCCAGCGAGTTGATCGCTCGGCTCGGAATAATGCCGCTGGAAATATCCTCCACCAAGGCTTTTATCGAGGTGGTGAACGACGGCAGGAGCAACTCATTTCCCTGAAGCCTGGCGGCAATTTCCCACAGCAAGGCAAGACAGATCAGGATCAGGCTCTTGCGTAGCCAGGTGCGCTGCCAGAGGCGTTCGTACAGCGGCAGAGCTTCTTCGCTTTTTGATTCAGCAAGCGGCTCGAGCGGCAACTCGTATTCGGGGCGGATAGGAGGCACAGGGCGGCGCGTCCCGGTCTTGGCGCCTGTGCTCAAGACTTCAGTCATGCCTGGCTCCATCAACGGCTGAGGCCTCTTCGAAAAGAAGGCGGTGGATGCGGTTTGCAGCTGCCTGAAATTGCGAGCTCCCGCCACTTTTGAGATCCCAGTCATGGCTGTTGATCTCCGCTCGCATGCGTCCCGGGTGCGGCGACAAAAGCGCGATGCGGTTGCCGACGACCAGAGCTTCCTCGATGGAATGGGTGACGAACAGCAGGGTGAAGCGAACCTCTTCCCAAAGCGCCAGCAGCTCCTCCTGCATTTTTCGCCGCGTGAGCGCGTCCAGAGCGGCGAAGGGTTCATCCATCAACAGGACGCGCGGTTCCATGGCAAGCGCGCGAGCAATGGCCACGCGTTGTTTCATGCCGCCGGACAGCGTGTTCGGATAAGCGTCCGCGAAGCGGGTTAGGCCGACTTTCTCGATATAGTGCTCGGCGCGTTCGGCGGCCTCTTTGCGGCTGAGGCGGCCTGAAGCCCGCACCGGGAACGCCACGTTCTCCCGCACCGTCTTCCATGGCGGCAACTGGTCGAATTCCTGGAAAACGACGACGCGATCCGGACCGGGGCCGTGCACGGGCCGCCCGTCCAGCAGGATCTGTCCCTGGCGAGGTGCAATGAAGCCGCCGACGGCTTTCAGCAGGGTGGACTTGCCGCAGCCCGAAGCACCGAGCAGGATGAAGCGATCTGCTTCCCAGACGTCAAAGCTGACATTCTGCGTGGCGCGCACCACCCGGCCGGGCGCCTGGTATTCGAGGGTGACGCCCTCGACCGAAAGAAGGGGCGGGGAAGGCGGAACACCGTTCTCCCGAACGGGTGCAGTCATGCCGTCCATTCTCAATTCCATCGTTGACGGCCCAGAACAGGCTTGCATCGCATCCAGTCGTGAGCCGTGAAGGTTGTGATGCGATATCAGCTGCCGTTTTCGCCGTATGCCTCGGGGAAGAAATAGTCCTTCCAGGAACCTGCCTGTTTTTTCAGGACGCCAAGCTTGTGCAGCTCGGTCGCATAAACGAAGGTGTTCTGAGGCCTGATCGTGAAATCGTTCTCGGGATCGTTGATGATATCGACAACGAGCTGCGGCGACAGCTTCGAACCCTGCTGACGAATGAAGGCTTCTGCAGCCTTCTGCTTGTTTGCGTTGATCCAATCTGCAGCCTCACGCAGGGCTGCGTAGAAGGCTGCATAGGTCTTCGGATTTTCGTCGTGGAAGGCCGTGCTGGTGTAAAGAACGTTGAATGTCGCTGGCCCGCCCAGAATGTCATAGGAACTGATAACCTTGTGGACTGCCTTATTTGCCTGCAACGCCTGGTAATAGAAAGGCGCAGAGGAAAAATGCGAGTTCACCTCAGTGCCGCCGGAAATCAATGCCGCGGTCGCATCCGGATGCGGCAGGCTAACGGAAATCTGGTCGAGCTTCTGGAAATTGTCAGCGCCGAAGAGTTTGGCAGCCTCGATCTGCAGCGTCCGCGACTGGAAGCCAACACCGGCGGCAGGCACAGCGATCCGGTCCTTGTCGCTGAAATCCTTCAGCGTATGGACATCCGGATTGGTGGTGATGAGATAGTTCGGCAAGGAGCCAAGGGCTGCCACTAGCTTGACGTCACCCTTGGTGCGATCCCACATCGTCAACGCAGGCGGCACGCCTGCCGAGACGATGTCGAGATTGTTGGCCAGAAGCGCCTCGTTCATCGCGGTCGCGCCGGAAATGCTCGCCCACTCGACGTCAATGTCGACGCCAGCTTCGTTGCCATGTCTTTCGATGAGTTTTTGGTCGCGAACGACATCCAGGATCAGGTAGGAAATGCCGAACTGCTGTGCGATCCTGATCCTGCCCTCGGCTGCGGTCTGTCCTGCGAGCAGCGTGGCGGCAATGCCGAATGCCGCGCCAAGAGCCGTGCGGCGACCAAATTTGACGCTCAATGTCGTAAGGCCAAGTGCCTTCATAAATACCTCTATTCGGCGAAATGATTTAAGTGAACGCGATGAAGCGCGTGCTTCTCCGCGTGGATTCTTGGAAAGCTGCATCTTCGCTGAACCAGCTTTATGCTCACAGGCTAAGGTTCACGATGAAATCTATCAATATAGTGGTGTTCTATTCCGGCGCGTGAAATGAGAGCAGAATCGCTCGGCACAGCCGAAATGTCGAAAAATCTACTTGGCGCGGGATGTTCTGCTCGAAGCAGGCGACTTCGCGGGTGGGAGTTCTTCGGTACGATGCGGGCGGCGGCGGATTACTACTCCGCCGCTATCGCCGCAGAGGTCGAGCGTGCGTTGATAAGCATGGAAGCCTCGCAAAGCGCCTGGTTCACGCGGCCGAGGATGGCAAGCGAGGGGGCGCCGTCGGTGAAATCACGGCCCGAGGCATAGATGGCGGTCGGCGTGACGAAGGCTTCGAAAAATGCGAAAAGCGGGCGCAACTGGTGCTCGACGACAAGCGAATGCCGGTCTCCGCCCCCTGTAGCCGTCAGCACGATCGGTTTGCCACGCAGATCGGAGGGATCGAGCAGATCGATGACGTGCTTGAACAGCCCGGTATAGCTTCCCTTGTAGGTTGGCGATCCAATGACGAGCGCGTCGGCCTCGATAATCGTTCGGATCACCCTACGAGCAACGGGATCCAGATCGGCTACCGATCTCGCCGCCGTCAGAGATGATCCCAGATCCTCGACGTCAAACACCACATGCTGCAGGCCAGATTGTTTCGCCAGAGCTTCGGTCACGCTTTCGACGAAACGTCTTGTGCTCGACGGGCGCGAGATGTTGCCGGAAAAGGCCGAGTTCGTATTTCAGGGTGAAGGTCAGGAAATTGAATCCATCGGTGCGCCCCGCTCGTACCGATCCCTGCAACTGATCGGCGATATTCTCGACGAGCCGATGGGGAACCAAATGTCGGCACCGCTGGAGTGATCCCAACGGATGGTTTGGATACGAGGTTTGGAATAATCATTGGTCTCCTAAAGGCCACATGCAAAAGGCGGGTCGGATACAAAACCGTTCGCTGCCGCATGTCAGGAAGCCTAAGGGAACAGTGCGCCACCAAGAAAGACTGGTCGTTCTTTTTCTACTGAATTTATAGAAAATAGTTTGATGATTTGCTGTTTTGCCGCGACCATTTGTGCACGGGAGCTTCAAGGGACTGAGAACGCGCTGCGGCGAAGACGAAGCTTGCAGCCTCAGGCGGCTTAACTTGGCAGTCGCCGGAGCGATGATGCCGCTAAGCTCTCCCCTCAGACAAATTTTTCATTTCCGCTGCCATTGATGCAACGGCGTTCCTTAGCGCCGAGCCGATGCATACATACGTTTAGAGCTAACGATATCTGCGAGAGCCCGCTTCATGGCAAAATCCCTGCATCTTACAGCCTTCATGCGTCCGGTCAGCCTGCACACGGGAGCGTGGCGTTATCCCGGATCTTATCCGGACGCGAATTTCAATTTCGGCCATATCAGGTCGTTCATCCAAAAGCTCGAGGAGGCGAAGTTCGATGCCTTCTTCATGGCCGACCATCTGGCCGTGTTGAACATGCCGATTGACGCGCTTGTCCGCAGTCATACGGTCACCTCATTCGAGCCCTTCACGCTGCTTTCGGCGCTTGCCTCGGTCACGGAAAAGATCGGCCTTGCCGCCACAGCTTCGACCACGTTCGACGAGCCGTATCATGTCGCCCGCCGCTTCGCCTCGCTGGATCATATCAGTAACGGACGCGCAGCCTGGAATATCGTCACCACGTCCAATCCCGATTCCGCCCGGAATTTCGGTCTGGACGAGCATGTCGAACATGGCGAGCGATATGCGCGGGCGCGCGAATTCTACGAGGTCGTCACCGGCCTCTGGGACAGTTTTGCGGACGATGCCTTCATCCGCGACCAGCAAAGCGGCATTTTCTTCGACGCGGCGAAGATGCACGTGCTTGATCACAAGGGTAAAGAACTCAGCGTGCGTGGCCCACTTAACATTGCCCGGCCTGTCCAGGGCTGGCCGGTGATCGTCCAGGCGGGGCAATCGGAGCCCGGTCGCCAGCTTGCCGCCGAGACCGCGGAGCTCGTCTTCTGTTCACCGCGCGATCTTGCCGCCGCAAAGATGCTTTATGCGGACATCAAGAGGCGAATGCCAGCGTTCGGTCGCAAGCCCGAGCATTTGAAGATCTTGCCGGCTGCACTCATCGTGATCGGCGACACGGTCGAGGAGGCGAAAGCCAAACGCGCCAAGCTCGACAGCCTTGTGCACTACGACAGTGCGATCGCTTCACTGTCAATCGCGCTAGGGCATGATGCATCGGGTTTCGATCCCGATCAGCCCTTGCCGGAAATTCCGGAAACCAATGCCAGCAAAACCGGACGCGCCCAGGCCGTGCGCTTGGCGCAAGAAGAGAAACTGACGGTTCGCCAGCTCGCACAGCGCTACGGCGGCTATGCCGGACTTGCCTTCGTGGGGACGCCGCAATCCATTGCCGATGAAATGGAGGCCTGGCTTTCGGAGGAAGCATCGGACGGATTTACAGTCGTCTTTCCCTATCTACCCCAAGGTCTGGACGATGTAACGCAGCGGCTTGTTCCGGAATTGCAACGGCGTGGCCTTTTCCGCAACGATTATGAGGGAACGACGCTTCGCGAACATTTGGGCCTTCCCCGCCCGGCTAACGCGTTCTTCGCCTAACGGGATTTGCCGGGGGGTATGCGCACCAATATGGCTCTGCTGCACGCTGCCCACAGTAGAGGACGTGCATCGGACTTGAGGGTTCCCCGCAAAGTATGCTTTTCTCAGGCTTGCTTGCCGCAGCCTCGGTGTTTTCGATCATATCGGCCATCCTTGTGGTGCTGCCGCGCCACGTGAACAAGTCGACCTCGCTTTTCTGGGGTTCCTGGGGCAAGCACCGCCATCGCTTCTGGGATGCCGCGCAGCGCCGGGACGAGGTCTATCTCTTCAACGAATATCTCAACAATGCCGACATCCTGTCGGCCATCGCGCGCGTCAAATACCGCTGCGTGACGTTCGCTTTCCGTGGGCTGATGGTGACCGTCATCGCCTACGTGCTGCTGCTCATTGCGGCTTAAGCGATGCAGCGATGACGCGAGCTGGCCTTGGACCTGTTTCTTCTGTATAAGCCCTCGTCCCGCGTGAGCTGAGCTCACGATGCGCCGGTTCGGAGCAGCGGGGCGGCAGCGAAACGAGATTGAGTTACCATGACGCAAGGCAAGATGTCTGTGGCGGACGGCAAGGGGCATTATTCCAATGGCCCCGTCTTCGCCGTTGCACCTATGATCGATTGGACGGACCGTCACTGCCGGTACTTCCACCGGCAGATCAGCCGCAATGCCTTGCTCTATACCGAAATGGTCGTCGCCGACGCGATCATCCACGGGCCGCGGGAGAGGCTGCTGGCGTTTGACGCCGAGGAGCATCCGGTGGCGCTGCAGCTTGGCGGGTCGGATCCGGCAAAACTTGCCGAGGCGGTGCGGATCGCCGCCCCCTACGGCTACGACGAGATCAACCTCAATGTCGGCTGTCCATCAGACCGGGTACAGTCGGGAACTTTCGGTGCCTGCCTGATGCTGACGCCGGAGGTGGTGGCGGATGGCGTTGCGGCGATGAAGGCCGTCTCCAAAGTACCGGTGACGGTGAAATGCCGGATCGGAGTCGACGACCAGGAGCCGGAGGCGGCGCTGCCGGAACTCTTGTTGCGGGTGCTCGATGCCGGGGCCGATGCGGTGTGGATTCACGCCCGCAAGGCCTGGCTGAAGGGCTTGAGCCCAAAGGAGAACCGCGAGATCCCGCCGCTCGACTACGGCATTGTCTATCGCATGAAGGAGCGTTGGCCGGACGTCTTCATCGGTATCAACGGCGGCATCCAGACGCTGGACGAGGCAGCGGCACATTTGAAGCATGTCGACGGCGTAATGCTCGGGCGGGCGGCCTATCAGAACGCTGGGATCCTCGCGGATCTCGATCATCGCTTCTTCGGCGCGCCGGCGGCGGTGCCGGATTGGGGCGGGCTGCGCGACCGCATGATGGTCTATGCCGCGCGGCATATCGCAAGCGGCGGGCGGCTGCAGCACGTGGCGCGGCATATGGTGGGGCTGTTTACCGGCTTGCCCGGTGCGCGGCGCTACCGGCAGGTTCTCTCGGTCGATGCGGCGAAGGCAGGCGCCGGGCCGGAGGTGATCGCGGCGGCCTTTGCGGCGGTGGATTTTTCCGGTGCCAAGGCGGCGCTGAGCGCCTGACGATCAAAACGAAAAACGGCGCCAGGGGAGGCGCCGTTCTCATTCCTGCTTGACACAGAAATCGAATTAGTTGGCCGAGATGTTGACGGCCTTCGGGCCTTTGCCCATGCGATCCGGCTCGGTGTCGAAGGTGACCTGCTGGCCTTCGCGCAGCGACTGGATGCCCGACGCCTGCAGAGCGGAGATGTGGACGAATACGTCCTTGGCGCCGCCGTCCGGAGTGATGAAACCAAAACCCTTGTCCTGGTTGAAGAATTTTACGATGCCCTTGGTGGCCATGTGGGATAGTCCTTTTCCCTTAGTCTGTCTGGTATCCGCGCCCCCGAGAGGAAGCGGACGGCTTTAGCTTTCGTCCCGTTAGACCGGAACGAAGGGTCAGTCGGAGAAGTCACGTACGGGGAAAGAACGTCTACGCAGGCGGGGATTACCCGCGCCGCCTTCCGCTACGGAAGGCTTTACCACATCTGTCCAGTCACCGGCATGCTAATGCCCGAGTGCCGCAATTGGTGACAGCATTCAGGGAAAAAAGCAAGCGGTAATATTGTGGCATGCGCTGCCGCAAGCCCGGAAATGCCAAAGATTCAAACACTTGACGAAAGGTTACACGCCACGGCCGGGCCTGTGCCATTTGCGGATTCCGTACCACAACGGCACCGCGCCGCCGGTGCGGGCGATGCAAGCTCGCGAAGGACGCTGCGGAAACATTGGCCTCCGTCGCGCGACCCTTCGCCACCGCGGCCGCTATCTCCACCGCGTCGCCGCCATCTGCCGCCGGCACCAGCGGCGCGGGTGCTCGCCGGCCATGACCTGCTGGCAAAGTTCCCCGGCCAGCGGCAGGGCGGTATCGAAGCACTGGCGCTCGTCGCCGAAACGCAGCGGGGGCCGGTCGTCTTCTCCTCGCGACCGCAGCGATGATGACGGCGGCAGCTGCGCGTCAGGCAGACGAGTTCGGGATAATGCAACGTCTGAGCAAGGCTCCTCCCCACTGCGGGAGAGGAAGCAATTTCAACATTTAGGCCAAAGTGTTAGAAATTGCAGGTGAGGCGATTGCAACGTATCGCGAGATTGCGGGAGGCTCGTACCGGAAATTGCAGGTTGGGGAGCGTGGCCTGCAGGCAAACCATAATTTCGTCCCGACTGGACCCGAATATGGCGGGCGCCGGTGCTTCGGGCTTGATGCGGGCGGGCCGAGGGCGTAGGTCACGGGAATGGGGACAGGTGAATGCTAAAGGACAGGTGGGCGGTTTGATCGATCCCTATGTATTGCTCGGACTTGACCGCGATGCCGGCGAGCAGGCGATCCGCAGCGCCTGGCGCAAGGCCGCCAAGACGGCGCATCCCGACTCGGGCGGCGATGCGGAGCATTTCGGCCGGCTGCAGACCGCCTACGAGCTCTTGAAGGACCCGGTGCGCCGCCGCGTCTACGACGACACCGGCTACGATCCGCAGCTTGCCGACCCCAAGGACCTCGAAGGCGTGCTGATGCTGGAAAAGCTCGTCAACGACGTCATCCTCGACGAGCGGGAGCCCGGCAGCTTCGATCCCGTAGCCGCCATGCGCCGCAGGCTTTCCGATGACATCGTCAAGAATCGCTTCCATATCCTGGAGCTGGAGCGCCACCGCAACCGCGTGCGCCAGCACATCGACCGCCTCGGCCGGCGCCCGGAAACCGACGTGCTCGGCTCCATGCTGCGCGCCCGCAGCCAGTCGATCACCGACGCCATCCGCAAGGCGGAAGGGCAAATCGAGGCGATCGAGCATGCCTATACGATGCTCGAGGGCTATTCGTATGAGGTGGAGATGGTGGCGATGGTGGCCGTGACGGAGCGACGGGGGGAAGCCGCCGAGTAGGGGGCTGACCTGGTCCTTCGCGATTTTCACCTAAGCTGAGTGCCATCCCGCCAATGCTTGGCCGTAATATTTGTTCCGTTCATGGCAGTGCCATGGGCACAGGGCTACACTATCGGTTGCAACGGCGCGCGCAAATACGCTAGAGATTCAATGGATTTGGATCAAGACATGGGCAGTTGCTCCACGATTGCATTTCAAGACTTGAGTTCGTTAGACCGCAGCTTGATATGGCTATTACCGAGAAACAATCGGTCAGCTATCTCAACGAGGTTTACCCTCAATTCGTACGAGATCATTGAGCAGGGCAGAATAGCTCTGGAATTTACCAATAAGCTTAAAGTCGAGTTCGGAAAATATTACCGCGTCGGCCGGCCCGTTTCCCCCTTCGTCCTCCCTTGCGCTTCTGATTCACCGGATTCTCGTGGGAGCCGGCGCCCGTCTTTGTCGTGGACGAGAGGCCGGGAGGCGTCCGAGGATGACGGAGAGGACGAGAGAGTGTCGCGCTTGTCTTCGACCGGCGCATAGGCGAAGCTTCGGGACGGACCAAGGCTCGGAGGCCGCCATGAAATGCATCGTCGGATTCTTCACCACCAAGCCCGGACAGCGCGCGGCCTATCTTGAGGCGGCGCGGGAGCATCTGGAGAAGAGCCGGCTCGATCCGGATTGCCTCTATATCGAGCTGGTGCCGATGCCGGACCATCCGGACAGGATTTTGCTGGCCGAGGCCTTCACCAGCGAGGAAGCGCATCGCAGGCATGAGGATACGGATCATATGCGCGCCTTGTGGGCCGTTGGTCCGAAGCTGCTGTCGAATGTGGTGATCGACAATGTGATTTCCGACCGGGTGCAGCATATCGACGAGAGGTTTGACTGAAGAGGGCGGAGAAAAAGAGTCATTCACCGCGCGGACGCGTGGGGGCTGGATCGCGGATCAAGTCGGGATGAGGGAGAGAGGGGTCACCGCCCCGGGCGTCCGGTCTTGCCTTTCGTCCGGCCCTTGCGCTTCTGCTCCGCCGGGTCCTCGTAGGAGCCGGCGCCGGTCTTGCCGCGCGCAAGGGGGCGAGGGTCGTCGGGATTCCCCCTCACCAAGTTCGGCGAATCGCCCGGCTGCGCCGCGCGGGGCGAACTATCCTCTCCCCGTTGGAGCGAGGAGGGGCTCTGCGTCTGCGGCTTTTCCGGCAGCTTGCCGGTGATCGGTTTTTCGGTGCGGCCGACGGTCATTTCGTCAAGGGTGTTCTTGCGGAAGAGGGGTTTTACGGCGTCCGTGCCTGGGCCCATGTCGTCAAGGGTGGGTTTGGCGAAGTAGGTGCCGCTCTTTCCCTCGCCCTTGCGGGCAGGGTGACCCGAAGGGCCGGGAGGGATATTTGCGGCTGACGCTGCGGATCGTGGTTTCCCCTCTCCAACCTTCCCCACAAGGGGGAGGGAGTCGGTTGCGTTTGCCGCGCCGATCTTCTTTCTTCCACCGGCCTCCATCGCCCTGGACTCCTCGCGCGCCATCGGGTCGTCCATGACCGCAAGCTCGGCGGCTTTGAGGCGTTTGATTTCGTCGCGCAGGCGGGCGGCTTTTTCGAAGTCGAGGTCGGCGGCTGCATCGCGCATCTGTTTTTCAAGCGCGTTGAGATGGGTCTGCAGGTTGTTGCCGACGAGGTTGCCGCCGTCGGCGAAGCCCTTGCCGGAGACGCCGGAGATGTCGGCGCGGACGTGGTCGCGCTCGTAGACGGAATCGAGGATATCGGAGATGCGGGCCTTCACCGATTCCGGGGTGATGCCGTGTTCGAGGTTGTAGGCCACCTGCTTTTCGCGGCGGCGGCCGGTTTCCTCCATGGCGCGCTTCATCGAGCCGGTGACATTGTCGGCATAGAGGATGACCTTGCCGTCGACGTTGCGTGCGGCGCGGCCGATCGTCTGGATGAGGGACGTCTCGGAGCGCAGAAAACCTTCCTTGTCGGCGTCGAGGATGGCGACGAAGCCGCATTCGGGGATGTCGAGGCCTTCGCGCAAGAGGTTGATGCCGACCAGCACGTCGAAGGCGCCGAGCCGCAGATCGCGGATGATCTCGATGCGCTCCAGCGTGTCGATGTCGGAATGCATGTAGCGGACGCGCACGCCCTGCTCATGCAGGTATTCGGTGAGGTCCTCGGCCATGCGCTTGGTGAGTACGGTGACGAGGGTGCGATAGCCCTTGGCGGCGGTCTCGCGGATTTCGCCGAGCACGTCGTCAACCTGGGAGCGGGCGGAGCGGACCTCCACCGGCGGGTCGATGAGGCCGGTCGGGCGGATGACCTGTTCGGCGAAGACGCCGCCGGCCTGCTCCATCTCCCAGCCGCCCGGCGTGGCGGAGACGGCGACGGTGTCCGGGCGCATCGCGTCCCATTCCTCGAAGCGCAGCGGGCGGTTGTCCATGCAGGACGGCAGGCGGAAGCCGTATTCGGCAAGCGTCGCCTTGCGGCGGAAGTCGCCGCGGTACATGCCGCCGATCTGCGGTACGGTGACGTGGCTCTCGTCGATGAACAGCAGGGCGTTGTCAGGGATATATTCGAAGAGGGTGGGCGGCGGCTCGCCAGGGGCACGGCCGGTGAGGTAGCGCGAATAGTTCTCGATGCCGGCGCAGGAGCCGGTCGCCTCCAGCATCTCGATGTCGTAGCGGGTGCGCTGCTCCAGGCGCTGGGCCTCCAGCAGGCGGCCGGCCTTTTCCAGCTCGGCGAGGCGGAGCTTCAGCTCCTCCTTGATCGCCCTGATGGCGCCGTTGAGCGTGGGGCGCGGCGTGACATAGTGCGAGTTGGCGTAGATCTTCACCGATTTCAGGTCGCCGGTCTTCTGGCCGGTCAGCGGATCGAACTCGGTGATGGCGTCGATCTCGTCGCCAAACATGCTTATGCGCCAGGCCGCGTCTTCCAAGTGGGCGGGGAAGAGCTCGATCGTGTCGCCGCGGACGCGAAATGAGCCGCGCTGGAAATCCATGTCGCGGCGCTTGTACTGCTGGGCGACGAGGTCGGCGAGCAGTTGGCGCTGGTCGAGCCGGTCGCCGACCGACATCTGGAAGGTCATGGCGGTGTAGGTCTCGACCGAGCCGATACCGTAGATGCAAGAGACTGAGGCGACGATGATGCAATCGTCGCGTTCGAGCAGCGAGCGCGTCGCCGAGTGGCGCATGCGGTCGATCTGCTCGTTGATCGACGATTCCTTTTCGATATAGGTGTCGGAGCGCGGGACGTAGGCCTCCGGCTGGTAGTAGTCGTAATAGGAGACGAAATATTCCACCGCGTTGTCGGGGAAGAAGTTCTTGAACTCGGAATAGAGCTGGGCGGCGAGCGTCTTGTTCGGCGCCAGGATCACGGCGGGACGCTGGGTCGCCTCGATCACCTTGGCCATGGTGAAGGTCTTGCCGGAGCCGGTGACGCCGAGCAGCACCTGGGAGCGGTCATCGTTCTCAAGGCCCTCGACGAGGTCGCGGATCGCCGTCGGCTGGTCGCCGGCGGGCTCGTAGTCGGAGACCATGCGGATCTTGATGCCGCCCTCGGACTTCTCCGGCCGGGCCGGGCGGTGCGGCGTCCAGATTTTGCCGTTCTTGTGCAGCGGATTGCCGGACTCGATGAGCGCCGAGAGCGCCTCGACTGTGGCCGTAACCGCGGTGCCGGCATTCAGCGAGGCGGCCTCCTCCAGCGTCGTGTCCATGCCGGAAACCGGATTGAGGCCGGCACGGGCGCGGGTCTTCGGGTCGGTCGAGCCGCCCATCGATGTTCCCCGTGCGGATTTGGAGGCGGCGATCTCCACCTTCTTGCGGTGCTTGCCGGCCTTGGAGGCGATCTCGCGCTGCGTCTCGACGCTGGACGCCTCGGCGTCGGCTTCTAATTGCTTCACCCAGTCGGCGACGGAGCCCTCCAGCGGAGCGCCTTCAAAGGACGACTGCGGGGCTTCCTCGAAGCCGTTCGGGGCGGGGGATTTCTTCGTCGATTTGGCCATGGGCGGAATATGGCGAGAGTCAGGGCGAAAGGGAAGAGGCAAAGAGTACAAAAGGGAAACGAATGAATCGTTCGGATTTCGCCAACAGTGGGCTCAATCCTCCGGCAGGGTGAAGACCGCGCAGGGCTCGGCGATGCCGCGCAACCGGTGCTCGCCCAGCGGGGTCAGGGCCGCCTCCGTCTCTCGCGCGAGCGCGCCGGAGATCAGCACGCTGCGGCCAAGGGGTTTGCATAGCCCTTCGAGCCGGCTGACTAGGTTGACGGCGGGGCCGATGGCGGTGAAGTCCAGCCGGTCGGCCGCGCCGATATTGCCCCACAGCATCTCTCCGAAATGCAGGGCCGCGCCGAAAGGCAGCGGCGGCAATCCCTGCGCCTGCCGCGCCGCGTCGAGATGGGCCATGCCGGCGCGGGCGGCGGCGGCGGCCCGCAGCGCCGCCTCGCAGGCTTCGGCCGGCGCGCCGGCAGCCGGGAAAATCGCCAGCACGCCGTCGCCCATGAACTTCAGCACCTCGCCGCCGAAGGCGTGGACTGCGCCAGCGACGCGGTCGAACCACGCATCGAGCGCGGCGATCATCACCACAGGCTCTGTCGCTTCGGAGAGGGCGGTGAAATCGCGCAAATCAGCACAGAGCAGTGCGGCACGGATCGTCTCCCCGGTGCCGCGATGCAGCGCGCCGGCCTGCACCCGCGCGGCACTGCGCCGCCCGAGATAGGCTTCGAGTAGTGCTGAAAGCGCCGCCCTTGCGGCGAGCGCTGCCAACGGTGCCGCGGCAAAACGCGAGGCCTGCCGCAGCCGGCCGGCCTCGGCTTGGTCGAACGGCCGTATCCCGGCCCAGCCGAGCAGCGGACTGTCCGGCGCCGAGCCTGCGATGTGCTCCTCTACCGGGCCGAGCCCGGCCAGCCAGTCGCGTCCGGCCTGGTTGAGCGCCGCGCCGGGGAAAGCCAACGCCTCGATCACCACGCCAGTCTCCGCCCGCCAGAGCCAGGTGCGGCGGGCGACGATCGGATGCGGCACCGCGAGCGTCAGAGCTGCGCCGGCCAGCGGCAGGCCGTCGGCCAGCAGCCGGCCGCCGAGCTCGGACAAGAATCGTTCAGGGCTAGGCGAGGCACCGGCCTCGTCCACCAGCCAGGCGAGGGGCGGGGGTAGATCCATGCCGCGATCATGCCACCGCGATCGCCGCCTGTCATCCGCGCCGCTCCAGTTGTTGCGTCACCGTGCGGGGATATTCAATTTCGGGAGCGGACGCTGTCACGTTTTGCCGGCGAAGGAATCCGGACCCGGATCGCGCCCGGCTGCGACTTCGACCAATCGGTCGAGGTAATGAGCCCAGCCTTCCGCATGGCCCTCGCATTGTTCGGTGCTCGGCAGGCCGGTATGAGTCAGGCGCAGCAGTGTTCCATCCGGCTGCTCGACGAGGTCGATCTCGACCAGGCTCGACCCCGGCGGCACCACTTCGCTGCCGTCCCAGCCGAAGCTGTAGGCCAGGCGGTGCACCGGCACCACCTCGCGAAAGGAGCCGCGGGCAAAGCGGGCACCGGTGACGTTGACCAGATAGATTCCTCCAGGCTGCGGCTCGATCTCCGCCTCCGTTCCCATCCAGCGCAGAATCTTCTCCGGATCGGTCAGGAGGGCGAACACCGCGGAGGGCGGCGCCGGAATATGCGTCTCGCGGCGAACGACAAGGGACTCTTGCATCGGTCTCTCTCCCGTGTTTGTCATGGCACCTGGGGCGGAGGATGGCAAAGTGCTACCCCGCAGCATGTAGGCGGAAGCTCTCCCTCAACAAGGGCACCTCAAGCACCTAACATGGCACCAACTTTAGCCCTTGCCATCGAAATGATGGGAGTGACAAGTGTGACGGGATTCCATGGACTCGCCAGCGCCGGAGATGATGGTTGTAGACGTTCTCCCCGGGGGGTATCGGGAGCCATTGCCGGTGACGAACGGTCAATCGGCGGTCTCCTTCAAATCGTGGCGCATGATCGGGCGCGCGCGAATCCGCCGGGCGACGACCTTGAAGCCGGCGCGCGTGAAGGTCGACGCATAGCCGCTGCCCGAAGCGCTCGGCGACACCCTGGCATCGAAGGGGTAGGCTTCAAGGGCCGGTGCCTTTGCCATCCTGGCGGTCTTCAAGGCCGCCAGGATCAGCTCGAACGTCACGCCCTGCCGGCGATAGCCCTTGCGCACATAAAGGCAGGACAGCGCCCAGACTGGAGCATCGTCTACCCGCTTCACCCGCCACTGCCGGTCCAACGCAGGAACGGCGTCGCGTGGCGTGAGCTGGCACCAGCCGACCGCGACATCGCCATGGAAGGCAAGAAGGCCCGGTGGCGGGCCGCGCTTGACGATCTCGCGGAACACCGCCTTGTTTTCCTCGCCCGGCCGCTTGCGATAGGCCGCACCGATCCGCCCATACATGCACCAGCAACGGCTGGCGGCGCCGGTCTTACCGAAGAGATCCTCAAGGAAAGGCCATAAGTCAGGCGTGAGCGGGCGAATCTCGAGTTCCATGCAACATACCCTTCGCTGGATTTGTCGCGTTCAACGCTGGCACCACACAGTGGCTTTCCACCGGTTGCGGTCGCTCTTTGTGGAAGGCATGTTGTTTCTGCCGGCATCTTTTCAAGTTTTTCCGGGGCCGTTGTCGGGACAGGCGGCGGCCACACGTCCTTGGCAGGTAAGGGCCACAAGGGCTCGCACAGAGGAGAGCAGACATGAGAAAGGTTATCACCGGTGCATTCGTCAGTCTTGATGGCGTCATGCAGGCGCCGGGCGGCCCGCACGAAGACCCTGTCGGTGGCTTCAAGTATGGCGGCTGGGTCTGGCCTTATTTCGACGAGGCAATGGGGAAGGCCGTGGACGAGATGTTCGCCAAGCCGTTCGACCTTCTGCTCGGCCGCAAGACCTATGATATCTTCGCCGCATATTGGCCATATGTCGATGCCGACGACTCGATCGGCCCGCTGTTCGACCGCATCACCAAATATGTCGCGACCCGCAATCCGGACTTCAAGCTCAGCTGGCAGAACAGCCAGTTGCTCGGTACCGATGCGGTCGCCGCACTCAGGACGTTGAAAAGCGGGGAAGGCCCGGATTTGCTGACCCAGGGCTCGACCGACTTTCTGCAGACCCTGTTCAGAAACGACCTAGTCGATGAATTCAATGTTTTCTTATTTCCGGTCGTGCTCGGCAAGGGCAAGAAATTGTTCGGCGACGGCGCCTTTCCCGGCGCGCTGAAACTCGTGAGCTCACGGGTCTCCGGCTCCGGCGTGACGATCAACAAATACGCTCGCAACGGCGACGTCGTCACAGGCTCATTCGGACCCGACCAGCCAAGCGCGGCCGAAATGGAGCGGCGCAGGAACCTGAGCTGAGGCTCTGGACGCCGTTTGGAGAGGTGAAGCATGGAGGACATTCCGGTCATCAAAATGCGGCGCAAAGGCAAAAGCCTGACGCAGAGCATGCTGATCCCAAGCGAGACGATGGTCGCCGACGAACTGCGGGCGGCCCAACCGGGCCATCTGTCGGACCCGGCGGCGCTGAGACGTGCACTCGCGGCAAAATACGGAGCCGATGCGTGCTGCCCGGTGACCGTGCAGCGGCACCTGGTGCGCATCAGCGAGGATGCCAGCGCTCCCTTCTGGCGCGTCGTGGACCCTGACCGGCCGTTCGCACGGCGAATGACCGGTGGGCCGGACCATATTCGCGAAAAGCTGGCCGCTGAGCGCTGAGCGCTGTTCAAGCAGTCAGGACATGCTCGATTTGGATCGGCAGGGTCCGTACGCGCTTGCCCGTTGCGTGGAATACCGCGTTCGCGATCGCTGGAGCGGTTCCCACCAGGGCAATCTCGCCCAAGCCTTTCACGCCGAGCGGGTTCACATGCGGATCGATCTCGTCGACGAAGAGTGCGTCCAGCTTCGGAATATCGAGATTCACAGGCATGAGGTAGTCGGCCATGTGGGCATTGACCGGCCGGCCGTCGCGCGGATCGAGGACGGTACGCTCCATCAACGCCATGCCGATGCCCCCGATCATGCCGCCCGTGCATTGGCTTCTGGCAAGCAGCGGATTGACGACGCGCCCGATGCCATAAGCCCCGACGATGCGGCGCACCCCGATCGTTCCGACGTCGGGGTCGATGGCAACTTCCGCGAAAACCGCGCCGAAGGAATGCATCGAATATCGTTCCGCCACCTCCGGATCACGCTGCGCAAATCCGTTGGCTTCGACCGGAACACCGGTTCTGCCGACGATATCCTGATAGGACAAACCCGATGACGGCTCCCCGCGGCGGTGAAGGAGCCCGCCGCTCCACTCAAGATCGTCCACCGACGCTCGGAAGGCAGGCGAGCCGGCATCCTCTACCGCACGGCGGGCGATCTGCGCCTGCACCTCAAGACAGGCGGCCCGAATTGCCGATCCCACCGACGCCATCGTCCATGAGCCGCCATGCGAGGGTGTCTGCGGGTAATCCGACCTGCCGAGCCTGAAGCGGACCTGCTCGAGCGGCAGTCCAAGGAATTCCGCCGCCACTTGTGTCATCGACGTATAGGTGCCCGGACCCATGTCGCTGGCGGCCGCCTCCACCTCGGCAACGCCATCCGTCAGCAGCCGAACTCTGGCGTTGGCAGGCGCGTGAAACGCCGGATAGGTGGCTGTGGCCGCTCCCATGCCGATCAGAAGACGCCCGTCGCGCATGGAGCGCGGTTCGGGCGTCCTTTGAGCCCAGCCGAAGCGGTCGGCGCCGAGTTCGTAACATTGCATCAGCGAGCGGCTGGAAAACGGCTTGTTTTCAGCTTCATCGACCCGCGGCTCGTTGCGGCGTCTCAGCTCGATCGGATCGATCCCGAGCTTATAGGACAACTCGTCCATTGCACTTTCGAGGGCAAAGATGCCGCTTGCTTCGCCCGGACCGCGCATATGGTTTGGCGTGCCCGTGTCGAGCTGCACCAGCCGGTACTGGGTGCGCACGTTGGGGCAGGAATAGAGATAGTCCGTGACGGTGGTCAGGGCTTCCGTGAATTGCTCGTAGCGGCTTGTTTCTCCCGCGCCTTCGTGAACCACGCCGAGAAGCTTGCCGTCGGGCGTCGCTCCAAGCGCAATCCTCTGAAGCGTGCGCGGCCGGTGGCCGGTGGTGAAGAACATCTGCTTGCGGGTGAGCACGAGCTTGACGGGCCGTCCGACATGGCGCGCTGCAAGTGCCGCGAGTGTGACATGCGGCCAGGTCCTGAGGCTCGTTCCGAAGGCGCCGCCGATGAACGGGCAGACGACCTCGACATTCTGGACGGGCAGGCCAAAGACCGCGGCAATCTCGGCTTGCTCATTCACCAAGTACTGGCTCTTGCTCCAAAGGGTCAGCCGCTCGCCGTTCCACGCTGCGATTGTCGCGTGCGGCTCCATGGGATTATGGTTTTCGCGGGCGATTTCATAGATTTCGTCGATCGTGACGGAAGCATCCGCTATGGCGGTTTCCGCATCGCCGCGTGATCTGTCGGCCGCCTCCGGAGCAATTCTTTCTGTGCGCGGATCGGCTGGATCGACGAGCGGCCGCCGGGCCTCATAGGAAATGCGGAGCGCGGCGGCAGCGCGCTCGGCATGATCGAGGGTGTCCGCAACGACGACGGCAACGGGCTGCCCGTAAAAACGCACGGTGTCGTCCTGCAGGACGTGGAGGCGTTCGCCCACTGCCGGATCAATGACGGCCTTGTGGGGCAGATATGGCAGGCGTTGCGCGTTGCTGTACGCTATCACGGCGGCGACGCCGGGCGTCCTCTCGACCTCCGCGCTTTCGATCCCGGTCACTCGGCCGAGACCGATGGTCGCGCTGACGATCACGGCGTAGAGCTGGTCCGGCTGGTTGAAATCGGCGGCGTAGCGTGCCGCGCCTGTGACTTTGGCGCGGCCGTCGACACGGGTCAGGGGCTTTCCGATGAGGTTCACGCTCATACGATTTCTCCCGCCATTTCGAGTGCCAGGACAATCGTCCGCGGCAAGAGTTCGAGCTTGAAGTGATTGTGGTGCAGCGGCCGGGCGCCTTGCGTGGCCAGTTGCGCAGCGTCCTCGAATGCCTGGCGGCCCGGTCGTTTCCCCAGCAGCGCGGCCTCGCAATCGCGGAGGCGCCAGGGACGCGTGCCGACCCCGCCGACCGCGAGACGGATTTCGCGGATCACGTCATCCTCGACTAAGAGGTCAACAGCCGCTGAGACGAGCGCGAATTCATAGGAGGCGCGGTCGCGGACCTTCAGGTAGCGGGCGCGGCTGCTGCGGGGCCTGCCTGGCACGCGCAGCTCCATGATGAGCTCGTCCGGCAGCAATGTGTGTTCGATTTGCGGCGTATCGCCCGGCAGTCGGAAGAGTTCCTCGACCGGAAAACTGCGTTCGCCTTGCGGACCCCGGACACGCATCGTGGCGTCGAGCGCGACCAGAGCGACGGCGACATCGGAAGGATGCGTTGCCACGCAATGGTCGCTCGTGCCGAGGATGGCGTGACCGGCATTCAGCCCATCGATTGCCGCGCAGCCCGATCCCGGCATGCGCTTGTTGCAGCCGACATCGAGCATGCGGAAATAGGGACAGCGAACCCGCTGTAGAAGGTTGCCGCCCATCGAGGCCATGTTCCGCAGTTGCGGCGAGGCGCCCTCGATCAGGCTTTCCGCGATCAGCGGCTGCAGGCGCTGGACATTCGGATCGGCGGCGACGTCGGCCATGCGCGCAAGCGCGCCGATGACCAGATCCTCGCCCTCCACACGGATGCCACCCAGGGGAAGCGCGTTTATGTCAACGAGCCGTTCGGGACGCTCGACCTCCTCGCGCATCAGGTCGACGAGCGTGGTGCCCCCGGCAATATAGCGCCCGCCCGCCGCGGCGGCCGCTATAGCGTCTTCGGTGCTGCGTGGCTTTTCCAGGATGAAAGGAAGCATGGATCAGGTCCTCCCGCCTATGTCGGCGACCGCCGCGACGATGCCCGGATAGGCGCCGCAGCGACAGATATTGCCGCTCATCCAGAACGGAATCTCTTCCGGCGAACCCGCGTGCCCTTCGGCGATGCACCCGAGGCCCGACATGATCTGGCCGGGCGTGCAGAACCCACATTGCAAGCCCTCGTGCTCGACGAATGCTTCCTGCAGGGGGTGAAGCGCGCCATCCGTCTCGAGGCCTTCGATCGTTTCGATCCGGGCGCCGTCGTGCATGGATGCCAAGGTCAGACAGGAAACGATACGTCTACCGTCGACGAGAATGGTGCACGCGCCGCAGGCGCCCTGGTTGCAGCCCTTCTTCGTGCCGGTGAGATCGAGCGTCTCGCGCAGGACATCGAGGATGGACTGACGCGGATCGACCCTCAGCGTATGAGCGCGGCCGTTCACCGTTATCGTCAAGGCCGTCTCGTTCATGGCGGCTGCTGGGGAGCTTGCTGCCGTCACGGGCTGAAGCGGCAATGCGGCCAGCGCGACGGCGCCGGCCGTGACCTGAAGCGCTTCCCGGCGCGACAGGACGGGGAATGGCGGATGCAATTCCGACGGGTTCTCTGTCATGAAGGAACATCCTCTTCAACGCAGTTGAGCGCGCGAAGGATAGGACCGATGCCGCGAAGTTGCTGTCGCGATCTTTCGGAATTGTTCGAATATTGCGGCGATCGACGCCGCAATCGTGCCGAAACGGCCTCGGGCCGTTAGAGCCGGCGGCGGAACTCGCTCGGCGTGATGCCCGCCACTTTGCGAAAGTTCGCGGAGAAGGAGGACGGCGTCTCGTATCCGACGACGAGTGCGATGTCCGTGATGCGCAGCGTTTGCTCTTTCAGGAGTGTCTTGGCATAGGCAATCCGCTGGCGGGTCAGCCATTCATGCGGCGTATATCCGGTCGCCATGCGGAAGGCCGTGCAGAAATGGAAGCGGCTCAAATTGGCGAGATCCGCCAGCTCCTGAAGCCTGACATCCGCCGCGAGATTTTCACGCATGTAGCTGGTGACGCGCTTGAGCTGCCAGCCCGACAGACCGCGCCGCGGCGGAGGCGAGATCGGCGCCGGAACCGCTGAATGTGATCTGATGAGCTGGAGGCACACAAGATCGAGGAGCTGCTCGATGAACAGCTGAGACATCGCGTCTTGCGAACTGATCTCGTCGTTGATCAGGTTCATGATCGCGAACAGTTTGGGATCGTTGAAATTCACGCGGTCGAGCAGCTCGGGCTCGCGGCCAGTACCCACCTGATCGGCGCATGCCAGGAGGCGGCTATGGCCCAGAAAGATGTTGGAGACCTCGACGGCGCCATCCGCTCGCCACAAGCCATCATGCCCTCTAGGCGCGAATGTTATCGTCCCCGCCATTGCGGGAGCGGAAATCGTCTGTTGGCCCATCTTGACCGAAGCCATGCCTTCCCCGGCATATTTCGCAGAGAGAACATGATCCTTCAAGGGCGGAAGATTGTATTCGAACGGTGCGTTCCACCATCGGCCGACGAGCCGGGTGTCGCCGGAAAATACCTCTGGAATCACAGGTGGCGCTCGGCCTCGCTGCAAACGGCGAATATGAACGGTCGTGTTTGCCAGCGCACTCCCACCCATGGCGATATCTCTTGTCGATCCGCAGGAGCCCTATCTCCTGGAATGCGTAGCATTTCCCGCGCCGATTGAGAATGTCGGCCGCATACCCAATTCGGCTTATCTTGCGCTCCCTTGCCTTCGAAGCAGGGGCATCCCGGGGCGGCACCTCGCTGGAGCCGGCCCTTTGGACGGTCAAACTGTCGCAGACGTGGAACAAGGGCAGCGGTGCTGTCGTTGTTCGCAGCTGTCATCCGGCAGCCCCGGTTCCGGGCCACCTTTCTTCGACGGCATCCGGACATTGCCCGCCTCGCCGCCGCTTTCGGACGGAGGAAGCATGATGTCCGCATTGGAAAGCCTGCGCGCGCTCACGCCGCAGCAGCGCAATACCGTTATAGCCAGCTATCTCGGCTGGACGCTCGACGCCTTCGATTTCTTCATTCTCGTTTTTGTTCTTAAATACATCGCCGAGGAATTCCACACCGACGTCCCGGCCGTTTCGGTAGCGATATTCCTCACGCTTGCGATGCGGGCGGTGGGCGCGCTCGTCTTCGGGTTGGC
The DNA here is from genome assembly GCF_025200715.1 of Rhizobium sullae. Taxonomy (NCBI): domain Bacteria; kingdom Pseudomonadati; phylum Pseudomonadota; class Alphaproteobacteria; order Hyphomicrobiales; family Rhizobiaceae; genus Rhizobium; species Rhizobium sullae. The sequence goes on from NZ_CP104143.1 coordinate 1,401,081, forward strand.
GGCCGACAGGTTCGGGCGGCGCGTGACGCTGATGGCGGACGTGCTGCTCTATTCGCTGTTCGAATTCCTGACCGGCTTCTCGACGGGGCTAACCATGTTCCTGGTGCTCCGCGCGCTCTACGGCATCGCCATGGGCGGCGAATGGGGCGTCGGCGCCTCACTGGTCATGGAGACCGTGCCGGAGAATTCCCGTGGTATCGTCTCCGGCATCCTGCAGGCGGGTTATCCCTCCGGCTATTTCATCGCCTCGATCGTCTTCTTCCTGCTCTTCCCGGTGATCGGCTGGCGCGGCATGTTCTTCGTCGGCGCGGCTCCGGCGCTGCTGGTGCTCTATATCCGCCGCAATGTCGAGGAAAGCCCGGTCTTCCTGAAGCGGCAGGCGGAGGGACGGCGGCCGTTCCTCACCGTGCTCAGGGAGAACATTCCGCTGTTCGTCTGGTCGGTGCTCTTGATGACGGCGTTTAACTTCCTCAGCCATGGCACGCAGGACATCTATCCGACCTTCCTGGAAATGCAACGAAACTACGACAGCTATACGACCGGCGCGATCGCCATCGTCTACAATATCGGCGCGATCTGCGGCGGGCTGTTCTTCGGGGCGCTGTCGCAGCGGATCGGACGGAAGCGGGCGATCGTCATCGCCGCGCTGCTTGCCGTGCCCGTCGCGCCGCTCTGGGTCCATGCGCCGGGACCGGTGCTGCTCGCAATCGGCGCCTTCCTGATGCAGCTCTTCGTTCAGGGTGCCTGGGGCATTGTGCCGGTGCACCTTAACGAGCTGTCGCCCGACGAGGTGCGCGGCACCTTCCCGGGCTTCGCCTATCAGCTCGGCAACCTGCTCGCTTCCGGCAACGCGACGATGCAGGCGGGGCTTGCTGCACACTGGAACGGCGACTATGCGACGGCGCTGCTGATCACCGCCACCCTGGTAACGGTGGCCGTCGCGCTCCTTTCCGGGTTCGGCTACGAGAAGAAGGACGTGCGTTTCGGCACGGAGGAGGCCGAAGCGCCGCCGGGCGCTTTACGAAGCTGAGGGCAAGAGGCGCTGGCCACCACCGTGCTTGGCCGTCTGTTTCATTCCTATTCGGCCGAGCGATCTTGCCTAGGCTTTTCTTAACTGCCGAACGCTAATGTTTCCCGTGCGGAGGTTATGTACTGCGTCCCGCCGCGAGGGTTTGATGGCTTCCACCGACAATTTCGCTTTTCTGCTGCCGGTCATGATGCTGACCTTCGGCTGCACGTTCCTGATCGTTGCCCGGTTCGGATCGCGCGAAGCGAGGCATTGGGGTGCGGGCTATATCTTTGCCGCTGCTGCGTTTTCCATGCCGCTGGCGCCTGTTGCGGTTCCGGCCCAGATGGCTTCGCTGATTGCCGATGCGCTGTTCCTCGCCGCATTTTATTTCTACGGCGGCGCGCTTCTTTGCCGCTTCAGCCGGCCTTCCTTTGCAGCATTGCGGATCGCCTTCGCCTCGATCATCTATGCTGCGACCCTTTACCCAGTTCTTGTTGCGCAGAGCGTTTCGGCGGAACTGCTGCTGAACGATTTTGCCTGTGCGTCGCTGCTGAGTTTTACCCTGTTCAAAACGGCGCGCCATGTGAAGCACCGCGCCGACGCACTGCTGCTTGCGGTTTCGGGTCTCGTGGTGATGGAGATCATCGCCCGCAACGCGATCCTGATTTTCGCCCTGCCGTCATACGGCGGCGCGGATGGTTTCCTGGCGTCGGATTACGCGTTCTTCATGCAGGCCGGCGCATCCGTTTTGGCGCTGTTCTTCGCGCTTTCTGCACTGGGGGCGGTGACCGTCGATACGATTGCTGCTTACCGCGACGTCGCGGATCGGGATCCGCTGACCGGCCTCTTGAACCGCCGCGGCTTCGAGCGGGTGGTGACAGGATTGAAGGGCGCCTCGGGGGCCGTCGTCGTCTGCGATATCGACCACTTCAAGCGTATCAACGACGTGTTCGGGCATGCGGCAGGCGATACCGTGATCATCGGGCTGGCGCAGCTGTTGCTGGAGCGCGTGCCAAAAGGCGCCTTCGCCGCACGTTTCGGTGGCGAGGAGTTCGTCGCTTTCCTTCCCGGTGCCGGCCTTGCCGAGGCAGGCACGTTTGCCAACGCGCTCAGGCAGGCCTTTTCCTCGGCCAACGGTACGGCGGAGACCGGCAAGGTTACCGCGAGCTTCGGTGTCGCCGCAGCGGCGGTCGGCAATCAATCGCTTCACGGGGTGATCGGCCGGGCGGATGCCGCGCTTTACGCGGCGAAGGCGGCAGGCCGCAACAGAGTGATGCTGGAAGGCGAGCCGCACGAGGAAGTGCCCGCACTCCACGTGGCCACAGGCAGCTGACGACCCGCATCACACGATAACCGGTATCAGATGGGCGACGAATTCGGCGGTCTTCCTGCCGTTCGCATCCTGGCCGAGCCTCTCGAATGTTGCTTGACGGTGTGCGACTGGTTGCCTCCAAGCAGCGTCAGGTGGGCCGGTCCAGCCGATCACGAAACCGACGCCGTCTGAACCCCTGCGCTAAGCCGGGTCGTCGAACGAAGCCGCCCCCCTCAAGCAGACATAGGAATCCATATCTCAAGGTGATTTGAAATAAATCGCTCGCAACCTGATGGTGTATAATTGGACCGACTTGCGATCGGCCAGAGTCTTGCGGTATCTGACGATGGGGCGAACTTGCACGCCAGGTATCAAACCTGTGCAATCAACCGCGTTTAGTAGGTTATGACTTCGGTCGAATTCCCTGGACTCCGGGGTTGTGCGCGATGAAGTTCGAGTGGCGGAAACTGAAGGGCGCACGAGGAGGAACAATCCATGCTTTACGCCATCCTGGCCTATCACGAAGAGGGAGTAGTCGAATCCTGGACCAAGGAGGAGGATGCGGCGCTGATGACCGAACTACTCCAGGTCAACGATCGCCTTGTCCAGGAGAAACATTTGGGACCGGCCGCGCGGCTTGGCCCAACGGGGCGCGCCGTGACCTTGCGGGGGGCGGGTGCCGGCATGATCACCGACGGCCCCTTTGCTGAAACCAAGGAGCAACTGCTCGGCTTCTACGTCGTGGATTATCCAACGCTTGAGACGGCCGTCGCAGCAGCGCGCGACCTGCGCCGCGCCAACCCGTCCGCAGTCTATGAAATCCGGCCGATTTCGCTTTATCTCCCTGGTGCGCCGCTGACATCCCGGGATGAGGGCTAGGCCACGCGCTGCCACTGGTGGCATCTGCACTATAATGCCGAAACAATGCCGAAGTTTTCGGTGGGGATTAGCTGCGGCATGTCCCCGTAAGCCCTTGAGCTCGGCAGGTTTACCGATACAAGCTGGCACCAGTTTTCTTCATCGGATTCGCCCATGTATTTTTCCCTCAGCCCCGCCGCCATCTGGCCGGTCGGCATGCTTTTCGCCTCCAATATCTTCATGACCTTCGCCTGGTACGGGCATCTGAAGCACAAGGGCAGTGCGATCGCCCTTGCCATTGTCGCGAGCTGGGGCATTGCCTTCTTCGAATACTGTCTGGCGGTGCCGGCGAACCGTATCGGCTCGGCGGTCTATACGACGGCGCAGTTGAAGACGATGCAGGAGGTGATCACGCTGATGGTCTTCTCTGGCTTCTCGATCTTCTGGCTCGGCGAGAACCTGACCTGGAACCACGCGATTGGTTTTGCCCTGATCGCGGTCGGCGCCTCGTTCATCTTCCGCGCATGAACGCATCCTTTCCAACAGATTACAAAATCTTTCCAATGGATTACAAATAGTCCATCTCGGGAAATTGCCGAATTGCCGACGCATTTGGCTGGGAGGCTGTCACCATTCAGTGATCAGGAGGTGATCGGCCATGAGCCTCTCTTTCCAGACGATGGCGGCGATCCGGTTCGGCTATGGATTCCGGCCGGGCGAGGCGCCGCCGCAGAGCAAGGACCAGCTACTTGGTCAGGTGAAGGACGCTGCGCGAAGCACGCCGTCCTTTCCTGCCGGCGGCATTGATGGACGCCATCGGCAGATTGCCATTCTGCAGGACCAACTCCGGGAACTCCGCCAGAGCAGCGGCGGCGATGAAACGCGCCGGGAGAGGCGCAAGGCGATCCAGAAGCAGGTGCAGCAAGGGTTCCAGCGCGACGCCAATGCGCGGCTGATGCAGGCGGTGCTTTCGCCGAACGGATTCCACGAGCGGCTTGCCACCTTCTGGACCAATCATTTCTCGACGAGCGCGAACAAAAGCCTGCCGATGCGGATGATCGTGCCGCTTTACGAGGCGGAGGCGATCCGGCCGAATATCGGCGGGTCGTTCGCCGACCTGCTGCGCGCCGCGACGGAGCATCCGGCGATGCTCATCTATCTCGATCAGGCGCAATCGCAGGGGCCGGAATCAGCCCGCGGCATGAAGCAGAAGAAGGGGCTGAACGAGAATCTCGGCCGCGAACTTCTGGAACTGCATACGCTGGGCGCCGGTAGCGGCTACACGCAAGCCGACGTGCGCGCCGCGGCGATGGTGCTGACCGGGCTGACGATCGATCGCGAGGAGATGGACGCGGTTTTCCGTCCCGGCATTTCCGAGCCCGGCAGGCATACGGTTCTCGGCGTCAGCTATGGCGGCGCGCGGCGGGCCTGGAAGGACTATCTGGCGCTGCTCGACGATCTCGCTGTCCATCCGAAGACGGCTGAGCACATCAGCCGCAAGCTGGCCGTCCATTTCGTTTCCAACCAGCCGCCGGAGGAGATGGTGATGGTGATGGCGGATATCTGGAAAAAGACAGACGGCGACCTGATGGCCGTTTATGGCGCGATGCTCGACCATCCGGCAGCATGGCGCGACGAGGGCGCCAAGGCACGCCAGCCGTTCGACTATATCGTGACGGGCTTGAGGGCACTGAACGCCGGCGGCGGCAATGGCGCCGCGGCCGATTTCATGAAAGCCAACCTGGATGACGACGATGATGGGATGGCGCCGCCGAAGGACATGGTGGGTGAGGACAATGCCATGGGCGGCGATGCGGGTGCGATGGCGCCCGATCCTGCCAACGAAGCCAAGTCCAAGCGGCGCAAGGCTTTCCAGACCGCGCGTGCGCTAGGGCAGGGTGCTCTTCGCCGCATGGGTCAGCCGACCTGGCTGCCGCCAAGCCCGGCAGGTTTTGAGGAGAATTTCTCCGCCTGGATCACGGCGAGCCAGCTTGCCGAGCGGCTTGCCTGGGCGCGGCGCGCTTCCGCCCAGTTCGGCAAGGACGAGGATCCGCGCGAATTTTTGAAATCGACGCTCGGCGATGCGGCGCGCGACGAGACGATCCGCGTGGTTTCGCAGGCGCCGAACAAGATCAGCGGCCTGACGCTGGTTCTCGCTTCCCCCGAATTCAACCGCCGATAGGAGCTGGTCATGACTAGGATTACGCTTTCCCGCCGCGGCTTTCTTGCTTCCGCTTGTTGCCTTGCTGCTGCTCCGATCTTCACACCGGTTACCTTCGCCGCCATGCCCGGCGACAACCGCTTCGTGACCATCGTGCTGCGCGGTGCGATGGACGGCCTCGACCTCGTGCAGCCCTATGGCGACGCGGGCTTTGCGATGTTCAGGCCGACGCTGGCGCTGACGCCGGACAACGGCCTTCTCGACCTCGACGGGTATTTCGGGCTCAATCCGGCTGCCGCCGACCTGATGCCGCTCTGGAAGAGCAGGGAGCTTGCCTTCGTGCATGCGGTCTCGACGCCCTACCGCGACCAGCGCAGCCATTTCGACGGGCAGGACATGTTAGAATCGGGCGGCGAGCATGTGGCCGAGGAGAAGACAGGCTGGCTGAACCGGGTGCTTTCGGTGATCCCGCGCTCGGATGCCCGCAAGGCGATCGACGTGAATACCTCGACGGAGCTGATCCTTTCCGGCCCGAACAATGTCGACGTCTGGGCCTCAGATTCCAATCTCGGGATAGCGAAGGACGAGATGCAGTTCCTGATGCGGCTTTATGCCGGCGATCCGGCTTTCGCCAAGGCGATGGAAGAGGCGACGCGCGCCAACAATGCGGCAATGATCGCCGAGCCGGACGGCAAGCGCGGCGAGAAGATCGCCGACGTTGCGACGCTCGCCGGCAACATGCTGAAGGGCGACTACCGGATCGCGAGCTTCTCGATTACCGGCTGGGATACGCATGTGGGCCAAGCCGGGCAGTTCAAGCGGCCGGCGCAGGATCTGGCGCAGGCGATCAATGTGCTGAAGGCGACGCTTGGTCCGGAGGTCTGGCCGAAGACCGTCGTGCTGGCTATGACGGAATTCGGCCGCACCGTGCGTCAGAACGGCTCCGGCGGCACCGACCATGGCACGGGCGGCTGCGCGGTGCTGGCGGGAGGGGCGATCAATGGCGGACGCATTCTCGGCAAATGGCCGGGGCTCGGCGACGGCAAGCTGCTCGACGACCGCGACCTAATGCCGACGGCCGACGTGCGCGAGATCGCCGCGGCGATGCTCTACCGCCAGTTCGACGTAACGGCCACGGACCTGGCGGGGAAGATTTTCCCGGGGCTGAGCTTCGACAAGGACTCGCAGTTTTTGAAGGCGTGATGAAGGTCGGGCGAAGGCGAAGCCGCGCCTCGAACATCATGCCGCCCATCCACGCTCGCCGTCTTCATCGCCCTCCAGGCAACCGTTTGAAGGATCTCGAAGGATCTTCGAAGGCGCCAGCGCCGAGGGCGGACATTCTGGCAAAAAATCCGCCCGACGCGATGGTACCTCAGCCGCGCCGCGCCGCTTCGATCACGCCGACGTCGATCTTCCTCATGGTCATCATCGCATCGAAGGCACGCTTTGCCTGATCGCCGCCTGCGGCGAGCGCTTCGGTCAGTACGCGCGGTGTGATCTGCCAGGAGACACCCCACTTGTCCTTGCACCAGCCACAGTCACTTTCCTGACCGCCGTTGCCGACAATGGCGTTCCAGTAACGGTCGGTTTCTTCCTGATCGTCAGTTGCGATCTGAAATGAGAAGGCTTCGTTGTGTTTGAACGCCGGACCGCCGTTCAGGCCGATACAAGGAATACCCGCAACAGTGAATTCAACAACCAACACGTCGCCCTGCTGACCAGATGGATAGTTTCCAGGTGCACGAATGACGGCACCCACTGTGCTGTCGGGAAAAGTCTCGGCGTAGAAGCGGGCAGCAGCCTCGGCGTCTTTGTCGTACCATAGGCAGATCGTGTTCTTTGCCATTGCGTGGTCCTTTCGCTCTTCGTTTCCATTTCCCCCTGACATAAGAGGCACACCGTCGTTCTCCAGTCCAGATAAGCCGTTTCACGCCCCTAAATGATCGAAATGTCGGCTTTGGGGGAACAGGCACAGGAACGAGGATGGACGGAACCAGTCGCTGCCACAAAAGTGAAGTCTTCTCATCTACGGGTGTGACGAAGCGCCGTAAGCACACCTCACCCGAGCACGTCATAAAGCCGGAAGATCCAACTGATCTGATAGATTAGGCCGAGGCCAACGAAGGCGATATGGAAGCGGCGGTTCCGCGTCCAGGCGGCGATCAGGCAGAGGACGATGAAGGCGAGGTTGCGGACAACATATTCCCAGCCGAGCGCCTGGACATAGGCCTCACCCTTCAGCCAGGTATCGCCGAGGTCCACGGCATAGGCGAGCGCCAGCATGCCGAAGAACCATGCGCGGCGGGAGATGAAATAGTCCTCGTAGTCACCGTATTCCTCGATCGAGGTCGGGAAGAGCAGGACGCAGAGGAAATAGAACAGGCAGCAGAAGCTGATGAGGAAGAGGTAGACGCCGAAGGTGACGGCGACCAGCGAGCCGAGGCGATATTCCCACCACCAGAAATGGATGATGAAGAGGAACATCGACGCGACCCAGCCTAGGTGGACGTGGTAGACGCGGTGCTTCTTGGGCGACTGGACGATGCCGGCGAGGCCCGTGAGCAGGCGGGTGAGGCTGAGGCCGATGATCATCGCCATCACGGCGCGGATATAGACGAAGACCTCCGGTGTCGTCGCCGCCTGCATGGTGTCACTCCTCGGGGACCGGCTTCGGCGCGCCGTTTTCGTCGAGCGCCACCATGATGAAGGTGCCCGCCGTGACCTTTTCCATCTTGTTGTAGCGCGAGCGGTGCGCCCAGGCCTCGACGCAGAGCGTGATCGAGGTGCGGCCGACGCGGTCGATGTCGGTAAAGACCGAGAGCGTATCGCCGATCTTCACCGGCAGCTGGAAGGCCATTTCCTTGACCGCGGCGGTCACCACCCGGCCCCTGGCGCGTTCGGCGGCGCGGATGCCGCTTGCCAAGTCCATCTGCGCCATGACCCATCCGCCGAAGATATCGCCTGCGGGATTGGCGTCGCCCGGCATGGCAAGCGTGCGGAGCGTCAATTCGCCTTTCGGCTTCGGGGTGTCGGTCATGGTCCCACTTCGCGATGTTTGCGGTTTCGATTCCGCTGCACGGTAATGCAAAGCGTAGGCGAAATGAACATGCAAACGGCCAGCGGTTTTCGCGCCAGGCGCCGTAGGAGCTGAATTAAATCTCTTGAATATAAAATTCTGAGATAATTCAATTTGTTGTAACGGGAGCCGGACCACCGGCAACCACTCTTCCGCCGCGTTATGTCATCTCGCTCTAATATTAGTTCACCGTCCAGTAATGGATGCCCCTCATCATTCGAACATCGATTCTGTATGAGAATGCCGGGGGAATTCATGCGCAATATCAAGATATCAACGCGTCTCTACTCGCTCGTCGGCCTGACGCTGGCGATTTTTGTAGCGACGATGGGTTTCTTTCTGAACTATTCTTATTCCGAACTGGAAATGGAAAGAAAATCCGGTCTTGCGCAGATGGATGCGACGGCGGTCAACATCCTGCAGAAATACTACAAGATGGAGCAGGCCGGTACGCTGACGCGCGATGCGGCGCAGGCGGCGGCGAAGGACGTGATTGCCGCCATGCGCTACGGCGGCAGCGGCTACTTCTGGATCAACGACATGCGCCCGGTCATGGTGATGCACCCGATAAAGCCGGAGCTCAACGGTACCGACCTTTCGCAGAACAAGGACCCGAATGGCAAATTCCTCTTCATGGAATTCGTCAATGTCGTGAAGGCCCACGGCGACGGTTTTGTCGACTATTACTGGCCGAAGCCGGGTGCTGAGCAGCCGGTTCTGAAATTTTCGCACGTCGCAGGCTTCGAGCCCTGGGGCTGGATCGTCGGCACCGGCGTCTATTCGGACGACCTTGCAGCGCTCTACTGGCAGAACGCAATCTGGGCGGCGATCCTTTGCGCCATCGGAGCCGCGATCATCGTTTCCGTTGCCTATGCGATCGTCAAGAGCGTTACCGCACCTGTCGCGCGGATCGGCGCGGCGATGACTGAGATCGCAGCCGAGAATGTATCGGTCGAAATTTCCGACAGCGACCGGCGCGACGAGGTCGGCCACATGGCGAAGGCCCTGCTGGTGCTCCGCGACTCGATGCTCGACCGCAGCAAGATGCGTACCCGCGAAGACGAGCGCCAGCACGAGATCGACAGCGAACGCCGCGGCAACGAGGAGAGCCTGCGCGCCGCAGCCGAGCGTCAGAATCATGCGATGCAGACGCTGGGGGCAGGGCTGGAGAAGCTTGCAGCCGGCGACCTCACGGTTTCGATCGGCGATCTCGGCGAGGATTATTCGAAGCTGCGCTCCGACTTCAATGCCGCCGTGGGCGCGCTCAACGACGTGATCGAAGCGATCGCCGAATCGAGCAATGTCGTGCACGACAACGCCTCGGGTATCAGCGAAGCCACCAACAACCTTTCGAAGCGCACCGAGCAGCAGGCCGCCGCGCTCGAAGAGACGGCTGCTGCGCTCGATGAGATTACCGCGACGGTGAGGACCGCATCCGAGCGGGCGACGGAGGCCCGCGAGATGGTCGCCGAGACCAAGGCGAGCGCTGGAAAGTCCGGCGAGATCGTGCGGAACGCCGTCACCGCGATGAGCCGGATCGAGGACTCGTCCAGCCGGATCAGCCAGATTATCGGCGTGATCGACGAGATCGCCTTCCAGACGAACCTCTTGGCACTGAATGCGGGCGTCGAAGCCGCACGCGCAGGCGATGCCGGCCGGGGCTTCGCGGTCGTAGCCCAGGAGGTCCGCGAACTTGCCCAGCGCTCGGCCAATGCCGCGAAGGAGATCAAGACGCTGATCAGCAACTCGGCGGCGGAAGTCGAATCCGGCGTGGCGCTGGTGCGCTCGACGGGCGATGCTCTGGTCGAGATCGAGACGCTGGTGAATAAAGTCAACGACCACGTCAATTCGATCGCGACGGCGGCGCGCGAGCAGGCAACGGGTCTCCACGAGATCAATACCTCGGTCAACCATATGGACCAGATGACCCAACAGAACGCCGCCATGGTGGAGGAGACGACGGCGGCGAGCCAGACGCTTGCCGAAGAGAGCAGCCAGCTTCGCACGCTGCTGTCTAAATTCCGCCTCGGCTCGCGCGCACCGCAGCACTACGTACGGCGTGCAGCTTGATCAGCGATGGAGCCGGATCATTCCGGCTCCTCTTCAGGCGTAAGCTTTCATTCACCGTTTTTAGCTAAATTCGATTCAAATTCTTCAATGCAAGCAGGGCTGCGGGAGCGATGGAGAGTATTGTGTCTACCTCCCTTTTCCGGCGCGTCGCGCTGCCGGTTCTGATATCCGCCAGCCTTGCGACCTGTTCCATCAGCGACGGCATGATACCGCCGGCAAGCGTCGATCGGGGAACGAAGGTTAGTTCGATCTCGCCGATGCCGGGGCAGGGCGCGATGCGCATGGCGACCGCCGACGTGCAGGCGTCCTATCCATCCGGCACGCCGGTCTCGAACGCCGGAGGATCGGCCGACTATCTCGACAAGCCGAACCTGGCGGGCACCGGGCAGCCGGTGCGCGCGGCAAACCAGCCGATGCCGAAGAAGCTGCCGATGATCGACAGCGACGAGGCGCTGGGGCAGGAGCAGGGGCAGCCGCAGAACTGGGGCGGTACCCAACAGCTTGCAGTGCCGTCCGGCGGCGTCAATATGGATGCGGAGCTTGGCGCGCAACCGGTCGTCGGGCTGGCGCAGGAGCAGCAGATGCAGATCGCCGAAGGGAATTCCACCGAGCCGGTTATCGACGGGATCGGTACCGACAACCCGACGCAGCTGAATCGGGCGGCGGTACCGCAGCCCACCGCGCAGGCGGAAGTGAGCCGCGCTCCGGTCTGGAACGACGGCAGTTCGGTGATCGAGCCCTCGCGCGTTCCGGAAGAGGACGAGAGCCAGGAGGTGGCGATGCTCAGGCCGAACGACCCGATGATGAGCCGGCCGGTTGCCCCGGACCCGAACGTGATGCCGGCCTCCGAGCTTTCCTGCCGCCGCGAGCTGAAGCGCATGGGCGTGACCTTCACCAACAAGCCGGCGATCAACGACGGCCCGGCCTGCCAGGTGCCCTATCCGGTCTCGTTGCAGGGGCTTTCCGGCAATATCGGCGTGAAGCCGGCGGTGACGCTGAACTGCCAGGTGACGCTTGCCTTTGCGAAATGGGTGAAGAACGAACTCGCGCCGTCCGCACGCTTCCGCTACTGGTCGGGCGTCAAGACGATCCAGCCGCTCGGCGGCTATTCCTGCCGGCGCATGAACAACAGCCGCCAGCGCTACAATCCGATGTCCGAACATGCGCGCGGCAACGCGATCGACGTCGGCAAGTTCGTGCTGAAGAACGGCCACCAGATCGACGTGCGCCGGAAAGGGCTCTTCTCCCTCCGCGAAGGAAGGTTGCTCAAGGCCGTGCGCACCGACAGCTGCCAGTATTTCAACACCGTCCTCGGACCGGGCAGCAACCCGGAGCACTGGAACCACTTCCATTTCGACCTGAGACCGCGCAAGGGCGGCAGGGTTTATTGTAATTAGCGGCGGGAGTAGATGGTTGCTTCAGGCCAAATCGAGCCACGGTGACAGTGCCGCGTTCTCGCTAAGGGTAGTCCCAATGCCTCATCCCCGACGCGAAGGGGAATCACGGCGGCTCACTTACCGTTTGGCGCTAAGAATACGCTTCCAAATTGTACCATTCAGAAATCTGTCGAAGACGATAAAATATGCAACGATCAATGCAAAAGCCACAAGCGCTGCCCAACCGCTGAGTTGAAACCCGCCGCCCTCTGGGGTGTTGGAACCGGTTAGCCAGCCTACGATATATCCAACCACGAAAAATGCGGTAAAGAAGTCGAGCAGCGCAGCCGACACGATGCGCCAGGTTGCCGGATCTTTGCGATTTTCGTTATCGGCCATTTTTATCCCGATGGTTGTGAACTGACGTTAGCGTGCCGCGTGGTGATTCTGCAACCGATGCACGTCGGGGAAATTGGACCAAGCCGTTTGGCCAGCGGGCAGCGGATGGCATTGATGTCAAGAGCCAACGGGACCGTTCGCATTGGCAATGCGGACTCGGGCGGCGTCCTCAGACCGGATCGCGAAAATCGTCAACGCGATCCGGCTCCGACAGTCTGGCGCTACTCGTTGATCTCGGGCTCGATAAGCCTTGCCAGGTTTCGCAGCGACTCCTGCCAACCGAGATAGCAAGCCTCGGGCGGAATGACGTCCGGAACGCCTGCCTGCGTTATGTCGACCTCGGTTCCGACCAGCACTTTCTTCAAGGTCACAGTGACGTCCATTTCGCCGGGCAGGTTGGGGTTGTCGAACTTGTCCGTGTAGCGCACGAGTTCGCCGGGGACGAGCTCGACATATTCGCCGCCGAACGCTTCGCTTTTGCCCGTTGTGAAGTTGCGGAAGGACATTTTGAATTTGCCGCCGGCTGTCGGCTCAAAGTGATGCACCGTGCAGGTATAGCCGTTAGGGGGAAGCCACTTGGCGAGCGCGTCCGCCTCGATGAACGCGCGATAGACCTTCTCAGGGCTGGTTGCCAGGACGCGATGCAGGCGTATGGTGTTCGGCATGGTCGTGATCCTTTTTGAATTGACGGAATTGACGATCCTAAGGACGAACGAGGCTTTGCCAATCCGACACCGGATCGATCCGTTACTGAGGTAAAATTACTCAGACCTCGCAACCTTGCGCCCTCGTCGTCTCGCTATAGCCACCGCCTGACGCGGGCCTTGTAGGCCAAATAGACGTCGCCGAATTTCCGTTCGAGATAGACCTCCTCGCGGGCGACCACGCCGTAGCGGATGACGAGATAGAATGGCACCAACAAGACGATGAGCCACAGACTGTCGATGGCGATGGCGACGCCGATGAGGCCGAGGAACATGCCGATATAGATCGGGTTGCGCGTGAAGCGGTAGGGTCCCTCGTCGACAATCGTCGCCGTCGGCTGGGTGGTCTGGATCTGCGTTCCCGCGCGACGGAAGGTCGTCGCCGCCCAGATCAGTAGCGCCAGGCCGGCGAGGAACACGATGCCGCCGAGCGCGCCGGCCGGCATGGCTGCCGGCAGGAACGGCAGCGGATAGAGCCAGTTGAGCACGAGCCCGGCAATTACAGCGAGCGCCCACGCGATCGGCGGCCGCACCGCCGCGCCTGAACTGTCGCGAAAATTCCCGGTCGCCTCGTTCATACCGCCCGTCCGATCTGCTTTCCGCACCGGAATTCTAATGCACGGAGGCGCGTTTTTTGTGACTGCCAGAGCACGCCACGGGTGGCAGTTTACGTCGCTTTGAAAGAGATTTGAAGGTCGAGCGGCGCGGACACCGAAGGATCGAAGTCGGCCGACCCTTCTCCTATGCAAAGCGAAGCGGATTTTGATTTAGGTGCACGTTCTCCGGTTCAGCGGCCATCTGAAAACTTCCGTTCTCCGCCCTGGTTCGAACCCCTGCATCCTGATCGTGCAAGTTCCGCCTTGGATGAAAGTGTGCCCGAGGTACGGAACAAAGAACCCGCCGAGCGTATTAGTCGGGCGAAACGCTGCGTTTGAGCTCCGCCTCGTTCCCGTGAGACTAAGATGGCCATCAACTTCAATCACACTATCCTGTCGGCCAGAGACAGTAAGGCTTCGGCAGATTTCCTGGCTGAGATGCTGGGATTGCCAGCGCCGCGGCGCTGGGGACCGTTCTACATGGTCACGACCGACAACGGCGCCAATCTCGACTATATGCATGCCGAAGGGGAGATCGGACGCCAACACTACGCCTTCCTCGTGGGCGACGCCGAGTTCGACGCGATTTTCAACCGAATTCGCGAGCGGAACATGGGCTACTGGGCTGATCCCGGCCAGAGGAAGCCAGGCGAGATCAATGACCACGACGGTGGACGTGGTCTCTATTTCGAAGACCCGAACGGTCACCTGCTCGAAATCATCACGCGTCCCTATGGCAGTGGCGGCTGGAATCCGTGAACGTGGAGCGAAACGCGCCGGCCCGGCAGCTTCGAGCCAGAAGCTGCCCAGATGTTGCCGACTGGACATCATGCACAGGCTATGCTGCCCCCCTGCCGAGGAAGACGACCATGACCGTCAAACGCATCGTCGCGAACATCGCCGTTTCCGATATCGCAGCCGCCAAGGCTTTCTACCGGGGCATCCTTGGCATGGGCGTTGTCATGGATCATGGGTGGATCGCAACTTATGCGGCGGATGCGAGCGCGAGGCCGCAGGTCAGCTTTGCGACCGAAGGCGGCTCCGGAACGCCGGTGCCCGACCTCTCCATCGAAGTCGATGATTTCGACGAGGTCTATCAGCGGGTCATCCGCGAGGGTATCGCGGTGGAATATGGTCCGGCGAACGAGCCGTGGGGTGTGCGCCGGTTCTATGTGCGTGATCCCTTCGGCCGGTTGGTGAATATCCTGCGACACGCGTAATTTCGCCGCGGTCCTGCAGGAATCCGATGCTTTCCGGCCGGAAAAAAGAAAGCCGGCTCAGGAGCCGGCTGAATCTGGGCCGGCCGGGCAGGGGAAGCGCGAGGCCGGAATTCAAGGATTTTCGTGACTGGCAATAACTGCTTACTATACGCCGAGGCAGCGGAAAAATGGGCGTAACGAGCGCCCTTGAAGCGGTTCCGCAAAGGGATGGGCGGCGGCGCGGAGACCGTTGGTTGCCTCGATACTGCTTATCTCCGAAGAAGATCACCGCTTGATGACAATTAAAACCTGCCGCTGATTTTCTTTCCCATGATCCGGCCTGCTTGGGAGTGGGTAGGTCGCAATGCCGGCTGTTTCGGAGCTTTTCCTTTTTGCACTGATGCTGGCGGCTGCAGGTGCGGTCGCGGATCTGCTTGCCGGTCTCATCGGCATCGGCGGCGGCGCGATCCTCGTTCCGGTCTTCTATCAGGTGTTCGGCTGGCTCGATGTGCCGGAAGTGGTGCGCATGCACCTGTCGGTTGGCACTTCGCTTGCGATCATCGCGGTGGTGCTCATCATTCCGCTGACGATGTATATCGCGCCGATCGGCGCGCACCCACCGGATGAGCAAGCGTCAATTGGAGATCGGCTTCGGCATCGTCCTGATCGTCACAGGCGCGCGGTTTCTCATCAGCATCTACGCATAAAGATGCTTTCGCTGAATAGTCTGTTCAGCGCTGACAGGATGTCAAAGTGTAACAAAGGGGTTATATAGCGGACGAAAAACGAGGAAATACTCAAGAAATCCGCAATGGCACCCATCATTTCCATCCGAAATCTCACAAAAAGCTACGCCAATGGATTCGTGGCGCTGAAGGGCATCGATCTCGATGTCGAGAAGGGCGAGATCCTGGCGCTGCTCGGGCCCAACGGCGCGGGCAAGACCACGATGATCTCGATCGTTTGCGGCATCGTCAATCCGACGGGCGGCGAGGTGCTCGTCGCCGGGCACGACGTCGTCAAGGACTTCCGGGCGACGCGGACGATGATCGGGCTGGTGCCGCAGGAACTGACGACCGACCAGTTCGAGACTGTCTGGAACACGGTGAGCTTCTCGCGCGGGCTGCATGGCAAGAAGCCGAACCCGGCGCATATCGAAAAAGTGCTGCGCGACCTTTCGCTGTGGAACAGGAAGGACAATATGCTGCGCGAGCTTTCCGGTGGCATGAAGCGGCGCGTGCTGATCGCCAAGGCGCTGAGCCACGAGCCGGAGATCCTCTTCCTCGACGAGCCGACGGCGGGCGTCGACGTGACGCTGCGAAAGGATATGTGGCGCGTCGTCGAGAGGCTGCGGGAGTCCGGCACCACCATCATCCTGACGACGCATTACATCGAAGAGGCCGAAGAGATCGCCGACCGCGTCGGCGTCATCAACGGCGGCGAGCTGCTGCTGGTCGAAGACAAGACGGCGCTGATGACGAAGCTCGGCCGCAAGCAGTTGATCCTCGAGCTTGCCGAGCCGCTGGACAGGCTGCCCGACTGTTTCTCCGGCAACGGCCTGTCGCTGGAGCCGGACGGCAACCGGCTGATATACGATTTCGATGCGCAGAAGGAGCAAGAGAGCATCGCCGCGCTACTCACCCGGCTTGCGGCGCAGAACATCCACTTCAAGGATCTTTCGACGCGGCAGAGCTCGCTCGAGGATATCTTCGTGGCGCTCGTGGGAGGCGCAAGATGAACTTCGAGGCCATCAAGTCGATCTATTTCTTCGAAATGGCGCGCACGCGCCGCACACTGCTGCAGAGCGTCTTTTCGCCAGTGATCTCTACCTCGCTCTATTTCATCGTTTTTGGTGCTGCGATCGGCTCGCGCATCCAGGAGGTCGAAGGCGTTTCCTACGGCGCCTTCATCACGCCGGGGCTCATCATGCTGACGCTGCTCGGCCAGTGCATCGGCAACGGCTCCTTCGGCATCTACTTTCCGAAATTCACCGGCACGATCTACGAGGTACTGTCGGCGCCGGTCGCGATGACGGAAATTTTGCTCGGCTATGTCGGGGCTGCGGCGACCAAGGGACTGCTGATCGGGCTCATCATCCTTTTGACGGCCAATGCCTTCGTGGACATCAGGATCGAGCATCCCTTCATGATGATCCTGTTCTTCCTGCTGACGGCGGTCACCTTCAGCCTGTTCGGCTTCATGATCGGCATATGGGCGGGCAACTTCGAGCAGCTGAACCTGATCCCAATGCTCGTGGTGCCGCCGCTCACCTTCCTCGGCGGTAGCTTCTACTCGATCAACATGCTGCCGCCCTTCTGGCAGGCTGTCAGCCATTTCAATCCAGTGCTCTATCTGGTGAGCGGGTTCCGCTGGAGCTTCTACGGTATTGCCGACGTTAACCCTCTGCTCAGCCTCGGGATGATCACCATGTTCCTGGCAATGTGCCTCGCGACGCTCGGCTGGATTTTCAAGACGGGATACCGGCTACGGAACTGATATGATGCAGGCAGTGGCGGAGCCGGGTTTCGCGGAACTTTTGCTGGTTATCGACGCCCAAAAGGCGTTCATGACTGGAGCGGATGCAGTCCCGGATCATCGCGCGCTGGAGACGGCTCTTTCTTCATTGGGGCGGCTCGGAAGGCGTCCCGGCGAGAATGGCAGCGCGGGCGGTGGAATGGTCATTGGGTGACGAGGCCGTTATCGTGGCGTCCGTTGCCGATGTGCACTTCAGGAAGAAGCCCGGCTGATACGGCCGATTCCGGACATGATTGACTGATGGCAATGCCATTCCCTGAAGCTCAGCCTTGCGTCGGGCGGATGTTGTTGACGGCGATGTCGCCTTCGAGGACGCCGCGCCGCAGGTCGCGCCTGCCATGCTCGATCTCGATAACGGTATAGAGCTTGTCGTTGCGGAAGGCGCTGGCGTTGATCGTGGTGACGTCATCGGCAGGTGCGGAATCGATCTCCATGAAATCGAGTTCGCGGCTTGCGGCAACGATGCGGGCATCACCGGCTGTGCGCGCCGCGACCACGACTTCGCCTTGCGAGGGCGAATTCTGCCAGTTCAGGTCGTCGGCGGCCGCGACCGGGACGACGCGGTAGACATTGAGGGCTTCGCCGTCATCCGGTGTGAAAGAGGCTTGCCTGGCGGCATCGTCAATCTGGGCCCGGCTTTCGACCGATTTGCCGAAGCGGGTGCGGCTGATGCCGTTAAATGCCTCCGTGCCGCCGGTCCTGGCGCTGTTCGACATGATCGGCCTCCTTTCCGAGAATGTGCCGCCCTGCAATCAGATCCGGTTGATTGTCGGCAGAAAGGACACGACCTGTCTGCGGCGGGCAGCATCCAGCGTATCGATGCGGTCTGTCCAGAATTGCGCGGCCTCGGGCGTATCCTTTTCCCAGCAGCGGGTGGATACGATGTTATCGTCGATGACAGCGCGGCGATGGCCGCCCAGGCGGATATATTCTTCCGCAAGTTGCTTTGAGGGATTGTCCATGACCAGCGCCTCCTTTCAATCCATTCAACCCAAATGCGGGACGCAAGGTTCCATGGGTTGAAGAATATAGAGCCGGACCTTGACGCTATGCGCCGCTCTTCAAGCGCTCTTTGGTCTCTTCTGAGACGTGTTCAGCGCCACGGCGGCGCGAATGAGCGCCTTCAACGCCGTGTCATCGATCTCGCCGCCCTCGTGGAAATCGATCGCGCGCCTCATGTTGCCTTCGAGGCTGGAGTTGAAGAGGCCTGAAGGGTCCTCCAGCGAGGCGCCCTTGGCGAAGGTCAGCTTCACTTTGTCCTTGTAGGTCTCGCCGGTGCAGATCATGCCGGTGTGTTCCCACACGGGAACCCCCAATATGTTCGAGGGCTTTTTCCATTTCACCTCCTCGACCACGTCCGGGTCGGCCTCCTTGATGAGGGTTCGGATCCGTGCAAGCGTTTCGCCCCGCCAGTCGCCCAGCGCCGCGATCTTTGCATCGATCAACTGCGAGGGAGAGGCTTCGGCTTCCTTCGAGGCGCTGTTCTTCATGGTGTTTGTCGCTTTCTTCCTTGTCAAATTGCTACGTGAGGTGCCACCGAAGCTAGTAAATTGGTAGCAGACTCGTCTAGCGTCGCTCCGTGATCGGCTTACCCGGCCCGCACCCGGAAACTGCCATCCCATGTGCGTTACGGTGTCTGTGACGCCGCAAGCCAGTTCGGCATGCGCTTGAACCTGCTTCAAAACCCAATGTCTATTGAGCTATCGAACACCTGTGTCTGCCGATTAACGAATAGCGGCACGAATGCGCCGTTGGAACTCGGTGTTCGCCAACGTCGTCGTTCATAGGTCGACTCTCATCTTCGGGGCACCTCGCGACTACCCGCTCACATCCGTTCGCCGGGCAATTGGCTGGCCTGCTTCACCCAATCGGCGAACTGCGCTTCGTCGAGTTCGCCCTCATGGATGTCGAGATAGCGCACAGCCTCGTACTTTGACTTTCCCTTCGGTGCGGGTTGCAGCGACACGCCGCGGAAGAAGGTTACTTTCACGTATTTCGTGAAGCAATGAAAGCTGAGGAACCAGACATCGTCTTCCACTCCATAGAAGGGCGAGTTCCATTTGACCGCCTTGCGCACGCCGGGGACGGTGCGCTCGATGAGCGCGTCAAGGCGGCGTCCGAGGTCGCTTTTCCAGCCCGGCATGGCCGCGATGTAGGCCTGCACGGGGGCGTCGCCGTAGCCCTTCGGGATTTGGGGGTTGCCGCCTGAAAGAAGTACCGGCTCTGTGAGGGCCGGTTTGGCCGCGGCCTCCTTCGCCGCCTTTGCTGGTTGCCTGGGTGTCTTGCCGTTCATTGCGTTCACGCCTCTCCGCCGATGCGCCGTTCGCCGCGCCACTGGGTGATATAGGGCAGAACGAACATGTAGAGACCGGTGAACAAAAGCAAAAACAGCGGCGGCAACGGCGAATAGACGATCCAACCGGGAGGTTCCCCCAATCCCATCGCGACGAAATTTGCGATCACCGTCACTGTGAAGACGATGGACAGCCAGCGGTGGAACTGCCGAATGCAATTATTCCAATTCAATGGGACCTCCTTGGCGGAATTTCACGTTCCATGATCTGCTCCAGCCGTTCGAGAATGTGCGGCCAGCCGCTGCCCATGCCCTTGTAGCCTGCTTCGTCCTGCGGACGGAATCCCGACTGCTCCATTCGCACCAGCGTGTCGTTGTCCGCCGGCGTCAAAGTCCAGGTCACCACAGTGCTCAGGCCACTGTCCGATTCCGTTCCGTCGCCCCAGCGATAAACGAGCCGCTTGGGCACATCCACTTCCAGCACTTCGCAGTTGGTGATGCCCGACCAGCCGGGCATGGGCTTTGCACGAAACTGGAAGCGATGACCGACGGTCGGCTCGAAGTCGTTTTGCATCAGCCATTCGGCGATGAGTTCGGTTTGCGTGAGCGCGCGCCAGATCCTCTCCGGAGGATGCTGCATTCTGCGCTCAACGACGATGCTTTTGGTCTCGGTCATGGCATCACCTCACTCCGTCCGCTCTAGGACCTCTTCCAGTTTCGCAAAGAACTGCTTCCAGCCTGCCTTTGCGCCGCCGTAGGCCTGCTTCTGATCCGGCCGGAAGCCCGACTGCTCCATACGCAGGTGGGTGCCTGCGCTTGTTGGCGTCAGCGTGAAGGTCACCACGCTTTGCAGATTGTAGGCAGCATCGTCATGTGCGAAGTTCCAGGTGTAGGACAGAGTTTTGTTCGGCTCGACGGCGAGGACCTCGCAGTCCAGCACGCCGCCCCAGTCTCCGCGAAGATTGAAACGGTGGCCTATGTCAGGCTTGAAGTCGTTCTTCATGAGCCACTCCTCGATCAGGTGTGGTTGTGTGAGCGCGCGCCAGATCCTGTCTGGTGGATAAGGGATCTCCCGTTCGACAACGACGGAAAGCGTTTCGGTCGCGGGTTTGTTCATTGGTCCATCCTTTTGAGCAAGTCTTCGAGGTCGTCGAACCGGCTCTGCCAGAAGCCGGCCATCTGGCTTGTCCAGTCGATCAGCGGGGCCAAGGCGCCGAGCTGCGCGCTATAGTGCGTGTGGCGGCCTTCGTGGCGGTCGCGCACCAGCCCGGCCTGCTTCAGGACCCCAAGATGCTTTGAAACGACCGGCTGCGAGACCCCGGCCTGAGCCGTCAGAGCCCCGACCGTCTTTTCTCCTTCGCGGCACAGCCGTTCGAAGAGAGCCCGCCGCGTCGGATCGGCGAGTGTTCGGAAGAGCATATCTGCCGCGTTCGACATATGGGACCTATACCCCGTTGGCTATGAATAAACGTATATCCCGTGAGATATGAGTTAGTCAACCAGGTGCGTGGACATGCATAGAGATTGCCGCGCAGTGGGCTCCAAACGAGCATATCCCATCGGCTATGTGTCGTGCATTAACGTCATCGCTTATGCAGAGCTGTAGCGCTGTGGTGACGCGCCTGCTGCTAGTCGCGCATCCTGAGCTCGTCCGTCTGCATCTGCAGGGAACCCAGCGTTTGGAGGAAGCTCATGCCAAGCAGGCTCTGGTCGAGCGCGCCGTCTTCGGCGACGCTGGCGGCGACGCCGGTGCGCACGATGGGGCCGATCGCGACGCGGTCGAGCGTCACCGGCGCGGCGCGGGCGCGGCCATTCGCGGTCATGACGGTCATCGAGTAAGTGAGATTTTCGGGGATGATGCCGATGCGCTCGGCGTCGGCCTGCGACAAGGCCACCATGCTGGCGCCGGTATCAACGAGCATCGGGATCGTCTGGCCGTTGACGGAGACGTCGGCCTCGAAATGGCCGTTCAGCAGCTTGTGCAGGATGATCTCGCTGCCGCCTTCGCTGGTGGTGACGACAACGGCACGGCCGGGCACGAGGCCGGCAAGCAGGCGGTTGCCGACGCCGAGGAGGTCCTGACGGTAGAGATAGACGGTTGCGAGCGCCAGGATGATGACCAGCCAGATCATCAGGTTGCGCATCGTTTCGCCGGCGCTGCGTCGGCTTGCCCAGATGCCGGCCGACAGCATCAGCACGATCGGCAGGAGATAGACCATGCGGCCGAAATCGTCGATGTTCATGCCGAGAACGCGGTCGCTGTCGTGGTTGTAGACGAGGACGGCAAGGCCGATTCCGAGGATCAGAAGGAAGAGCCCGAGCCGGTTCATGAACGTTGCTCCGGCATTGCGGACGTCTCGCGAAGCCGGGTCGCCGGTTCGGCAAAGAGGCGCGCGGCAAGGACAGTCATGATGCGCTGCCTTTCCTCATCCGAATAGGACATCCAGTCGCCGATCTCGGCAAGCGTGCGGCCGCAGCCCATGCAAAAGCCGGTGGCTGTATCGATCGAGCATAGGTGGATGCAGGGCGTTTGCATGAGCAGAATATCGTGATTTCACAAGGCGGTGGCAAGGGCGCAGAAGGCAGCGATTTCGGAAATCTGCTGGGCGGCGCCGAGCGTGTCGCCGGTATGGCCGGCAAGCTTGCGGCGGATATAGAGGGTGAAGGCGATGACCGTGATGCCGGTTGCAAGCAGGCTGCAGACGAGCGCCAGCAGGCCGAGCGCTGGCCAGACGAGAAGGGCCGAAAAAAGGCAGGCGGACACGAGCGCGACATGCATGGCGCTTTCGCCCGGCTGGCCCGAGGCGGCGGCGATGCCGTCCGTCTTTGCGGGCGGCAGACGGTGCCAGTGCCAGACGAGGGCGGCGCGGCTGAGGCAGGCGGCTGCGGGGATCGCGAGGGCGGCGGCAAGCGGGGCGACCTCGCGGGCGATGGCGGCAAGGGCCGCGGCGCGAAGTGCTATCGAGAAGATCAGGGCGATTGCGCCATAGCTGCCGATGCGGCTGTCCTTCATGATCGCCAGCGCATGATCGCGGTCGCGTCCGCCGCCGATGCCGTCGGCGGTATCGGAGAGCCCGTCTTCGTGCAGTGCGCCGGCAATGAGAGACTGGACGGCAAGGCCGACGAGGGCTGCCATCAGCCGGTCGGCGCGCAGCGCAAGCAAGATGAGGAAGGTGAGGGCCGGGATGACCCCGATGACAATCCCGGCGAGCGGGAAGGCGCGCACGGTGCGGCTGAGCTTACCGTCGTCTCCTGAAAAGACCCATTGCGGCACGGGAAGCCGGCTCAGGAAAGCGACGGCGCGGGCAGTGTCGAGCGCATAGGCCTTGATGATCATGTCCCCCATGTCATGCCGGAAAGGTGCGGCGCTTTTGGAGTTGTGACGCCTGGCCGCTGCCTTTAATAGAGTCGCGACGAAAGAAGCCGATTTGCCCGCAAAAGACAAGCAGGCCGGACCTTTGGGACAAAACACAGAATACAAGGAAGCCGCATTCATGAGCGTTTCAGGCCTGCCGTTCGACGATTTCCGTGCGCTGCTGCGCGATCTGCCGGGACCGGATACCCGGGCGCTGGTGGCCGCGCGCGAGCGCGACGCGCAGCTGACGAAGCCGCCGGGCGCGCTAGGCAGGCTCGAGGAGATCGCCTTCTGGCTGGCGGCCTGGACGGGCAGGGCGCCCTCCGTCAACCGGCCGCTGGTTGCGATCTTCGCCGGCAACCACGGCGTGGCGAGACAGGGCATCACGCCCTTTCCGCCGGCGGTAACGCAGCAGATGGTGGAGAATTTCGCCGCCGGGGGTGCTGCGATCAACCAGATCTGCGTCGCATACGATCTCGGTCTCAAGATCTTCGATCTGGCGCTCGACTATCCGACCGGCGATATCACCGAAGAGGCAGCACTTTCCGAGCGCGATTGCGCGGCGACAATGGCCTTCGGCATGGAGGCGATTGCGGGCGGCACGGATCTGCTCTGCATCGGCGAGATGGGAATCGGCAACACGACGATCGCGGCTGCGATCAACTACGCGCTTTACGGCGGTTCGGCACGCGACTGGGTGGGGCCGGGAACCGGCTCCGAGGGCGAGATGCTGGAGCGCAAGGTTGCGGCCGTCGAGCGCGCCGTCGAGCTGCACCGCGACCATCTGAACGATCCGCTGGAAATCATGCGCCGCCTCGGCGGCCGCGAGATCGCGGCGATGGCCGGCGCCATCCTTGCGGCGCGCGTCGAGAAGATACCGGTGCTAATCGACGGCTATGTGGCGACGGCGGCGGGCGCCATCCTGCATGCGGCCAATCCGTCGGCGCTCGATCACTGCCTGATCGGCCATGTCTCCAGCGAACCGGGGCATCTCAGGGCGATCGAGATGCTCGGCAAGACGCCGCTTCTGGCGCTCGGCATGCGGCTCGGCGAGGGTACGGGTGCAGCCCTTGCCGCTGGCATCGTGAAGGCCGCGGCAGCCTGCCATTCCGGAATGGCGACCTTCTCGCAGGCGGGCGTCACCAACAAGCACTGAGTGCTACAGCTTTTATCAGGCGGGTGACGGATGCTTGCGGCGGAAGCCTGGAACCGGTATTCGCATTTTGACCGATGGGCGGTGGCTGCGGCCGCCGCCGACTGCAAGACGAGGGCGCACCTTGACCAAACCTGCCATAGGCAAACTGACGGGTATGAGCCATTTCTTCGCTGCCGCCGCCTATTCCTGGGCGGGCTTCCAGCGCCTGATCAGGGAATCGGCCTTCCGGCAGGAGCTGCTGTTCGCCGCCGTTTCGCTGATCCTGCTTGCCGCCGTCGGGGCGTCGCTGTGGGAAGTGATGATCGCCGTCGTGCTTTTTCTGGTGCTCTTCGCTGTCGAGGCGCTGAACACGGCAATCGAAGAGGTGATCGACCGCATCTCGCCGGAAATCTCGATGGTCGGCAAGCATGCGAAGGATCTCGGCTCGTTTGCCGTCCTCTGCGCGATTGCCGCATGCGGGCTCTATCTCCTCTTCGCGATCGGCACGCACCTGATTGTGATCGTTTTCGCTTAGAACGGCGGCCGTATCAAGAAGACGACGATTGTCGCGCTCGCCCGCGCCTCCCGAAGTGTTCTTCGGTTGTTACTAATGCTCTGGCCCATTCAGGTTGCTGTCAGCTTCGCCCAATAGCTAGTGTCGGATGGAAAGCGGTCTTTCTGATCCACGCCTTCGCAGTAACGTTTTGATCGTGGCGCTGCTCAACTTCGTCTTTTTCGGGGTAGAGTTCGCCGTCGCCCTCTCCATTGGTTCAATTTCACTTTTTGCCGACAGCATTGATTTCCTAAAGGGCGCTTCTGTCAGTGTCCTGATTGCGTTCGCGCTCGGATGGTCGATGAAGGCGCGGACGCGAGTGGGCATGGGGCTTGCCGGAATACTGGTCCTGCCCGCTCTGGCGCTGCTCTGGGCACTTTGGAGCAAATTCAATAATCCGATTCCGCCGGAGCCATCTACGCTCTGGCTGACGGGGGCGGTCGGTCTGATCGTTAACTGGAGTTGCGCTTTCCTGCTGGGACGGTTCCACAGCGTCAGCCTCGCCCGGGCCGCCCTTCTTTTCGCCCGCGCCGATGCCGTCGCCAATGTGGCGATCTTTCTGACCGGCCTCGTCACCGCCTACGTTTGGCAATCTGTCTGGCCTGACGTGATCGTCGGCCTTGCCATAGCCGTTATGAATGTCGATGCCGGGCGTGCGGTTTGGAGAGCCGCACACGAAGAACACAAGGCTGCAGTTTAGAACCTGTCATGTCGGATGAAGAGCTCATTGCGCCTACCGCGGCGCCTTAACGCGCTCACGATGCCGCACCTCGTCGGTTAAAGATGTCTGCGAATCATTCGCAAAGCCGGATGCCTGCTTCGTTGTCTATCTTCAAACCGCTTTACTTTCGCGGAAGTTGCCGCGTTTCTTGAGGATTCTGATTACGCCGGCCATCAGCCCGATAAGCGCGATCAAAGCGGCGAGCAGCAACAGGTATGACCGGTTCGCGGTCGGTTCCGGGACGGCGAGGTGTTCATAGATATCCACCGACAGCAACGCGATCACGGTGGCCGAAATCGTCGAATAATCCTTGCCGATCACCCGCTTCAGGTTGAATGCCATCCCTTCGGTGGCTTCGGCGAATTTGCGGAAGCGCGGTATCCAGCGCGGCACATCGGCGCAATAGACCCGGTATCCTTCGCCGAACTTGCCCTCGAGGTAATCTTCCTCCGCATAGATGATGCACTGGTACATGAACAGGAATGACGCGATGCCGGTTGTGACCACCTGCGGATCGCCGTGCATCAGGAAAACGGCCGCGTAGATGAGCAGATTGCCAACGTACAAGGGGTTTCGGCAGATTCCGAACATACCCTCGGTCACGAGGTTTTTGGCGTAGACTTTCTTGTTCAGGCCGCCGCGTTGAATATAAGCATAGCCAATGACGGTGGCACGGAGGGCCAAACCGGAAAGCGCAACGAGCACGGCGACGACGTCCTTGACGCGCGCCAGCGTCGTGCTGCCCAGTGTCTCACTCGGCGGCGGCGCAACGAGGAACAGCAAGAGAATTATGATCGGAAAAGCCTGGTTTCGGTGTCGGAACAGAAAGTTCCCGATGCGGATCATCGACGATTTCATGTAGGTGCCTTGCTCTTCCGCTCTTACTTGACCGCAACGATCCCGCAGAAATTGTACCAACGGAAGAAAACCTCGACATGCCGGAAGCCTGTTTCCTTCAGAAGCAAGACGTTCTCTTCGAGGCGATAGGGGATTAGTACGTTTTCCAGCGCCTCACGTTTTTTGGCGATTTCAATATCCGAATAACCATTCCGCCGCTTGAAATCGTAGTAATGCTGGATGAACAGACGATTGAAGGTCGTATCCTCGCTGGTCAGTTTCTCGATCAGCAGCAGGCAGCCTTGCTCGTTCAAACCTGAATAGATCATCTTCATCACCCGTTCCCGGTAAAGCGGACGGATGAATTGCAGGGTCAGCAGCATTGTGACGACGCTGGCGTTCTCCATGTAAAGCCCCTCGTGAAGATCGGCGGTAACGAGATCGATCGGCCGCTGCGCGCTCTTGCACGCGACCTTCTGGCGGGCTTTTTCCAGCATGTCCGGCGCGTTGTCGATGCCGATGAACTTCACCCTCGGATCCAGGATGGGATCGAGCGTCAGCAATGTGGTCGCGGTCGAGCAGCCGATGTCGTAGAGATTGGTGTTGGGCCTGGCAAAATCCTGGGCCAGCTCGCACACCATGCGCTGCATTTCTTCATAATGCGGCACGGAGCGGCTGACCATGTCGTCGAACACGTCGGCGACCTTGGCATTGAAGGCAAAATCTCCGACGGGCTGGTCGTGCTCACTGAAGACCTCGTCCCTTTTCTCGGACTGCAGGATTTGGTGGGTCTGAAACAGGCTCACGGCACGCTTGGCCATTCAACGGCTCCCTGGCTGGCATCGTGGTTTCGCGAGGGTGGGAGGTGGTTTCCAGTCAGGACGCGACAGACGCCTGTGCCGCTAACACGCTTCACCCCGCTCGCGTGACAATGCATCCGAAGCTGACAGCAACCTGAAAAGCAGCGAAATTTCCGAATTCCGGAATCGCGGCATTAGTCTATGGTGGCGCGTTCAGGGCGA
Source organism: Rhizobium sullae (assembly GCF_025200715.1). Taxonomy (NCBI): domain Bacteria; kingdom Pseudomonadati; phylum Pseudomonadota; class Alphaproteobacteria; order Hyphomicrobiales; family Rhizobiaceae; genus Rhizobium; species Rhizobium sullae. Next base: position 1,428,292 of record NZ_CP104143.1, read on the forward strand.
AGGGAGCATGGTTTGCGTATTCTTCTAGTCGAGGATGACGGCACGATCGGCGAGGCGGTGCGCGACCACGTCGCCGCGTCTTCGCACGCGGTCGACTGGGTGCGGACGATCGCCGATGCCGCTGCGGTCAGGGAGGCCGTCGAATACGGCCTGATCCTTCTCGACCTACAATTGCCGGACGGCAGCGGCATCGACTTTCTGAAATATATGCGCCGGCTCGAGGATACGACGCCGGTGATCATTCTCACGGCCCGGGACCAGATCTCCGACCGGATCGAGGGGCTCAACGGCGGCGCCGACGACTATCTGGTAAAGCCCTTCAACCTTGATGAACTGGAAGCCCGCATCATGGCGGTGTCGCGCCGCTATCGCGACACGCCGCATCTGTTGCTTCGTTTCGCCAACATCGAGATCGACCGGCCGAACCGTGAGCTTGCCGTTTCCGGCGAGAAGGTCATGCTGACGAGCCGGGAGTGGGCGATCCTCGACATTCTGGCGGCCCGGCCCGGAGCGGTTGTCGCAAAAGACCGGATCGAAGACGCTCTCTACGCCTTTGGGCAGGAAATCGAAAGCAATACAGTCGAGGTCTACGTCAGCCGCCTGCGCAAGAAGCTCGGCAAGGACCGGATCAGGACGCAGCGCGGCCTCGGCTATAGTTTGGAAGACAGATGAAGCGCGAACCGAGCCTCATCCGCCCGCTGATCCTTGGTATCACCGGCGTTGTCATCATCTTCTGGCTCATCGCCGTCGTGCTCAGCATCCAGGTCATGCGCCATGAGTTCGACGAGATCTTCGACAGCGCGCTGCAGGAAACGGCGCAAAGGCTTTCCGCACTCATCGTCGACGATGTCCGCCATGTTGACGGTGCCGATCCCGAAGACACCGAAAGGCCGGTCCCTCGCCGTTCGCGGGAATATCTGACCTATCAGCTGCGCGATGCCGAAGGTGGCTTGGTGCTGCGCTCGGCGGATGCATCCGCCGAACCGTTCGATGCCCCGCTCGCGAACGGTTTCCACGACACGGACAGATACCGGATCTATACCGCGAGAGCCGGCGATGGCCTTTCCTTTCTGCAAGTTGCCGACCGATTGGACGAGCGCCGCGAGGCCGTGCGCGAAAGTGCCCTTATCCTGCTCGTTCCGCTCCTGGTCCTGGCTCCGGCCTGCGTGCTGGCCGTCTGGCTGATCGTCCGGCGGGCGATGCGACCGATCGATACGCTGAGGCAGGAGATTGCGACCAAGGACGGTGGCAACATAGCGCCCGTCGATGCGGGCCATTTGCCAAGGGAGCTGCTGCCGATCGCGCGCTCGATAAATCTGCTGCTCGAAAGGCTCGGATCCGCGCTCGACGCCGAACGGGAATTCACCGCTAACAGTGCGCATGAACTGAGGACGCCGATAGCCGGGGCACTCGCCCAGACCCAGCGGTTGATCATCGAGCTCGAGGATGGACCCGCGCGCCGGCGCGCTCGCCAGATCGAGGCCTCACTCGTCGGGCTCGGCCGGCTGGCCGAGAAATTACTGCAGCTTTCGCGCGCCGAGGCCGGGATCGGCGGGAGCGACAAGTCGGCCGATCTTCGCAAGGTGCTCGACCTGATCGTCGACGATTTTCGGCGGGACAGCCAAAGCGCCGATCGCTTGCGCTATCAGGTGGCGCCCGGCGCCACACTCGTTCGCAACGCCGACGTCGATGGATTTGGCATCGTAATGCGCAATCTCATCGAAAATGCGCTTATTCACGGGGATTCAGCCGTTCCGGTGACGATCAGCCTGGAGCGAAACGGCATTGTCCGGATCGTGAACGGCGGGGCTCCCTTGTCGGAGACGGAACTGCAGGGCATCAAGAAGCGCTTCCGCCGTGGAAAGACCAATACCGCCGGCTCCGGTGTCGGCCTGGCTATTGTCGAGAGCATTGCCGTGCAGATGGGAGGGGAACTGGAGCTATTTTCCCCTCCGCTCGAAGCTAGCTCCGGGTTCGAAGCCCGTTTAACGATCCCAGACCGTGACCAGAACCAGTATGCCTAATAGCGGTTTTCCCAGGCGAATGTTCGTCCGATCCTAGAGACGATGCTCAACCGCTCTACCGGTCGAATTCAAGGATAGATCTTGTCGAGGAATCACGGCTGCAGCCATTCGCAGTCGACTGCCGGGCAACGTCGCTGAAGTAAACAGAGGGGGCGGGTGTCACGCCGCCGATCGCGAAATCCTCCGGTTCTTTGCCGCGCACCACCGGCGCGACGAAGAGATCCTGCAAATAGCAGGAATCGCTGAGGCTCCAGGTCGAGCGGTGGAAGATATAGTGCACGAAACCCACAGCCTCACCGCCAGCAAAGGCCAGCGCGCCGTGCACCGGTTCGGCTTCATCCAGGAGGCGGGTCCAGGTGCGAGCATGGACCCTGGCATCCAGTGTGCTACCGTCGAAGTCGAGATATTGTGCCCACAGCGAACGCCATTGCGCGTGCTCATCGTCCTACAGCATGCGAATCATTGCGTTTCTTATTCCCTCAAGCGACAGATCCGGTCGCATGCCAGCACGGCGCAAGCAAACCCTCGACCAGCCGATTCAAGCAAAGCTCTTCCGCTTGCGGGACACTGCCTGCGCTTCCTCGACGGCGGGCAGGCTCTGCAGCACGCGTTTGGCGGGCAGGATGGCAATCACTTCGGTGCCTTCGCGCAGCTTGGATTTCAGGACGAACTGGCCGTCGTGCTTGGCAAGGATTGCCTGGACGATCGGCAGGCCGAGGCCGGTGCCCTGTTCGGCGCTCTTGATGGCGATAGAGCCCTGGCCGAAGGCGGAGAGTACGACGGGGATTTCATCCTCGGGGATGCCAGGGCCGTTGTCCTTGATCGAGATGTACTGGCCGCCGCCTGCCGTCCAGCCGACCTTGACGTGGATTTCGCCGCTTTGCGGCGTGAACTTCACGGCGTTCGACAGCAGGTTCAGCACCACCTGCCGCAATGACTTCTCGTCGGCCCAGACCGACGGCAGCTCCGGTTCGAACTGCTGGGTGATGGAAATGTTCTTGCCCCTGGCGCGCAGCTGCACCATGCCAATGCAATCTTCCGCGATATCGAGGAGCGAGATCGCTTCTTCGATGAGTTCGTATTTCCCAGCCTCGATGCGCGAAAGGTCCAGGATCTCGTTGATGAGGTTCAACAGGTGCTGGCCGGAGCGGTGGATGTCGTTCGTGTATTCCTTGTAGGTCGGGTTGTTCAGCGGGCCCATGACCTCGGCCGACATTACCTCGGAAAAGCCGAGGATGGCGTTCAGCGGCGTGCGCAATTCATGCGACATGGAGGCCAGGAAGCGCGACTTGGCAAGGTTTGCCTCTTCCGCCCGCCGGCGCGCTTCGTCTGACATGGACTTGGCGACTTCGAGCTCGGCGATCAGGTCATCCTTTTCCGACTGGAAGGAGAGGATCTTGAGGTTTTGCTGGAAGAGCCGGTCGCTGATGTAGTTGAAGAAGATGACGGTCGTCGTGAAAATGGCTGCGAGGCTCAGCTCGAGCAGGTCGCGCGAGATGCCGGCCTTTGCGGCGAGCGCCACGACGGAGGGTGCGAAGGCAACGAGCACGGCGGGCGTCAGCATGAAATTCGACATGGCGGTGACGGAAAGGGCGATCAGCAGCGTTGCGCCCTTATACAGGATGAAGCCGGAAGGATCGCAGGCGTTGCACTCCTGGAGCGCGAAGACGGCCCAGCAACTGCCGATCATCAACTGGCCGAAAAGCAGGACACGGCGCCATTTGCGCGCCGCTTCCGGAGATATCTCTTTCTTGCGGGCGCGGCGCACGAGATAGATGTTTGCCGCATAGGCCGTCAGCGTCAGCACGGCCCAGAGGAAGGTCTGCGTATTGCCGGTGAAATAGATGCCGAGCGCGGCAGTGGTGATGACGAAGAGCGGCATGATCGACGCGCCCTGAAGGAAGGCGCTCATATACATCCTGAGCGCGTCCCGATCGAAGGCGGCGGCGGAGGAATGGCCGGATTGCAGACGCTCGCGCGTCCGCCGCACAGCCCGGGAGACAGGCTTGTTGCGGTGACTGCGGGATTTGTCGACGATAATCTTATCGGTCGATGTGCTAACGCCGGTACTCATGTGCACAATGATGCTTGATCCGCGGATGGTTCCACCGTAACCCGCAATTCTTAAGAAGTTGTTTGCCATTTTTGCCAAGGGTTTGTTTTTCAAGGAGGCGAAAGCGTGGCGCGTGGTTTCAGAACGATACGCGACGGTGTCACCGCTTTCGCAATGCTCGCCCTGATCTGGCTGATCGCCGCAAAGCTCAACGACGCACCCGATACCGTGCACGCCGGGCAGTTTCATGCGGCAGACGGCGATAGCCTGACGCTCGGAGCCGAGCGCATGCGGCTGAGGGGCATCGATGCGCCGGAACTCAACCAGAGCTGTGAGCGCGGCGGAACACGCTGGGCCTGCGGCTGGGAGGCAAGAGAGACGTTGCAGCGGCTGGTGGCCGGAAGCGATACTCGATGCGGCGGCGGCGAACGGGACCAGTATGACCGGCTGCTTGTCGTCTGCCGGAGCGGCGGCATCGATCTCAATGCAGAGATGGTCGCCAGAGGCATGGCAGTCTCCTATGGGAACTACGAGCGGGAAGAGGAGCGGGCGCGCGTGGAAAAGGCAGGTCTCTGGGCGGGGACATTCGAGCGGCCGCGCGACGTGCGCGACCATGAGCGCGAGCGCTCTGGCTTCGAGGATGTGAGGCGCCTCATCGGGCAGGTGACGGGATGGGAGTGACGGGCAACATGATCCTTGCGGATCTGCATGGCGAAATCGCGCGCTGTCGCGTCTGCCGTGACACGCCGCTGCGGGCCGACGATCCGCTGCCGCACGAGCCGCGCCCGATCGTCGTGATGTCGTCTGTTGCGCGCATATTGATTGCGGGCCAGGCGCCGGGGCTCAGGGTGCATGAAAGCGGCATTCCCTTCAACGATGCCTCCGGCGACCGTTTGCGCGGTTGGCTGCAAGTGGACCGCGAGACATTCTACGACCCGGACCGGTTCGCGATCGTACCGATGGGCTTCTGCTTTCCGGGCTACGGCGCCAAGGGCAGCGATTTGCCGCCGCGGCGGGAATGCGCGCCGCTGTGGCGCCAGAAGGTGATCGACCGGATGCCGCAGATCGAGCTGGTGCTGACCGTCGGGCAATATGCGCAGGCATGGCACATGGGCGGCTTGCGCCAGCCGAACATGACCGAAACGGTGAAGGCGTGGCGCGAGACGCTGTTTTCAAACCTAAGCCCGGCGGTGTTGCCGCTGCCACATCCGAGCTGGCGCAACAGCGGCTGGCTGAAGCGCAATCCCTGGTTCGAAGAGGAACTGCTTCCTGTACTGCGCAATAGGGTAAAATTGCTCATATCCTGAAACAAAATTCTTTTCGCGCGCCGGAATCGCGTTATATAGAGAAAATAATTCGAACAGGGCTTTCGCATATGGACCGTCTCGACCGCAAGATACTGCGCCTTTTGCAAGAAGATTCGACTTTGGCTGTGGCCGATCTCGCCAAGAAGGTGGGGCTTTCGACAACGCCCTGCTGGCGCCGTATCCAGAAGATGGAAGAGGACGGCGTGATCAAGCGCCGCGTCGCCATTCTCGACCCCGAGAAGGTCAACACCAAGGTCACGGTTTTCGTCTCGATCCGCACGGCGACGCATTCGATCGAGTGGTTGAGGCGCTTTTCAGAAGTCGTCTCCGACTTTCCGGAAGTGGTCGAATTCTACCGCATGAGCGGCGACGTCGATTACCTGCTGCGCGTGGTCGTGCCGGATATCGCCGCCTATGACGCCTTCTACAAGCGGCTGATCGCCAAGATCGAAATCCGCGACGTCTCCTCTGCTTTCGCGATGGAGCAGATCAAGTATTCGACGCAACTGCCGCTCGACTACATGATGCTCGACAATGCGAAGTCCAGCGATGATTGAGTCGAGGTAGCAGCACAAGCGACGTTCGCTGTTTGCGCTGCCGAATCCCCATCGCCCTTATTCCTGCCCCCGTCACAGGAATGAGGAGATGGGGGCGATGACGGCTCAAAACAGCAACGTTGGAGGATCGGTAACGCGAGACAGGAACCCTGCCTGCTGCTCATGCCCGGACGAGGCCCGAACTCCTACTTCAGCCGCCCAATGACTTTCCCGTTCGTCAATTCCCTGATGGCGTCCTTGCCGATCCAGCGGGCGGTCTTGCCGGGGCTTGCGGCAAGGCGTTCGGCCAGCGCCAGTGCCGGGGTGTGGCAGGCGCGGCTGCGCTTGCCGATGTTGCGGAGTGCCCAGTTCACGGCCTTGCGGACGAAGTTGCGCGGGTCGGCGGAATGCGCCTCGATCAGGGGGAGCCAGGCGAGGAGGATTTCGTCCGAGTCCTGCTTGCGGTGTACGGCGGCGCCGGCGATCATGGCGAAGGCGGTGCGGCGGACGAACTCGCGGTTGTCGGCGGCAAATTGCGGAATCAGGTCATCGAGCCTCGCCTCGACGAAGAGGTCTGCGGCGCAATCGACGATTTCCCAGGAGTTGAAATCCTCCGCCCAGCGGCGGGCTTCCGCAGGCGTGAGCTTCGTCGGCTCGGCGGTGTAGAGGGCCAGCATGCGCGCCTCGCGGATATCGCCGGCCCAGAGTTCGAGTGCCCGTGCGTGGTTCTTCTTTACGCTGCGGGCGATTTTCTGGAGATCGGGATTGGAGATGCCGAGCGCCGTTTCGGTGACGATGCCGAAACGGGCCATGCCGGCGACGTTCTCCTCCGAGCGCAGCGTCTCAAGGTGCGCGATGAGTTCGGCTGCGCTTGCGGAGGGACCGATCATTTTTCCAATCGCGCCAGAAGCGAGGACGTATCCCAGCGGCTCCCGCCGATCGCTTGGACGTCGCCGTAGAACTGGTCGACAAGGGCGGTCAGCGGCAGTTTTGCGCCGTTGGCGCGCGCTTCGGTGAGCACGATGTCGAGATCCTTGCGCATCCAGTCGACGGCGAAACCGAAGTCGTATTTGCCCTGGTTCATTGTCTTGTGGCGGTTTTCCATCTGCCAGGAACCGGCGGCCCCCTTCGAGATGACGTCGATGACCTTTTCGATGTCGAGGCCGGCGCGTTTGCCGAAATGGATGCCTTCCGCGAGGCCCTGGACGATGCCGGCGATGCAGATCTGGTTGATCATCTTGGTGAGCTGCCCCGAACCTGCCGGACCCATGAGGCCGACCATGCGGGCATAGGCGTCGATGACGGCCCTTGTCTTTTGGAAGACGGCTTCGTCGCCGCCGCACATGACGGTAAGCACGCCGTTTTCCGCACCCGCCTGGCCGCCGGAAACCGGGGCGTCGATGAAGTCGCAGCCCTTTGCCTTGGCGGCTTCATTAAGCTCGCGGGCGACTTCGGCACTCGCCGTGGTGTTGTCGATCAGCACGGCGCCTTTCTTCATGCCTTCCAGAACGCCGCCTTTGCCGATGGTGACCGAACGCAGGTCGTCGTCATTGCCGACGCAGGTGAAGACGAAATCGGCATTCGCCGCCGCTTCCGCGGGCGTCGGTGCGGATTTGCCGCCAAATTTCGACACCCAGGCCGCAGCCTTGGATGCCGTGCGGTTATAGACCGTGACGTCGTGGCCGCCCTTCGTCTTCAAGTGACCTGCCATGGGGAAGCCCATGACGCCGAGACCGATGAACGCGACTTTTGCCATATGCCAGATCCTTCTCCTGAATTTCGGCATGATTAGCCGAAAGTGCCGCGGCAGGAAAGCCGAACTGAAGCCGGCCCGGTTCGGCTGCGAAAATCCTCCGCAGCGCGCTTTGGAATAAAATTTCGCCGAAGGGGAATATTCCGGTCAGGAAAATTTCGGTAGCGGCAAAAACTCACAAATATAATTGTCGAGAAAATTTATAGACATTATCATTATCAAGTCATCGCAACGACCGGCAGATTCAGGGAAGCTGCCGCGAAGGAAGGGGATTGCCATGATTTCTCGACGCCAGACGCTCGGACTTTTCGGTGCTGCTGCAGCGGCAGCCGTTCTGCCTGCCATCAAACCAGCACGCGCCGCCACCACCGAGTTCCGGATCGGCTGGCAGAAGAACGGCGTGCTCGCACTTGCCAAGCGGCGCGGGGCGCTGGAGAGCCGGCTTGCCGATCGCGGCATGACGGTCAGCTGGTCGGAATTCACCTCCGGTCCGCCGTTGCTCGAGGCGCTCGGTGCCGGTGCGCTCGACTTCGGTGCGACGGGGGACGTGCCGCCACTCTTTGCGCAGGCGGCAGGTGGCCAGCTCTATTACGTCGGAACCTATCGCGGAAGCCCGGCGGGCTCGGCGATCCTTGTACACAAGGACTCTCCGATCAAGACGCTCGAAGACCTGAAGGGCAAGAAGGTTGCCTTCAAGCGCGGATCAAGCGCACATAACGTAACGGTAAAGGCCTTACGCAAGGCAGGGCTGACGATCGATGATGTCCAGCCGCTGGATCTTGCGCCGCCGGACGCGGCCCCTGCCTTCAAGAACGGCAGTATCGATGCCTGGTCGATCTGGGATCCCTATCTTGCGATCGCCGAGGTCGATCCGGACACCCGCATCCTGACGACAGCCGAGGGCATCGTTACTTCCTATAGCTATTTCCTCGCCAACCAGGAATTTACCGATGCCAACGGCCAGGTGATCGTCGACGTGATCGACGAACTCGGCAAGGTCGGCAAGTCGGCGCAGGGCAAGCTCGACGATACGGTCAAGGAGCTCTCCGAAATCACCGGCGTGCCGGCCGAGGTGACGCGGGTGACTCTTTCGCGGCCTGGTGCCGATCTCGGCGCGGTGACGACCATCACAGATGATGCGGCGGCCTACCAGCAGGCGCTTGCGGACGAATTCTACAAGCTCGGTATCGTGCCGAAGCAGCTGACGACGGGCGATATCGTCTGGCGGCCGAAGGCGAGCTGATTCAGTTTCTCATTCTCAATGGAGATTTCACAATGAGCGCCTCATCCAAGCCCATCGATTTCCTGTGGTTCATTCCGACTTCCGGCGACGGGGCCTATCTCGGCTCCAGCGAACTGACCCGCGCGCCGGACATTGGCTACATGACCCAGATCGCGCAGGCCGCCGACCGGCTCGGCTATTCCGGCGTGCTGCTGCCAACGGGCGTTGCCTGCGAGGAATCCTTCGTGACGGCGGCAGCCCTTTCGGCCAAGACCGAGAGGCTGAAGTTCCTCGTCGCGATCCGCCCCGGCACGGCGTCGCCGGCCTATTATGCCCGGTTGACGACGACGCTCGACCGCATCTCGAACGGCCGCGTGCTGCTCAACATCGTCGTCGGCGGCAGCCCGGGCGAGCTTGCCGGCGACGGCATCCATCTGGACCATGACGAGCGCTATGCGCATGCCGACGAGTTCTTCACGATCTGGGAAGAGCTGTTGGAGAAAGGTGTTGCGAGCTTCGATGGCAGGTACGTCAAGGCGACCGAGGCTAGGCTCGGCTTTCCGTCCGTCCAGAACCCGCGACCGCCGCTCTATTTCGGCGGGTCGTCGGATGCCGGGATCGATTTTTCGGTCGGCCGCGTCGACAAGTATCTGACCTGGGGCGAGCCTCCGGCGCAGGTGGCTGAAAAGATCGAGAAGGTGCGCGCGGCTGCGGCCAAGAAGGGCCGCGAAGTGAGCTTCGGGATCCGCCTGCATTTCATCGTCCGCGAAACCGACGAGGAAGCATGGGCGGCGGCCGACCGGCTGATCTCCAAGCTCGATGATGCGACGATCGCGGAAGCGCAGCAGCGCTTCGCCAAGGAGTCCGATTCCGTCGGCCAGGCGCGCATGGCCGCCCTTCACGGCGGTCACCGGGACAAGCTGGAAGTCTCGCCCAACCTCTGGGCGGGTGTCGGCCTGGTGCGCGCCGGCGCAGGCACGGCGCTAGTGGGTTCACCGAAGACGGTGGCCGCGCGGCTTCGCGAATATCAGGACCTCGGCATCGAGACGGTGATCGGCTCCGGCTACCCGCATCTGGAAGAAGCCTATCGCGTCGCCGAACTTCTGTTTCCCGAACTCGGGCTCGGGCTCGAGGAGCAGCGCCACGGTTTCAAGAGCGATTTTGGCCGCCACCGGGTCTTCGGCGGCGGCAGCCATGGCGGCAACCTGAAGATCGTTTCCGGTTCCTGATGTCAAACCGAGCGAGGAGATAAGCATGTCGGTTTTCGAAACGCCGTTCACGGAGACGATCGCGGGGCGGGAGCGCCGTAAGGCCCGACTCGGCCTTCCGCTTCCAGGCCGTGCAGCGCTGCTGCCCTACCTGGTGCCGCTCGCGATCATTCTCGCCTGGCAGGCGGCGTCTTCGGCGGGCCTGATCTCCTCGCGCGTCATGCCGTCGCCGGCGGATGTGGCCGTCGCCTTCTGGTCGACTACGCTATCCGGGCAGCTGCCGCATGACGTTCTCGTCAGTGCCGGCCGGGCCTTCGCGGGCCTCATCGTCGGCGGTTCGATCGGCTTCCTGCTCGGGATCGCCAACGGCGTCTCGAAGATTTCCGAGCAACTGACGGACACGACGCTTCAGATGCTGCGCACCATCCCGCATCTGGCGATGATCCCGCTCGTCATTCTCTGGTTCGGGATCGGCGAGGAATCGAAGCTGTTCCTCACTTCGCTGGGCGTGCTTTTCCCGGTTTATCTCAACACCTATCACGGCGTGCGCAATGTCGACCGCGACCTGATCGAGATGGGCAGGGTCTACGGCATGGGCGGCTGGACGCTGTTCCGCAAGGTGATCTTTCCCGGCGCGCTGCCCTCGATCTTCGTTGGGCTGCGCTATGCGCTCGGCATTATGTGGCTGACGCTGATCGTTTCGGAATCAATCGCCGCGTCTTCTGGGATCGGCCATATGGCGAACAATGCCCGCGAGTTCATGATGACGGATGTCGTCGTGCTGGCGCTTGTGATCTATGCCGTGCTCGGCAAGCTCGCTGACGTCGTGGCGCGGGCGCTGGAGCGGCAGGCGCTGACCTGGAACCCGGTCTATCAGAAATAGGAGAGACGCGATGACCGTCATCACGCATGAGCGCTTCCAGGGAGCCCGGGAGCCGGAATACGAGACGGAAGCAGCCGACGCGCAAGCCGGTGCCGCTTCGATCACGCTGACGGGCCTTGAGAAAAGCTTCGGCGGCAACCGGGTTCTGCGCGGCATCAACCTACATATCCCGGCGGGGCAGTTCGTCGCGGTAATCGGCAAGAGCGGCTGCGGCAAGAGCACGCTGCTGCGCATCCTGATGGGGCTCGATCAGCCGACAGCGGGCGATATTCGTTTCGACAGCGCAGATGGCGGTGCAGGCGAGCCGAACGCGCGCATCGTCTTCCAGGAGCCGCGGCTGCTGCCATGGCTCAGCGTCGCGGAGAATGTTGCCGTCGGGCTCGGCGACAAGGTGGAGAGGCGGTTGGGACTGGCGGAAGCGGCGGCGGTGCTCTCCGAAGTCCAGCTTGCGGAAAAGGCATCCGAATGGCCGTCACGGCTTTCCGGCGGCCAGCGGCAGCGTGTGGCGCTTGCCCGGGCGCTGGTGAGCAAGCCCGGCGTACTGGCGCTTGACGAACCGCTCGGGGCACTGGATGCGCTGACGCGCATCAGCATGCAGGAACTTATCAACCGCGTTTGGCGCGAACTCGGCTTTACCGCCGTCCTGGTGACGCATGACGTCAGCGAGGCGGTGCATCTGGCCGACCGGGTAATCGTGCTCGATGAGGGGCGGACCGCGCTCGACCTGGCGATCCCTTATCCGCATCCGCGCCGGCACGGCAATTCCACACTCGCCGAGCTAGAGGGCAAGCTGCTCGCGGCGATCCTCGGCAAGGAATCGGCGCGTTAGTGGACCTGGCTTGTCTCACGTTCGACAAAGGCCTGGAAATGATCGAGCGCTATCTCGGTGCCCTGCAGGCGCAGGCCTTCATCGGCGTAGCCGTCGAGGAAGACGACCTGCTCGGTGAAGACCATCTTCGTGCCGGCGGGTCCTTCTTCGAACGTGACGGTCGCCAGTGAGGCGGAGATGCGTTTTTCGCCGAGCTTCATCTCGTAGGCATAGATGATGCGGGCGTTTTCAATGACGTCGAGATAATGCGCGTCATAGGCGTGAAGCAGACCTTCGCTATCTGCGACGTGGTTTCGTTCCTTGCCGCCGGGGCGGAAATCAAGGCTGTATGCCAACGAAACCCAATCGTCATGGCAGGCAAACCATTTCTGCTTGGACGCCGGATCGGCCCAGGCGCGGAAGGCACGGGCGGGCGAGGCGCGCAGATGGCGCTCGATGACAATCGTCGAGTGGACGGCGGAGTGGCTGCTCATGGCGTCTGTTCCTCCTCTGCGAGAAAGTGGTCGAGGCGGTCGAAGCTCATGTTCCAGCTTGCCTTCCGCTCGGAAATCCAGCGATCGAGATGGCCAAGCGCCTCCTGCTGCAGGCGATAGGTGCGGACGCGGCCATTCTTCTCCGAATGCACGAGGCCGCTCGCTTCCAGTACGGTCAGATGCTTCATCACCGTCGGCAGCGTCATGGAGAAAGGCCTTGCCAATTCCATGACGGAAGCAGGGCCGCGGCCGAGGCGATCGACCATGCCGCGGCGGCTGCGGTCCGACAAAGCGTGAAACATCCGGTCGAGGGCGGCAGGTTCCATGATCATGCGGAAGGCATCTCGTTGCGGATGCGCTCGGGGAGCTGGCGACTATAGGGGTAGAACTTGAAGTAGGGCAATGCCTCCTTCAGAACCCGCGCAAAGGACGGCTGACCGAGCAGGCGTTCGTAATAGGCGCGAAGCTTCGGCTGGTCGTCGCCGAAGGGGACGAGCGTTTCGGCATAAAAGAGGGCGGGTGCGGCGGCGCAATCGGCCATCGTGAAGCTGTCGCCCGTGATCCACTGGTTGCCGCCGAGCTGCTGCTCGATCATACCGTAGGCCGTCGCGAGCGTGCCGCGCGCCTCTTCTACTCCATGCGGATCCTTGCGGCCCTCCGGGCGAAGAGTATCGGTGACGATCTTCTGCAGCGGCGCCTGCACGTAGAGATCGAAGAAGCGATCCCAGAGGCGGACGCGAAGCGCCCGGTCGATATCGTCCGGCAGCAGGCGGACGGGGCCGGGGTAATGCCGGTCGAGATATTCGATGATGATGCTCGTCTCGGGGATCGTGCTGTCCAGCGCCTCATCGCGCAGGACCGGCATCTTGCCGACAGGCCAGAAGCGGAAAAGATCGGCGCTCGACGCTTCATCCATCAGATCGACGATGCGATTTTCGAAAGGCGTGCCGTTCTCGTAAAGCGCGATCAACACCTTGTGGCAGAAGGAGGCGAGGGGGTGTCCGTAAAGAACGAGCGACATGGAACGAGCCTTCAGTGATCGGAAAGTTTACTGAATGGCTAAGTATCAGGTGATGGGGCGGAGCGCAAGGAATGGTTTGCCGGTTGGCTAACTATTGAGAAGGTGAGGCGGCGAGCGTGGCGGTTCCTGGCGCTGACCGGGCTCGGTGATCCGACGGTTGTCCACCCGAAAGCAGCAGGATCGAACATGAGCGGCGGCAAGCTTTGAATTCGACGAACTGCTTCGTTCGTCTATGAATCGGATGAAGCCATTGGTTGTGCAATCACTGAGCGGTTTCCGCCTAAAATGGTCTGCTAGGCGAGCCGCGCGATCACGAGATGCCCTGGGCTAGGCTGGCCTTCCTGCATGCGGACATTGATTTCCGTCATTTCTACCAGGCTGAAGCCGGTGGCGGTCAGGCGGTCGCGGATGTAGGATTCGGCGTGCAGGAAGCGCTGGTGTGGGCCGACCATATAGGGATGGCTTTTAGCGGCGGTTTCGGGCAACGTTTCGGAGGAGAAGACGAAAAGGCCGCCGGGCGTCAGGTTTTCGGCGGCGCCGAAGAAGAGCGGTTCCAGGGCACCGAGATAGGGCAGGACGTCGGTCGCGGTAATGAGGTCGAAGGCGTCCTCGTCGTTGTCGTCGAGGAAATCCTCGACCTCGGCGACGAAGAGGGTTTCGTAGAGGTCCTTCTCATGGGCGATCTCGACCATGTTTTCGGAAATGTCGATACCGGTCATGTCGTCGCAGAGATCGCGCAGCGTGCCGCCCGTGAGCCCCGTGCCGCAGCCGAGGTCGAGCATGCGCTTGAAGGGGCCGAGCTTCAGCTCCTGCAGGCGCTGGCGCACCAGCAGGGGGACGTGGTAGCTGAGCTGCTCGACAAGCACATCTTCGAAGACTTCGGCATGCTGGTCGAAGAGGGTCTCGACATAGGCATCCGGCGCTTTGGCCGGCGTGTCGCCGCGGCCCATCGAGGCGATGCGGACGGCCGCGCCGCCGTGGTCTTCAGGGTCGATTGCCAGCACTTCCTCGTAGGCTGTCACGGCAGCGTCGATGTCGCCGGCCTTTTCGAGGGCAAGGGCACGGTTATAGGCTTCCGCAAGCGCTTCTTCGTCGATCTTCTTTGCCATCGCCGGTCACCATCTTTTTGAGTTCAGGCAAGCCTCTAAGGCGGCTTGCCGCCTTTTGCAATGGCGACCGTGCGGGAGCAGAATATGGGCCAAGCAGTCCGTCGATAAGAGAAGGAGGAATTACCATGGATACGGAGCTCGGAAAGACGGTGGACGGCGATACGCCCCCCGAGATCATGCGGCCTTCGCTTCCCGCGAGTCAGCCGGAGATCACCAATACGCTCAGTCACTACTACCGCGGCGAACTCGGGCGCATGACGAGCTGGCGGGATCGCATCGACCGGACATCGAACTGGGCGATCACGGTGGTCGCGGCCTTGCTCTCTGTCTCGCTGTCGACGCCGACCGCGCACCATGGTGTGCTTCTCTTCGGAATAATGCTGATCTCGCTGCTCTTGCTGATCGAGGCGAGGCGCTACCGTTTCTTCGACATCTACCGGGCCCGCGTCCGGCAGGTCGAAAAAAACTATTTCGCGCAGATCCTGTCACCAGACGCGAATTCCGTGCGTGATTGGGGTCCAGTGGTCGCAAGCAGCCTGCGCAAGCCGAAATTCCTGCTCACCTATCATGCGGCCGTGCAGCGGCGGTTACAGCGGAACTATAGCTGGATGTATCTTATCATGCTGCTTGCATGGGCGCTGAAAATCACGACTCCGAAGCTGCAGGCCGAGGGCAGCACGCTGACGCATGCGCAGTCCTGGACCTATGTGATCGACAATGCCGTGCTCGGGCCGCTTCCCGGGCTCTTGGTGATTGCCCTTGTGGCGGCCTTTTATCTCGCCATCCTTTACGGCGTGTTGCGCCGGGAACCCGACCAAGGCGAGTTCATCCGCGGCGAGGCACATGTCTAGCGGGCGGCCTTAATGCAGGATGAAACCGCCCTTCAAGGCGCGCCATTCCGTTGCCGAGATCAGCTTGCGGTGGACGTAACGCACCGAATGCAGCGGGCCGTCCAGTTTTTCCTGCCAGAATTTCAGGAAGCCGCGCATTTCGGGAAAATCCGGAGCAAGATCGTATTCTTGCCAGATGTAGGTCTGCAGGATCGTCGGGTGATCTGGCAGACGGTAGAGGATGTGGGCGGTGGTCAGCCCGTATCCCTGAAGCTGCTTTTCGAAGTCCTTGTTCATTTCAGCCTCGCTTTCGTTTCCATTCAACGCTTGAACATTATGGAAACATCGCTCGGTTAACGCAAGCTTGACGGATGCGGAAGAAAAGGATATTTAGTTTTAGTTTCAAATACTTGGCAGCACTCTCGCATGAGTGCTGCCAGCGATCAGCGCTTCAAGTGCCGTGTCAGGCGACGCTCAATCCAGTTCCAGAAATGCCGGAGCGCCTCGACCATCGATAGATAGAAGATCGCAGCCCAGAGATAGGTCTGGTAGTCGAAGGTGCGCGAGAAGGCATAGCGGGTCTCGCCCATCAGATCGAGCACGGTGATGATGGCGACGACGGCTGAACCCTTGATCAGCAGGATGATTTCATTGCCGTAAGGGCGCAGCGCCACGATGAGCGCCTGCGGCAGGACGATCTTGCGGAAGGCAACCGCCTTGTGAATGCCGAGTGCCGACGCCGCCTCGTGCTGGCCATGCGGCACGCTTTCGATGGCGCCGCGCAGGATTTCGGCCTGATAGGCGGCGGTATTGATAGTCATCGAAAAGAGGCCGCAATACCAGGCGTCACGGAAGAACCACCAGAGGCCGGCGGATTCGAGCTGCACGCGGAAGCCACCGAGGCCGTAGTAGATCAGGAAGAGCTGCGCCAGGAGCGGCGTGCCGCGGAACACGTAGACGTAGCAATAGGCAAGCGTGCTGATGATCCTGTTCCTCGACATGCGCGCGAAGGCGAGCGGCAGCGAAAGCGCTGCACCGAAGATAACCGAGATCGTGACGAGCAGAATGGTGGTGCCGAGCCCATGCAGGTAGCGCGGCCCGTAGCGCGTGAACTTGTCCACGTCCCAGCCGGCGATCACCATGTAGATCAGGCCCGCGGCAAGCAGCGCCCACAGGAGGACGAGGAGCGAGCCGACAACGCGCGTGCCGGTTAACGGCTTCACGATTTCCTTCGGCGCCGGCTGTGGCGGGATGAGGGTTTCCGCATAGCTCACCGGCGGACCTCCGATCGCTTCGCCCAGCGTTCGATATAGCTGAGGCCGATCGACGAGATGACCGCCAGCGCAAGGTAGAGGGCGCAGGCGATGATGTAGAAGAAGAAGGCCTGCTTGGTGACGCGGACGGCGACGCCTGTCTGGCGCAGGATGTCGGCAAGGCCGATGATCGAGACGTAGGACGTGTCCTTGAGCAGGATCATCCACAGGTTCGTGAGACCGGGAAGCGCAATTCGGATCAATTGCGGCAGGACGATCAGGCCGAGCGTGCGGCCGTGATGAAGGCCGAGCGCATACCCGGCTTCGTACTGGCCCCTCGGAATAGCGCGGAAGGCCGACAGCAGCACTTCCGCGCAATAGGCGGAAAAGACCACCGAGAGCGCGATCATGCCGGCTATGAAGGCATTGATCTCGACCCGCTGCTCAGAGCCGAACGAGAAGAGCACTGACTGGATCAGGATCTGCATGCCGTAATAGATGATGAAGAGCGTCAGCAACTCGGGCAGGCCGCGGAAGATCGTGGTGTAGATGCCGGATGCGAGCCGCACGGACTTTTCTTCCGATTGCTGGCCGAGCGCAACGAAGAAGCCGATGACGAGACCGACGGGAAGCGTCAAAAGCGCCACGCTGACGGTGGTCTTCAGGCCGAGCGCGATTTCGTCGCCCCAGCCTGCATTGCCGCAGGCGAGGATGGTCGATGGGCCGAACCAGGTGAAAACGCCGGCAGGTCCGCACAGCGGATCGAAGATATATCCTATCCAGGCCCAGAACGAGCCCAGCGCGGAAGACAATCCGCCCATGCCAACTTTCCCCTCACGGCTTATGCCGTTTTGATCTTTCCATGGTTGTCAAACAAAAATGGCGGAAGAGCAAGCCTTCCGCCACCGTCTTTGCCGGTCAGTTACAAGTTTTCCTATTCGCCGTAAACGTTGAAGTCGAAGTACTTGTCCTGGATTTCCTTGTACTTGCCGCTGGCGCGGATCGCTGCGATTGCGGTGTTCAGTTTGTCCTTGAGCGGGTCGCCCTGACGCACGGCGATACCGGCACCCTCGCCGTTGATTTCCTTGTCGACGGGAAGCGTCGTCAGGATCTTGCAGCAGGCGCCGGCTTCCGACTTGACCCATTCAGAAAGAACGACGACGTCGTCGATGGCGGCGTCGATACGGCCGTTCGAAAGGTCGAGCTTATACTCGTCGGCGGTCGGATAAAGCTTGAGCTCCGTGTCGGCAAGGTGCTTTTCGGAGTAGTTGGCGTGCGTCGTCGAGGTCTGCGCGCCGATCGTCTTGCCTTTCAGGCCGGCGACGTCGGCGATCGTCGAGTCCTTCGGCACGGCGACGGCCGGCGGCGTGTTGTAGTATTTGTTGCTGAAGTCGACGAGCTTCAGACGCTCCGGCGTGATCGACATGGACGAAACGATCATATCGAACTTCTTGGCCTGCAGCGCAGGGATGATGCCGTCCCAGTCGCTGCTGACGAAGGAGCATTCAGCCTTCATTTCCGCGCAGAGCGCCTTGGCGATGTCGATGTCGAAGCCCTTGATCTCGCCACTGGCGTCAACGAATTCGAAGGGCGGGTAGGTCGAGTCGGTGCCGATCACGTACTTCTCGCCATCGGCCATTGCCGAACCTGCGAAGAGGGACATCGCGGCGAGCGAGGCTGCGGCGAGAAAACGGGTGGAGATACGCATGATGATCCTCTCTGTTGGTTGGCCGCTGCGTCTTCTTCTTATCCGCCAGCGGCCTGAATTCGGCGGGCATAGACACCGCCTTGGCCCGATAATCAAACCTTTTTTCCGCAAATTGCAACTGGAATCGCAGCGGAATGGTGCGGCGCAAACTGTGGCAAAGATGAACGGTAGCGAACCGCAGCATTCATACCGGGTTAATGACGGGCTTCCTAAAACAACAGGAACAAATCCGGATTTGGGCGATTTCGCTTTCGAATCCGCCCAAGAATCGCCGGAACGCCTCAGCAGGCGTTCCAAAAGGTTCTAACAAGAAGACGAGGAAACCCAATGGGTATGAAATCAAGATTGTTTGCCAGTGCGGCTTTCCCGCTGCTTTCGCTGTCGCTGGCCATGTCGCCAGCCGATGCAGCGACTGCGGCCGGTGGAAGCGCCGTTCGGCCCGCACCGCAGGTGATCAGCGGCAGTTACGAGGTGGCGCAGGATGCTGCGCCTTCGGAAGAAGAGCTTCTGAAGAAGAGACGCAAGCGGCCAGCAGAGCAGCCTGCGCAGGAGCAGCAGCCGGAGGCAGCACCGCAGCGGGAGGCACCGCAGGCCGAACAGGAAGCGCCGCGCCGCAAGCGGCGCGAGGCAGCACCCGAGCCGCAGCAGGCTCCGGAAGCACAGCAGGCTCAGCCGAGCGAAGAGCAGCCGCGGCGCAAGAAGCGTCAAGCCGCACCGGAGCAGGCCGCTCCCGAACAGCAGCAGGAGCAGGTAGCCCCGGAGGCGCCGCGCCGCAAGCAGCGGCAGGCAGCGCCGGAAACCCAGCAGGCGCCGGAAGCAGAGCAGGCTCAACCGAGCGAAGAACAGCCGCGGCGCAAGAAGCGTCAAGCCGCACCGGAGCAGGCCGCTCCCGAACAGCAGCAGGAGCCGGTAGCGCCGCAGCAGGGCGAAGCGCAGCCGCAGGCTGAAGAGCCGAAACCGCAGACGGAAGAGGCACAACCTGAGCAGCAGCGTCCGCGTAAGCGCGACAAGCAGCAGGCGACTGAAGGCGAGCAGCCTGCAGTGAAGCCGGGCCGGAAACCCGCCACGACTGCCCAGCCGGAACAGAAGCCGGCCGAGGACCAGGCTGCTCCTGAGAAGCCTCCCGTGCCTGCCAAATCACCGGAAAAGCCGCCGGTACCCGCAGAGCCGGGCGAGGCGCAGAAGCCCGCTGAAGGCGGCGAACAGCCGCTGCAACAGCAGGGCGAACAGGTGCCTGTCCAGCCAGGAGCGCCGACTGGCGAACAGCCGGCCGGTGGTGCGCAGCCGACGGAGCAAGCCATTCCTGCGCCTGAGAAGGTGACCCCGGAAGAACTCGAACGCCGCAAGCAGATCGCCGAGGATCCGAGCAAGAGCAACGAGACGGTGGTCCTGCCAGTCGAGAACGGTGCCGCCGTGCTCGACAGCGACAAGGATGCGGACCGCACTGCCGGCCAGGGCGGACGGCGTCAACGCGACCGTCAGCGTGCGGCAGAGCAGCAGGTCATCGCCGCGCCGAAATCCGACGCCGATGCGCAACTCGCGCCGGAAGGCCAGCGCCGTCCTCCAGTCAAGTTTGAAGCGGTGACGAGCGAAGAGGGCCGCAGGCTCGACCGCAGGCCGGAGTTCATGAGCCCCGAAGGAGCGCGCGTCGAGCGCTACGAGGGTGACGACAACCGCATCATCATGCAGTTCAACAACCGCATCGTGGTGCGCAGCGATGACGACCGTCGCTTCCTCAGGGACGGCGAACAGCCGATCTACGAACAACTTTCGCGAGACCGCTACCGCGAGACGATCGAGCGCCCGGAAGGCTATCGCATCGTGACCATCCGCAACCGCTATGGCGACATCATTCAGCGCTCGCGCATCGATAGCGGCGGCCGCGAATATGTTCTCTACTATT
Organism: Rhizobium sullae; assembly: GCF_025200715.1. Classification (NCBI taxonomy): domain Bacteria; kingdom Pseudomonadati; phylum Pseudomonadota; class Alphaproteobacteria; order Hyphomicrobiales; family Rhizobiaceae; genus Rhizobium; species Rhizobium sullae. The sequence goes on from NZ_CP104143.1 coordinate 1,448,404, forward strand.
CGCCGGAACTCTACGATGATCCGGACCGCGGCTACTTCGAGGATCCGGGCGCCGATCTGCCGCCGATGCGGCTGGCTATCCCGGTGCGCGACTACATCATCGATACCAGCAGCGATCCGGACCGCGATTATTACGAGTTCCTGAGCGAGCCGCCTGTGGAACCCGTCGAGCGCGTCTATTCGCTGAACGAGGTGAAGTATTCGGCCCGTATCCGCGACAAGGTGCGCCGCATCGACCTCGATACGATCACTTTCGCGACGGGTAGCGCCGAGATCCCGATGAGCCAGGCCCGGAGCCTGCGCAAGGTTGCGGATGCGATGAACGAGGTGCTTCAAAAGGATCAGAGCGAGACCTTCCTGATCGAAGGCCATACGGATGCCGTCGGCTCCGACCAGAGCAATCTCGTCCTTTCGGACCAGCGTGCCGAATCAGTCGCCAACGTGCTGACGGATGTCTATGGCATTCCACCGGAAAACCTCGCCACGCAGGGTTATGGCGAGCGCTATCTGAAGGTCAATACGGACGGTCCGGAACAGGAAAACCGCCGCGTGACCATCCGCCGTGTCACGGCGCTGGTGCGCCCCGTCGCGTCGAACCAGTAAGGCGTGCGTTTCACCTTCTCCCCAGCGGGGAGAAGGTGGCCCGCAGGGCCGGATATGACGGGGACGGTGCGGCAAACTCGCCCGTCGCTTATCGCTCCGGCCGTTCTCTCCTGTCGTCGCTCACGCCCTCATCAGTGCTAAGGGACATCTTCTCCCCGCTGGGGAGAAGGGGAGGCTTCTCCTAGACCGATCCTGGCGGCGATGAAATCGGCGATCTCTGTCGTATCATCGAGATTGAAGACCGGCAGGTCGGTGTCCGTGATGGGATGGTCGGCGGCGATGGCGCAGATATGCGGGTCGGCCGGTGCCAGCGGATCGCGCCTGGCGGCTTCCTGGCGGCGCGCTTCGATCTTCGGGATCGGTTCGCGCTTGTAGCCTTCGATCAGCACCAGGTCGCAGGGCGCGAGGCGGGCGAGGATTTCCTCGAAGCTTGGTTCAGGTGCTCCGCGCAGCTCGTGCATGATGGCGTAGCGGGTGCCGGACACGATCGTTACCTCATGCGCACCCGCCTGGCGGTGGCGGTAGCTGTCGGCGCCGACCTTGTCGATGTCGAAATCGTGGTGGGCGTGCTTTATCGTCGAGATGCAATAGCCGCGGCGGGTGAATTCCTCGACGAGGCGGACGGCAAGGCCGGTCTTGCCCGAATTCTTCCAGCCGGCGATTCCGAAAATGCGTGGTCCGGTCATGACAGCACCTGCAGCCAGCGTTCGGCTTCCACCAGGTCGTCCGGCGTGTTGATGTTGAAGAAAGGATCGAGAAGGCTGGCGCGCGTCGGATGCAGCGGGAAGGAAACTTCCGCTACGTCATGCCGCAAGAGGAAGTCGCGCACGCGGCGCTTTTCGTCCGTCGCGATCCAGCCGGCGAGTTCCTCCGCGAGCGAAATCGGCCAGAGGCCGAAGACGGGATGGGGGCGGCCTTCAGAGGCGGCGATTGCGATCTTTGCCGGGGAATCGATTGCGGCTGCGAAATCCGCGACGAGCTCTGCAGGGAAGAACGGGCTGTCGATCGAGACTGTCACGACGTGGCTGACGCCGGGAAGCGCGGCGGCATGCGCCATGGCTGCATGGATGCCGGCCATCGGTCCCGCTTTGCCGGGGACGATATCCGGTATGAACGTCAATCCGCATTGCGGCTCGCTGTCGGCATTCACCGCAATTATAGAGACCTGCGGAGATAACCGCGCGATGGCATGATCGAGCAGCGAGCGGCCGCCGAGCATGACGGAGGCCTTGTCCTGGCCCATGCGCGACGAACGGCCGCCGGCAAGGATGACGCCGGGGATTTTGGTGTTCTGCAAGGAAAAATCGGCCATGGCGGTTCTCAGACTGGGCTTCTGGGTTCGGATTCCTGCGCCATTGGCGGCACGCGGCGTTTGGCCTCGCGATAGAAGGTATAGAGGCCGGACGCGATGACAACCGCGGCGCCACAGAGCGTCCAGAAATCCGGCACTTCGGCGAAGAAGAAGACGCCAAGAAGCGCTGAGAAGATCAGGCTCGTATAGCGGAAGGGCGCGACGAAGGAGATCTCGCCGGTGCGCATTGCGAGGATGACGGATTGATAGCCGATCAGCACCAGGACCGAAGCAAGCAGCAGGTGCAGAAGCGAGGTGAGGCTGACGGGCTGCCAGCCGCCGAGCGCCGGCATCAGGAGCGCGCCGAAGAAGGCGACCGACATGGCAGTAATGACGGTCACCATTAGCGAGGGGATTTCGGGATCGATGGAGCGGGTTGCGAGATCGCGCCCCGCCGTCACCAGAACGCTGGCGACGCAGAGAAGGGCGGCTGGAGTGAAGCCTTCGGGACCGGGACGGATTATGATGAGGACGCCGACGAGGCCGACAAGGATCGCCGACCAGCGCCGCCAGCCGACGGGCTCGCGGAAGAAGAGCGCTGCCCCGAAGGTCACGACAAGCGGCAGGGACTGTAGGATGGCCGAGGCATTGGCGATCGGCATCAATCCGAGCGCCGTGATATAGGTGATTGCAGCGATCACTTCGCAAACGATGCGCAGGATGATGACCGGTTTCAGCACGATGCGCCAGGAGCGGAGCGCGCCCAGATGGCGGGCGATTAGATAGACGAGAATGCTGGTGAAGACGCCGCGGATAAAGATGATTTCGCCGGCGTTCATATGGCCGATGACCGACTTGGAGAGGGCGTCGCTTGAGGAGAAGCCGGCCATGGCCATGCTCATGAAGATTGCGCCCTGGGTATTGCGAGACCGCGGCATGAAAAGAGATTCCTGGTTTTTATGCCGTCCTTTTAGAGGGGATCGCTCATCAAGGGAATCGAATGAAAGTCACACCCGAAATAAATCGATTGCGCAGTGCACAATAAGCGGAATCGATCCCGGGTTTGGGTGGCCGCGCGTTGATCAAGTCCCGGTTTTCCAAGGCAAATCCTCTTTGTTGCGGCGGCGCATTAAGCCTTCATCAATGTCATTTCCGCAAACTTTGTCCGTTCAGGCGGAACATAGGCTTTGCCACGCGGAATGAATGCGGTGGTTTTTTAGTCTTCGTTCGTTGAGGCATATTCCAATGCATTTCATCGACCGTCTTGCAAGGCCGCCGTATGTCACGAAAGTCCTTCTGTTCGTCGTCCCGCTGGTCACCGAGATTTCGGCGGCGACCAGCGAACAATCGACCGGCATCGAGGAGGTAACCCGCGCGGTGAACGACGTCGAACTCATCACGCAGCAGAACGCGCGATGGTCGAGGAGAACAATGCCGAAATCCACGGCCTGCGTCAGCACGTCGACATGCTTTCCGAAAAGATCGAGCGGTTCCGCACGCGCTGGCCGGAGGGCGAAGTGGTCTCTCGTTGGAGGCAAGACCGGGCGGCCTGATAAGATCGCCAGCGGCAGAATTGGAACCCGCACCTATCCGGCCGCGCGTTTTTGTTTACTTCAGGCAGCGCAGGAAACGGGTGGCTGCAGCGGCGCGGTTTTGCGATCTGGATGTCGAACTTGATCTTCAGCAATGAATGGAGTCCGGCATGAATAATCTGAATGGAAAGATCGCAATCGTCACCGGCGCCAGCGCCGGAATTGGTCGCGCCGCGGCCAAACTCTTTGCCGCTGAGGACGCGAAACTCGTCGTCACAGCGCGCCGCGAGGTGGAATTGAGATTGCTCGTCGAGGAGATCGAAGCTGACGGCGGAGAGGTTGTTGCCGTTGCGGGAGACATTCGCGACGAGGAACTGCATCGATCCCTGGTGGAGACGGCGACCCGGCGCTTCGGCGGGCTCGATATCGCCTTCAATAATGCAGGCGGCACGGGCGCATATGGTTGCCTGCCGGATATCTCGCTCGGCGATTGGCGCGATACCGTCGACCTCAACCTGACGAGCGGCTTCCTTGCCGCCAAGCACCAGGCGCCGGCGATGATCGCACGCGGGGGCGGGTCGATCATCTTCACCTCGACGTTCGTCGGCCATACGGCGGGCATGCCCGGCTTGGGCGCTTACGCGGCGAGCAAGGCAGGGCTAATGGGGCTCGTGCAGGTGCTGGCAGCGGAACTCGGACCGAAGAACATTCGCGTGAACGCGCTGCTTCCCGGTGGCGTCGATACGCAGGCCAATCCGATCAACTTCCCGGGTGCTGCGCCCGAAACGGTTGCCTTCATCAACGGGCTGCACGCGCTGAAACGCGTGGCGCAGCCGGAAGAGATCGCCAAGGTGGCGCTGTTCCTGGGTTCGGACATGGCGAGCTTCGTCACCGGTTCGACAATGCTCGCCGACGGCGGCGTTTCGATCAATCGGACATGATAAACGCGGGGCGTCACCCGCCGGTGACGCTCATATGCCTTGCGACGGCGGGGCGGTTGTGGGTGCGGTCGATGATGAAGTCGTGGCCCTTCGGCTTGCGGGTGATGGCTTCGTCGATCGCGGCGTAGACCAGGCCGTCGTCTTCCGTGGCGCGCAGTGCGGAGCGGAGGTCGGCGGCATCGTTCTGGCCGAGGCACATGTAGAGCGTGCCGGTGCAGGTCAGGCGGACGCGGTTGCAGCTTTCGCAGAAATTATGCGTCATCGGCGTGATGAAGCCGAGGCGGCCGCCGGTCTCGGTGACTGCGACATAGCGTGCCGGACCGCCGGTCTTATAGTCGATATCGGTCAGCGTGAACTGACGTTCGAGATCGGCACGTAGCTCGGAGAGCGGCAGATACTGGTCTGTGCGATCCTCGTCGATCTCGCCCATCGGCATGGTTTCGATGACGGTGAGGTCCATGCCACGGCCATGCGCGAACCGCAGCATGTCCGGTATCTCGGCGGCGTTGAAATCCTTGAGCGCGACGGCGTTGAGCTTGATCTTCAGGCCGGCCTTCTGCGCCGCGTCGATGCCTTCCATGACCTTGGCGAAATCGCCCCAGCGGGTGATCTTGCGGAACTTGTCGGGATCGAGCGTATCGAGCGAGACGTTGATGCGGCGCACGCCGCAATCGTACAACTCCTCGGCATGGCGGGCGAGCTGTGAGCCGTTGGTCGTCAGCGTCAGCTCCTCAAGGCCGGAGCCGATCCGTTTCCCGAGCTCGCGGACGAGAAACATGATGTTCTTGCGCACCAGCGGCTCGCCGCCGGTCAGCCTGATCTTGCGCACTCCCTTGGCGATGAAGGCGGAACAGAGCCGGTTCAGCTCTTCCAACGTCAGAAGATCCTTTTTCGGCAGAAAGGTCATGTTTTCCGCCATGCAATAGGTGCAGCGGAAATCGCAGCGGTCGGTGACGGAGACGCGCAAATAGGTAACCGCCCGCCCAAAGGGGTCGATCATCGGGGCTGCGTCCGCCACCAGCGGCGATGCGCTTGCTATCGTTCCAACGTTGCTGTTCACCAATACCTCCGTCGTCATGGTAATGTGGACAGATGTGGCTGCACCGTCAAGGGAAAGGGCGGGAACGCACGGTAAATTGAGCTTGCCTGGAAATGCCCGATTGCCTACTGCTCTTTGACAAACGGAGGAAGCGATGAGTGATATCTGGCCGACTGAACTGCGCGTGTCGAAGGACCGGCAGCGTCTGACCGTGACCTTCAACGACGGCCGGAGCTTCGATCTTTCCGCAGAAATGCTGCGCGTGCTTTCGCCTTCGGCAGAAGTGCAGGGCCATGGGCCGGGGCAGAAGTTGACGGTTCCCGGCAAGCGTAATGTCGCAATCATCTCGATGATGCCAACTGGCAATTATGCGGTGCGCATCGGCTTCGACGACATGCACGATACGGGCATCTACACCTGGACCTACCTGCGCGAACTCGGCGAGCGGGGGGAGGAGCTTTTTGCGGAATACGAGAAAGAACTCGGCGACAAGGGCATGAGCCGCGACGTCGCGGAAAAGCCGCGCTGAGCGATCAACAGCCAAGGGGGTATAGATGGCGGGGACGACGGGCAGAAACTGGCTTCGTGCGAAGGGGAGCGCGGGCAGTAGCAAGGTCAGCTTTCTCGAACTGTTCTTCGATCTGGTTTTCGTCTTCTCCATTTCCCAGCTCTCGCATGCGCTCGCGGCGCATTACACGCTGCTTGGAGCGGCCGAAGCCGCGCTGATGACCTTTGCCGTCTGGTGGGTCTGGATATTTACCGCTTGGGTGACGAACTGGCTCGACCCGGAGAAGATGCCGGTGCGCGGCATGCTCGTGGTTCTCATGCTGCTCGGGTTGGTGCTCTCGGCTTCGATTCCCGAGGCTTTCGGCGACAAGGGACTGCTTTTTGCCGCTGCCTACGTGCTGATGCAGGTCGGGCGGTCGCTCTTTACGCTTTACGCGATGAAGGATGCCGGCCGCTCGAACCATCTGAATTTCATGCGCATCACAACATGGCTTGCGGTGTCCGGCGTGTTCTGGATGATCGGCGGCTTTCTGGAGCATGAGGCGCGGCTCGTCGCATGGGCGATCGCCCTCCTCATCGAATATGCGGGCCCGGCTTCCGGCTTCTTCGTGCCGGGGCTCGGCAAGTCGATGGCGGCCGACTGGGATGTCTCGGGCGCCCATATGGCGGAGCGCTGCGCGCTGTTCATCATCATCTGCCTCGGCGAAGCGATCCTCGTTTCCGGCCGCACCTTTTCGGAGCTGCCGTTTTCCGGTCTGACGACCGTCGTTTTCGTCACGGGCTTTGTTGGAACCGTCGCGATGTGGTGGCTCTATTTCCGGTTCGGGCATCAGCGGGCCGCGCACCGGATCGAACATGACGATACGCCGGGCAGCCTTGCGCGGCAGGCCTTCACCTATGCGCATATTCCGATTCTCGCCGGCATCATCGTGCATGCGGTGGCTGTCGAATTCATGTTCTCGCATCCGCATCAGACCGGCGATCTCGGCGTTATGGCCGCGATCCTCGGTGGCTCGGGACTCTTCCTTGCGGGCAATCTGTGGTTCAAGGGCGCGACGACCGGAACGCCGCCGCTTTCGCATATCGCCGGCCTCGTGATTCTGGTCCTGCTTGCGTTCCTAGCGCCTCTTGTCGAGGTCTATGTGATGGGCATCCTGGCGACACTGGCGCTGATCGTCGTTGCCACCTGGGAATACAGGTCGCTTGCCGGGAAGACGGCCGGGCGCACGCTGCACTGAGATCAATCCTCGTCGTGCAGATCCTGCTGCAGCACACCGATGATGCGTTCCATCGCGTTTGCCATGGCCATGCACTGTTCGATCGGTTCGGGGGAAAGCACCCGCTCGATCAGGTCGGTCTGGATGACCATAGCGCGTTCTGTGACGCTACGGCCTTCGGGTGTCAGGTAGAGACGCAGCACGCGCTTGTCCTTGTCGTCGCCGCGGCGCTCGATCAGGCCGCGTTTTTCCATCTGCGGCAGCAGCATGCTCATGTTCGATCGACCGACGAGGAGCTTGCGGGCGAGTTCCTGCTGCGAGATTCCTTCGAAACGGTAGAGATTGATCATGATGTCGAGATGCGGGGTCTTGATGTCGAGTTCTGCCAGCGAGCGGCCGAGGGACTGCTGCATCAGCTGGCAGGCACGGGCGACGGCGACCCAGCTTCGAAAACGCGGATGATCCCAGGGAAGGGATTGATTTTTGTTCATCGTTGTACTTTATTGTTCAGTGTTGAACATTATTGGATTCCCACTATGCCAAACTTTGCACTGAAGGTCACCCGCCTCGGATTTTCGCTGCTGCAGTCGGTTTCGCCGCGTCTTGCGGGCAAGGCGGCATTCCGGCTGTTCTGCCTGACGCCGTCCGCGAAGCCAAAAGGTGCAAAGGCAAGGGCGGCACATTCGGCTGGCCGGGCTTTCCTGCAATCGGCGGAACGGATCGAGCTTCGCCTCGCGGGAGGGCGGCGGGCGCATGCCTACCGGATCAACGGCGGCGCCGTCGGAAGGCGCCAGCGTTACCTTGTGACGCATGGCTGGGGATCGAGCATGGAATACATGATTGATCTGATCGCCGCGCTCGCCGCAAGCGGCGCCGAGGTGATCGGCGTCGATTTTCCGGGCCACGGACGGGCAGGCGGACGCTTCCTGCATATGGGGCTTGCCGTCAAGACGATTGCCGCAGCCGAGGCGCGGTTTGGGGCCTTCGACGCGGCTGTCGGCCATTCCTTCGGCGGCGCGGCGCTGATGGTCGCGGCAGCCGGCATGCTCCCTGAGGTCGACGCATTTTCGGCCGGAAAGATCGTCACGATCGGCTCGCCGAGCGAGATGAAATGGCTGTTTACCGGCTTCGGCAGAATGGTCGGGCTCGGGAGGACAGCACAGGCGGCGCTCGAGGATAAGGTGTATCGGCTGACAGGCCGGAAACTGGAGGATTTCGACGCCGGGAAGGCGGCTGCAACAATGGCGCGGCCGATGCTGGTGATCCACGCCGAAGACGACAAGGAAGTCAGCGCCAACCACGCGCGGCGCTACGCCGCCTCGGGCGGGAGCGTGCGGCTCTTCTGGGCCAATGGCTTTGGCCACCGGCGGATTGTCAGCGCTGAACCGGTGCTTTCGGAGGTCCAGCGTTTCCTTGCGGACGATTCCATCAAAAAAGATGCTGAGATCATTCCGCTTTTTGAGCTTCCGGGGAAGCGGGCGTCATTGTAGCGTCATCTTGGGCGGCTAGTGGCCGGTCGTTGACAAGGCGGCAGGACGATCATGAAAATCATCGGGACGGTTGAGGAACTCGACGAGATCTATGCGGGAGGCCTGACGCAGGCGTCCATTGCCAAGGTGACCAAGGTGCTGACGCCTATCTACCGCCAGATGATCGAAGCCTCGCCCTTCATGGCGCTGGCGACTGTCGGGCCGGAAGGGCTCGACTGCTCGCCGCGCGGCGACATTGGCGGCGTGGTGCGGGTGATCGACGAAAAGACGCTGCATCTGCCCGACTGGCGCGGCAACAATCGCGTCGATTCGCTTATGAACATCGTGCGCGATCCGCGTCTTGCCCTGATGTTTCTGGTGCCGGGTTCGAACACGACGATGCGCATCAACGGCCGCGGCGTTGTGTCGAACGATGAGGCGCTGCTCGAAAGCTTCGAGATGGACGGCAAGCATCCACGCACCGTGGTGGTGATCACCATCGACGAGGTTTATTTCCAGTGCGCCCGGGCCCTGATGCGCGCGCAGCTTTGGAAACCGGAGAATTTCGTCGGTCCGGCGGCGCTGCCGACGCCCGGGCTCATGCTCAAGGCGGCGACCGAGGATTTCGATCACGAGACCTACGACCGGGAATGGGCTGGACGTGCGGCAAAGACGATGTGGTGAGGCTGCGTCACCGAATGGCGACGCTTACGACTTGTAGATCAGCCAGCTCTTGGTGAAGTCTTTCTGCATACCATCCTGATAGAGGATGCAGCAGTTGCGCCCGGCATTCTTCGCGCCGTAAAGGGCGACGTCGCTCTTGTAGTAAAGCTCGCCCGGATCGTCGGCGTTCGATGCCATGCAGACACCCATGGAGACAGTCACGGGGCCGTAGTTCACGCGGGTGCGCGAATTCTTGAATGGGGTCGCCTCGAGCGTGCGGCGGATTCGCTCCGCCATGCTCATGACTTCCTCCGGCGTATTGCCGTCGACGATCAGCGCGAATTCCTCACCGCCGGTTCGGGCGACGAAGATATCGCGGCGGACATTGGCGCGGATAACGGAGGCGACGGTCGCGAGGATCTTGTCACCGACCGGATGACCGTAGGTGTCGTTGATCTTCTTGAAATTGTCGATGTCGGCAAGCACCAGTGCGGTGATGGGCTTCAGTGCCGGATTGTCGAAGACGGCGGCAAGGCGATCGTCGAAGGCGCGGCGGTTGGAAAGGCGCGTCAGCGAGTCGGTATTGGCGATGCGCTTGTATTCATCGAGCTCCTTACGGACCCGGTCCATCTCCTGCGAGCGCTGGGCGACGTTCTCGACGGTCCTTTCGCCATGCGCCATCGTATCGCCAGTCGCCTCGGTCAGAAGTGTGATGGCGTTTTCGATGAGTTCGACGCTGGCCGCGCTCTTGGAATTGATGCGCTTGCAGGTTTCGCCAAGCAGCTTGTTGTAGCTTTCGAGCGAGGTCTGCTCCTGGCGCAGCACGCGCAGGAGCCCTTCGAGCTCGGCGGCGAGGCGCGTGTGGGCATCGTCAAAAACGCGGGCGGGCGAATGGGTGAAGTGCTGCGCGCCGAGCGCGTCGAGTTCTTCCTGGGTCGCCTGGTTGCCAAGCGCGGCGAGATCGCGCGTCAGGGCGGGGTTGGAGCCGATATAAGCCTCATAGAAGAGCTCGTAGTTGCGCGGGATTGGCGCGACCCCCATCGAGCGCATGGCATAGGTGATCTGACCTGCCACGTCGGGAATCTGCGCCTTTGGCGCTGCAGCCGCAGTCATTCGGATCACTCCTCAATGAGATTTCGAAGCACTCATCTATTGATTAGCTTAAATTCGTTGGGAAAGGATTAAAGCGATATATACTAAAGATTAGATGTGAATATTGTGATTGTATGGCAAGGAAATACTAGAGAGTTGAAAATCAACACGAATCTGAATCTCCTTCACAATTTACGCATTTTGCCGCTGAAGACACCCACAAATTTTGCGGGAAGTTATGACGAATGTTCACTCTTCGTGTCTTCGATTTGTTGACACTCGGCGTCGAAAGCGTCTCTTTTGTAAACGATGCGCCGTTTCAGGTTCTTTCTGAAGCGCCGCAGGGCAAGATCCCTCGCCCCGTTTACTGGGAAAGGGTTAGGGTGAGGGGCATTCCAGCACGAGTCCGCCAAGCCGCTCAGCCGAGATTGAGTTCCTGGAAGAAGTCGTTGCCCTTGTCGTCGATGACGATGAAAGCCGGGAAATCCACGACCTCGATCTTCCAGACGGCTTCCATGCCGAGTTCCGGATATTCCAGGACGTCGACTTGTCTGATGCAATCCTGCGCCAAGCGGGCGGCCGGACCGCCGATCGAGCCGAGATAGAAGCCGCCATGCGCCTTGCAGGCTTCGCGCACGACGCGGGAACGATTGCCCTTGGCAAGCATCACCATCGAGCCGCCGAAGGACTGGAACTGGTCGACATAACTGTCCATGCGCCCGGCGGTTGTCGGGCCGAAGGAGCCCGACGCGTAGCCGGCGGGCGTCTTTGCCGGGCCGGCATAGTAGACCGGGTGATTTTTCATGTAGTCCGGCATGCCTTCGCCTTTTTCCAGGCGTTCGCGGATTTTGGCATGGGCGAGGTCGCGGGCGACGACGATCGTTCCCGTCAGCGACAGGCGGGTCTTCACCGGATGCTTGCCGAGTTCGGCGAGGATATTTGCCATCGGCTGGTTGAGGTCGATGCGGACCATCGATTCCGACAGCTTCGTCTCATCGATCTCCGGCATGTACCTGGACGGATCGGTTTCCAGCTGTTCGACGAAAATGCCGTCGCGGGTGATCCTGCCCCTGGCCTGACGGTCGGCGGAACAGGAGACGCCGAGGCCGATCGGCAGCGATGCGCCATGGCGGGGCAGGCGGATGACGCGCACGTCATGACAGAAATACTTGCCGCCGAACTGGGCGCCGACGCCCATCTGCTGCGTCAGCTTGTGGATTTCTTTTTCCATCTCGATATCGCGGAAGGCGTGGCCGCTTTCGGAGCCTTCGGCCGGCAGGCCGTCAAGGTAGCGCGTCGAGGCGAGCTTGACGGTCTTGAGGTTCATCTCGGCCGAGGTGCCGCCGATGACAATCGCCAGATGATAGGGGGGACAGGCTGCCGTCCCCAGCGTCAGGATCTTCTCCTTGAGGAAGTCGATCATCCGGTCATGCGTCAGAAGCGAGGGCGTTCCCTGATAGAGGAAGGTCTTGTTGGCGGAGCCACCGCCCTTCGCGACGAAGAGGAAGTCATAGGAATCGGTGCCTTCCTCGTAGATGTCGATCTGGGCGGGCAGGTTGTTTTTGGTGTTCTTCTCCTCAAACATGTTGAGAGGCGCGAGCTGTGAATAGCGCAGGTTCTTCTTCTCGTAAGCGTCCATCACGCCCTTTGCGAGTGCTGCGTAATCGCCGCCTTCGGTCCACACCCGGCGGCCTTTCTTGCCCATGATGATCGCCGTGCCGGTGTCCTGGCACATGGGAAGGATGCCGCCGGCAGCGATATTGGCGTTTTTCAGGAGGTCGTAGGCGACAAAACGGTCGTTGTCGGTTGCTTCCGGATCATCGAGGATCGCGGCGAGCTGCTTCAGATGACCGGGCCGCAGCAGGTGGTTGATATCGGCAAAGGCGGTTTCGGCGAGCAAGCGCATGCCTTCGGGCTCGACGGTCAATATCTCCTGACCCTTGAAGCTGTCGACAGAGACATGGTCGCTGCTGATCTTGCGGTAGGGGGTGGTGTCCTTGCCGAGCGGGAAGAGATCGTCAGCCATCGAAGTGACCTTTCTTGAGAATTGGGCGGCGCGCAGTTTGGAACCGATCTAAATCCGGCGAGCGGCAAATGCAATCGGCAGCGATCATGAGGCCGCGCCTGCGCGACAAAAAGCCCGCCCGGCATGACCGGACGGGCCTCGATCCGATTAGGTCAGAAGCGATTAGAACGAACGCTGCAGGCGGAAGAAGCCCTTTACGCCGTCTTCATCTTCATCGCCGTTATCGTGGTCCTGGCTGATGTAGTTGACGGTCAGCTTCGTCGACAGGTTCTCGACGATCTTGTAGTCGAGCGTGACGCCAGCACGCCATTCGTTACCACCATCGAAGTCGCCATCTGCGTTGACATCAATGCTGTCCGTGTACTGGACAGCAGGTGTGATGGTGAACTTGTCGGTCGCCTTGACAGCATACTGAGCAGCGATGGCCCACTCGCCGTTCTTGTAGTAGTTGTTTGGCTTGTCGGCATAAAGACCTGCGAGGCCGAAAGTGCCCGGACCGATATCAGCGTACACGACGGCGCGGAGAGCGACTGCTTCCGCATCGACATCGTACGCAGCGAGAAGCTCTGCCTTGATGGCGCCGAACTTGCCACCGATAGCACCGTCGATACCGATGTTGTTGCCACCGTGTTCGATGAAGCTCGTCAGTTCTTCGACAGCGAGACCAGCATAGAAGTCGCCGGAGTCGTACTGGTAACGGATGGAGTTGAAGTTGGTGTTGTTGTTGATGGATTCAGTTTCACCGGAGAAGTCGGCATCCCACCAGTTGACGAACTTACCGACGCGGAAGCCCGCGATGTCAATGTAAGCTTGATCGATGACCGTGGAATTCTGGACGCTATCGCTAAGATTAGCAGGGCCGTTCGGACGGAAGTTCGCCTGATAGACGATAACGCCGGTGAGCGGACCATATTCGGTGTCGCTCTTGGCCGTAAAGGCTACCTGACCGCGGGTACGAGCGGACCAGTCTTCACCACCGTAAGTCTGGTCAGCAATATCGCCAGCAGACCAGTCAACCTGGAAGCGGATGTAACCCTGGATCTTGAGGCAGGTTTCCGTGCCCGGGATGTAGAAGTAGCCGGTGCCGTAAGCGTCGCAGACGCGAACGTATTCAACCGGCTCCGGCTCGGCAGCGACGATGGCGTCGGCAGCCTGGGCGCCGGAAACTGCTGCGAGAGCAGCAGCGGAGCCAAGAAGAAGGCTCTTGATGTTCATGGATAACCTCCAATGCGAGTTTCGAGAGGGGCTGGGATTTGCCAGCGGCATTCCCTCTCCCAGGCCCCTTGTTTATGAAACCGGCGTATGCCCCCGATTTCGGAGGCGTGCGTACAGGGCGAAAAACACGGCAAAATAAAAACTAAATTACATGAAGAACTTAAGTTCTAATGTTGCTGAAAAAGCACAATATTCTTGATGAAAACGTCATATTGCTGTCGCAAATGCAACTTTTGATAAAGTTGTGATAAAGTATAGATTGCGAATTAGAGATAAATTATTAAGAATATGATGATGATTGAATCTATAAATAGTACCAAGAGCGCGAAAAATATTTTGCGAGTCCAATGTCGAGCTGAGTTTTGATTTATATGTTCGTCATGTCGGCCGGCTAAGCCTTCGCGCGGGCAATCCCAGGCCCATGTCAGCCGATCAAAAGGCAAAAGGCTCGCGACTGACCTCTGCGAGCCTTTTTTTCGTGTTGTCGGTATCAGGGAATAGTCCGGCCGTTCTTGCCTGCCGTATCGATTTCGCAGCGTGAAGAGATTGCGTCCGTTACTTCGGGCCGATCATCTGTTCAGGGCGGACGATCTCGTCGTACTGTTCGGAGGTGACGAGCCCGCTTGCAAGCGCTTCTTCCTTCAAGGTCGTGCCGTTCTTGTGGGCCGTCTTGGCGATCTTGGCGGCGTTGTCGTAGCCGATCGTCGGGGCAAGCGCGGTGACGAGCATGAGCGAGCGTTCCAGCCCGGCCTTGATATTGTCTTCGCGGGCTTCGATGCCGACGACGCAGTTGTCGGTGAAGGAGATGGCGGCATCGCCGAGAAGCTGGACGGACTGCAGGAAGTTGTAGGCCATCATCGGGTTGTAGACATTGAGCTCGAAATGGCCCTGGCTGCCGGCGAAGGTAAGGGCGGCGTGATTGCCGAAGACGTGGGCGCAGACCTGCGTCAGCGCCTCGCATTGCGTCGGGTTGACCTTTCCGGGCATGATCGACGAGCCGGGTTCGTTTTCCGGCAGCGACAATTCGCCGAGGCCTGCGCGCGGACCGGAACCAAGCAGGCGGATGTCGTTGGCGATCTTGAAGAGGGCGGCTGCCGCGGCATTGATCGCGCCGTGGCTGAAAACCATGCTGTCGTGCGAGGCGAGCGCCTCGAACTTGTTCGGCGCGGTGACGAACGGCATATCGGTAATCTTCGCAATCTCTCCGGCCACCTTTTCTGCAAAGCCGGCCGGCGCATTCAGCCCGGTGCCGACGGCAGTGCCGCCCTGCGCCAGCTCGCAAAGGCCGGGAAGCGTCATCTCGATGCGCTTGATGGCTGAACCGACCTGGGCTGCATAGCCGGAGAATTCCTGGCCGAGCGTCAGCGGCGTCGCATCCTGGGTATGCGTACGGCCGATCTTGATGATGTGGTTGAACTCGACGACCTTCATGTCGAGGGCAGCATGCAGGTGCCTGAGGGCCGGCAGCAAGTGACGGTCGATTTGCTCGGCGCAGGCGATGTGCATTGCAGTCGGGTAGGTATCGTTCGATGACTGGCTCATGTTGACGTGATCGTTCGGGTGCACCGGCTTCTTGGAGCCCATGACGCCGCCGAGCATTTCGATCGCCCGGTTGGAGATCACTTCGTTGGCATTCATGTTCGACTGGGTGCCCGAACCCGTCTGCCAGACGACAAGCGGGAAATGGTCGTTGAGCTTGCCGTCGATGACTTCTTGAGCGGCGTCGACGATCGCCTTGCCGATTGCCCTATCGAGCTGGCCGAGTTCCATGTTCACCCGCGCCGCCGCCTGCTTGACGATTCCCAGGGCGCGCACGATCGACAGCGGCTGCTTTTCCCAACCGATCTTGAAGTTGCCAAGTGAACGCTGCGCCTGGGCGCCCCAGTATCGGTCGCTCGCCACGTCGATCGGGCCAAAGGTGTCTGTTTCGGTACGGGTCGAGGTCATAGCCATGCCTTCCTGTCGCATGCGCCGGAGCGCGTTCGTTTCAGGCCGGTCTTATAGGTCCGAACGCCTTCCAAGAAAACCGGGACGGAGACGAAATATGAAAGCAGTATTCATGTTTTAGGGGTGTTCTTCGTGGTTTTTGGGACACTCTTGAAACTTTATGCCTCGAGGGCGCGTTTGACCACTGTGGCGACCGCGCGAAATTCGGTAAAAAATTAACTAATAATTTCATAATTTTGTGTGAACTGCTTGCCGGCGGCACGCTTTGACGGCGTCACACAAGTTGTGCCGGTGCTTCTGGCGTTCGGAGCCGGTTTCTGCCAATGGACCGGGAAAGCCAGACTATATGAATTTTGAAATGGTTGGGCTTGGCCCATACCAAGGACAGCGTGATACTGGGACTGGAAAAAGCATGACATCGTTTTTCAAGGGTGCGGTCTCCGCACTGGCACTTTCCTGCGGATTTGCGGCGATGGCCACGCCGGCACACGCCTATACGCTGATGGACATGATTCGCGGCGACCGCGGGCGGACCCCGATCATCAATCCGGTCAATCCGGGCCAGTTCGGCGAGATGCCGGCCATGCCGCTGCCGAAGGTCAGCGGTCCGCGCTACTACACCTACAAGCCGGATGCGATGCGCTTCGTCGATATCGCCAAGTTTACCGAGCCGACGGTGACGGGGGCGATCGCGTCTGCATCCGGTGAAACGGTCATGGCGCCGGCGGGCGTCGAACGCCGGTTCCTCGCCGAAGCGAAGGTTCGCGCAGACGTAAATGTCGCAAAGTCGCTCGAAGCCTATTACGGCGGCTCAAAGAACCCCTTCGTCTGGTTGGCGGGCACCGAGATCAACGATCGCGCCAAGGCGGCGATGACCTTCCTCGCTAGCGTCGATTCGGTCGGCCTCGATCCGGCCGACTACGCCGTCGACCTGCCGGTTGTCGATCCGGCCAATCCGGATCCGGCTGGCCGCGACCGCGCGCTTGCGCAATTCGAGCTGCAGCTTTCCGCGAAGGTGCTCGCTTATGTTCAAGACACGGTGCGTGGACGCATCGATCCGAATAGGATTTCGGGCTACCACGATTTTAGACGCAAGCAAGTCAACCTCGATCCGGTTCTGAAGCTGTCGCGCATGAGCCCCGATATCGGCGCCTATCTGACCAGCCGCACGCCGGACGGCCCGCAGTTCGCAGCGCTCAAGGCCGAACTCGCCAAGCTCAAGGCCGAGACGGCGGGCGAAGAGCCGATCGCCATCTCGCTCGATCGGCTACTGCGGCCGGGCGACAGTTCGCCGGAAGTCGCCAATATCGTCAAGGCGATCGGCAGGAACGGCTCGGAAGCACTGAAGGCAGAGCACGCGGCGACATTGGCGGCTTACAGCGGTGGTTTCGATTATTCGCCAGAGCTGGTTTCGCTGGTGGAGGATTTCCAGAAGGAACATAACCTGAAGCCAGACGGCGTGATCGGCCAGGCGACCGTTCGTATCATGACCGGCGGCGACAGCAACACTTCGAAGATTAAGAAGCTCATCGTCGCCATGGAGCAGGCGCGCTGGCTGCCGGAAGATCTCGGCTCGCGTTACGTCTTCATCAACCAGCCGGCCTTCATGGTCTATTACCACAACGACAACAAGGAACAGTTGTCTATGCGCGTCGTGGTCGGCCAGAAGTCCAACCAGACCTATTTTTTCCAGGACGAGATCGAGACCGTCGAGTTCAATCCGTTCTGGGGCGTTCCGCAGTCGATCATCATCAACGAGATGCTGCCGAAGCTGCGCGCCGATCCGAACTATCTCGACCGCCTCGGCTATGAAGTCGCGATCAACGGCCACGCGGTTCCGTCTTCCAGCGTCGACTGGTACGGCTCGACCTCCAATGTCTCCGTGCGCCAGCCGCCGAGTGGCGACAATGCGCTAGGCGAACTGAAGATCTTGTTCCCGAACAGCCATGCGATCTACATGCATGACACGCCTTCGAAGAGTTTCTTCAAGCGCGACATGCGGGCGCTGAGCCATGGCTGCGTGCGTCTTGCCGATCCGCGCGCGATGGCGGCCGCCGTGCTCAACACGAGCGTGGCTGATGTGGCGAAGCAGATCGCCGCAGGCCAGAACAAGGCCGTCTCCGTGCCGCAGAAGGTGCCGGTCTACGTGTCCTACTTCACCGCCTGGCCGAACAAGGACGGCGCCGTCGAGTATTTCGATGATGTCTACGGCCGCGATGCCTACGTCGAGAAGGCATTCGAGGCGACGACGAAGGCACGCGACGCTCAGATCTGAGCGGCTTCGTTCCGGAATGAGGAGAGGGCGGCTTTTTGAGGCCGCTTTTTCTTTTTGGTTTGAACGTTCGAAAGTTCGGCGTTATGGCCGCGAGCGGCGGCTTGCCGCCCAACGCGACATTGTCGTAGCGTATTGGGGTCAGGCGTGACGGGAGCCGTGTGCCGGCAGTAACCCGATACCCACGGCACGGGCGCGCGATGTCGAGGTAAACCAGCACCGTCCCGTCCAGGGAATGACGAATATTCATTGCCTCGGAGCGAGGCCATCAAGCAGGAAGTCGAGGCCTTTCCGGAAAGCGCCGTCCCAATCGTTATCCAACAGCAGACGAGAGCGTTCGATTGTCGGGTAGTGTTCGCTGAGACGTGTAAGGCGCTGCTGCGCGGCGGCCCTGTCGTCGTCCGAGAGGTCGAAGCTCGCCCGGGTGATGGTGGCACCCATCACATAGTTCCAGAGCGACCATATCGCGACGTTCAAATCTGCGTCCGCTACACCGGCCCTGGACAAGGTCTTGCTCAGCAGTTCCAGGCGACTGAGGATGTTCGGGCCGAGCGCCCGGCACGGCAACAGCGATGCCGACCAAGGATGGCGCAGCATGCTGGCACGCCAGTCTTCGAGCATATGAACGACGTCCCCGCGCCAGCTTGGAGACTCAACGATTTGCGGCGGACCGCGATATTCGAGAACCGAGTCGAGCGCCAGATCAAAGACCTCCTCCTTGTTGGCGACATGCCAATATAGGCTCATCACGCCAGAGCCGAGGCGATCGGCCAGCCGGCGCATCTTCAATCCGTCGACTCCCTGGGCGTCCAGCAGTTCTACCGCAGTCGCCACGATGCGTTCCAGAGACAGAGGCGGTTCGCTGCCCGGTTCCTGCACGGGCGGGATTGACACGCCTATCCGCTGAGACTGTTTACTCTGCGCGCCGCTACCTTTGGCTGCCATCCGTCGTCTTCCCTGCTGATCAGAACGTCGATTTGAGCCGGCAATGCGGCGAACGTCGATCCTGCCCGATTGACTCGTACGGCGTACGATGCGATTGAATTCGTACGCCGTACGAGTCAATCATATAGGCGATGGGTTAAAGTTCAATCCTGCCGGCCGCGAGGGCAGTCCGCAGAGCCAAGAGAAAATCATGTCACGCGCAATCAAGCATCTGCTTACCGGAGGGCTAATCATAATGACCATGGGAGTTCAAACTGCGGCGACAGCGAATGAGAATGATCTCAAGCTGACCATCGTCAATCCGAAAGGCCTCTATAATCCGGCCCCGAACGGCTACAGTCACGCCGTGATCGCTTCCGGCGGAAATCGGATTGCCTACATTGCTGGCCAAGGCGGAGAAGACAGCACCGGGACGCTGTCGCCCGATTTCGCGGTCCAAGTGGAACAGGCATATGCGAACCTGCGCACCGCGCTTGAGGGGGTCGGTGCGAAACCGAATCAGGTCATCAAGCTCACGGTCTTGGTGGTAGACCATGACCAATCCAAGCTCGGGGTGCTGACCAAGCACGTCAAGGAAACGTTCGGCGAGGCGCTGCCGGCACAGACATTGATCCCCGTGCCCAGACTGGCGCTCGACGGCATGCTGTTCGAGGTCGAAGCAGTCGTCGTGCTGGACTAGCGACGACCGATCAGGCGCGATTGCCAACTGCGATAACGGGTTCCGATGGGCGTACATGAGGGAACGCCGCCGGGCAAACATGCAACAATGTTCGCTCGTGACGCCAAGCTGCCTCTAACGATCGGCGCGCTGGTGGCGGTGACTTTGGAGTGGTCGGTCGCTTCAGCGAGAAACGGCCACCGCGTTCGACCGCGCATAATCGCGGATGACCGTTTCGACGAGGTCGGGCGTCAGTTCGTCGTAATGCAGGATGATCCGGTCCGGCCCCAGCGTTTCGACAGGCACGTCGGAATAACCGAAGGGGACGGCGATCGAGGGGACGTTGGCGTTTCTCGCGACGGCGATGTCGTTGAGGCTGTCGCCGATCATGATGCTACGCGCCGGCGTTCCGCCGGCGCGTTCGATCGTGCCGGTCAGGTGCTGCGCATCGGGCTTGCGGACGGCGAAGGTGTCGCCGCCGGTGATGGCGTCGAAGTAACTGGTGAGGTGGAGTTTTCGCAGAAGCGTCAGCGCAAGCGATTCCAGCTTGTTGGTGCAGACGGCGAGCTTATACCCCTTGATTTTTAGGGTATCCATTGCGGCAACCAGGCCGGGATAGGGCTGCGTCTGACCGGGCATCGTGTCGGTATAATGGGCGATGAAGCGTTCCAGTAGCGGCGGCAGTTCGATCTCAGACAGCGGATGACCGCGCAGTTTGCAGGCGCGCTCGATCATCACTTTGGCGCCGTGTCCGACGAGGTGGGTCAGATCGGCATAGGTGACGGGCGCGAGATCGAGCGCGGCGATCGTGAAATTCAGGCTTTCGACGAGATCGGCATGGGTATCGAGCAGCGTGCCGTCGAGATCGAATACGACAAGAGCAGGGGTCAAGGAAATCGCCTCTTCATGAAATTCGGTCTGCCCGCAGTAGGTGATGGGCATTGAAAAAGCAACGCCAAGACTATGGCCGCAACGCCGCAGCGCGATGCTTTCGCATTTCGGTTTCCTGCTATTATTTTGGCTTTCGTTTGCCATACGAGCCGTGTAAACAGCACATCCAACGAAACAATGGGAGAAGGCGGCGCATGGACGCCCGCGAAATGAAGATCAAGGCTGCCGAGGCGGCACTCGCCCATGTCGAGAGCGGAATGCGCCTCGGGATCGGGACGGGAAGTACGGCGGAGGAATTCGTCCGCCTGCTTGCTGAGAAGGTTGCGGGCGGCCTCAAGGTCGAGGGGGTTCCGACGTCGGAGCGCACGGCGCGGCTTTGCGTCGAGCTCGGCGTGCCGCTGAAATCGCTCGACGAACTTCCCGAACTCGACCTGACGGTCGACGGCGCCGACGAGGTCGATGCGGCGCTGCGCCTGGTCAAGGGCGGCGGCGGGGCATTGCTGCGCGAAAAGATCGTCGCGGCGGCTTCGGACCGCGTGATCGTGATTGCCGACGAAACGAAGCTGGTCGAGACGCTCGGCCGCTTTCCGCTGCCGATCGAAGTCAATCCCTTCGGCCTTGTATCCACGCGCATCGCGATCGAAAGGAAGGCCGCGAAGCTCGGCCTTACGGGCAGCCTGACGCTGCGCCAATCCGGTGACGGAGAGTTTACGACGGACGGCGGCCACTACATCATCGACGCATCTTTTGGCCGCATTCCTGATGCAGAGGCGCTTTCGGGCGAGCTGAATTCGATACCCGGCGTCGTTGAGCACGGGCTTTTTCTCAATATGGCGTCACTTGCGATCATCGCCGGTCCAGCGGGTGCGCGCACGCTGCAGGCGAACAGATAACAGGAGCATTGAAACTCATGAAGAAATTTGCAGGTCTTGGCCGTTTTGCCGCCGCGACGGTTATTCTCTCCGGCATCGCTTTCGGCTCGGCTGCGCAGGCGCAGGAAATTTCCGACGAGCAGATGAAGGCCGCGCGCGCAGCCGTGGCCGCGATCGGCGCAACGGCGCAGTTCGACAACATCTTGCCGGGCCTCGCCGAACGCCTGAAGGCCGGCCTCATCCAGGATTCGCCGAACTACGAGGACGTGATCAGCGCCACCGTCGACGCGCAGGCGCTTGCGCTTGCACCGCGCCGCGCCGATCTCGAGAAGGAAGCAGCAACGAACTATGCGAAGGCTTTCACGCTTGAAGAGCTGAAGGCCATCGCCGACTTCTACAGCTCGCCTGTCGGCAAGAAGCTTCTGACGGACGGCCCCATCGCATCGCGCGAGACGAACAGGGCGGCCGATATCTGGGCGCAGGGCATCGCCCGCGATCTCCAGAAGAACGCCAGCACCGAGCTCAGCAAAGTCATCAAGGTCGAGCCGGCACCGCAAAGCGCGCCCGCGGGCGAACAGCAGCCTGCCAATACGCCGGCTCCGGCTGCAAAGCCCTGATACGGCCGACATAATTGCAAGAGCCCGGCATCGTCCGGGCTTTTGTTTTTGCAGGCACAGATACTATATCCATCGAACCATTCCCGCCGATTCCTACCGGAGCATCCGTCCATGTCTTCCTATGATTACGACCTCTTCGTCATTGGCGGCGGCTCGGGGGGCGTCAGAAGCGCGCGCGTTGCCGCGTCACTCGGCAAGAAGGTGGCGATCGCCGAGGAATACCGCTACGGCGGCACCTGCGTCATCCGCGGCTGCGTGCCGAAGAAGCTGTTCGTCTATGCGTCGCAGTATCACGAACATTTCGAGGATGCTGCCGGGTTTGGCTGGACGGTCGGGGAAAGCGCTTTCGACTGGAAGAAGCTGATAGCCGCCAAGGACGCCGAAATCGCGCGGCTGGAGGGGCTCTACAAGAAAGGGCTTTCCGGCGCCAATGCGGAAATTCTCGAGACGCGCGCCGAACTTGTCGATGCGCACACGATCCGGCTGGTGAAGACTGGGAAGATTGTGACGGCGAAGACGATCGTGATTGCAACCGGCGGCCGGCCGAACCCGCATGCGGCGCTACCAGGGCACGAGCTTTGCATTTCTTCCAACGAGGCCTTCCATCTCGAAGAGCTCCCGAAGGCGATCGTGATTGCGGGCGGCGGCTATATCGCCGTGGAATTCGCCAATATCTTCCATGGACTGGGCGTCGAGACGACGCTGGTCTATCGCGGTGCCGAAATCCTCTCGCGCTTCGACCAGGATCTGCGCCGCGGCCTGCATGAGGCGATGGTCGCCAAGGGCATCCGTATCCTCTGCCACGACACGCTGGAAATGGTGTCGAAGGGCGCAGACGGGCTTGTCATCGAGACGTTGAACAACGGTACGCTAAATGCCGGGGTCGTGCTGCTGGCGCTCGGGCGCGATCCGAATACCGAAGGCCTCGGGCTTGAGGCGGCCGGCGTGAAGACGAACGAGCGCGGTGCGATCATGGTCGACGAATATTCTCGGACGAGCGCCGAAAACATCTATGCGCTCGGCGATGTCACCGACAGGGTACAGCTGACACCGGTCGCTATCCACGAGGCGATGTGCTTCATCGAGACGGAATACAAGAAAAATCCGACGAAGCCGGATCACGAGATGATCGCCACGGCTGTCTTTTCCCAACCCGAGATCGGCACGGTCGGCCTTTCGGAAGAGGAGGCGGCGAAACGCTACAGGGAGCTCGAAGTCTATCGCGCGCAGTTCCGGCCGCTCAAGGCGACGCTTTCCGGCCGGGCTGAAAAGATGCTTATGAAGCTGATCGTCGATGCCGAAAGCCGCAAAGTCGTCGGCGCCCATATCCTCGGACACGACGCAGGCGAGATGGCGCAGATCCTCGGCATCACGCTGAAAGCCGGATGCACCAAGGAAGATTTCGACCGCACCATGGCCGTGCACCCGACGGCGGCCGAAGAGCTCGTCACGATGTATGTGCCGAGCTATCGCATTCGGGATGGGAAGCGCGTCTAGCGCCTGCCGTCAGCTTGTGAGGCGTGGCGTGCTGACGATCTTCTCGAAGAGCGCCTTCATCGCTGTTTCGATGCCCTGTGTCAGGGATACCTTAAAAAAGAAGCCGGGGCTTGCACATTCTTGCATTCGGGCGGCGATGCTGCCGTCGAAGGGTTTGACCCAATCTTTCCAGAAGTTATTGTCCTCCAGGGGCAGATAGGTCGTATAGAGAACGGCTATCTTGATATTCTTTTTCTTCAGGTCTTCGCAGAACTTCGTATCGATCGGCTCGATGCAACGGGTGCCATTCCTGGCTCCCTTTGGGCTGGTGCAGCCGTGCGGCTTGTAGCTGTCACCAACACCATCTGAGACGAAGAAGACGATCTTCTGCCGGTCAGCGCTACTCGTGCCTTGCCCGGGAATTTCCTTGATCTCTTTTTCGATTTTGGTCAGCGCATCGTCGAAGCTGGTCTGCTGATCGTCGTTGTAGTTCTGATAGGGAATGCTCATTAGCTTGATCTTTTCAGTCGCCGACGCGATCGTAGAAAGATTTTCGTCTAGTTCAGCAACCTTGAAAAGCTGCGCATCCTGGGCTGTCTTGCCGAAGGTGTAAGCGGCCATGCGGAACTGGCCCTTGACGGTCTGGGTTTGTTCGGCCGTTTCCATTAGTGCCTTCGTCGCTTGGGCAACCACATCAATGCGGATCGGGATGTTGTTGTTCAGTGCGACATTGTAGTAGCTGTTTTTATCTTCGACACCTTGTTCGGAAACGATATGACATGCAAAGGCGCACTTGACGTCCTTGCCTTTGGCATTGCCAAACCGTGTGGCATTTTTCATATTCTCGATGGCCTCTATTGTGGCCGCGACGCCCATGGAGGGCGTGTTGTCCAGCAGCATGTAGAAGTCCATGTAGGACGGTGTCTGGTATCGCGCCGTCGCCGCGCCCCCAACGGTGACACTTTCGCGGCCCAGAAGCTGCATGAAGGTGGTCGACATAGCCGCACTGAAGGCCACGCGAGATTCAATAACGGTGCCGGTCTTCGTAACGTTGACCTCGACGTCAACTGCTAGCTCGCTCGCTTCGCCGGCCATCTGACCCATGAAAAGCTTTCGTGCGTCTTCGGAACCAACAGTGATGGTCCCATCACCCTGCATGGTCATGGCTTTGGCCACCGCCGGCGATTTCTCTGAAATGGCACCCACGGCCGCTGCGTCCGCTGCCGCATAAAGCTGCGTCCTGAGGCTGAGTGCGTGGGCGAAGTCGATCGCCATGCCGGCGGAGCCGAGGAGCGGCACGGCCAGCAATGCGGTCATGATTCCAAAATTTCCCGAACGATCGGCCGCAAGGCGGCGCGCCAGCTTCTTCATACCATTCCCCAGGATCGGGCCGATCATCGGCGAAGGCAAAGCGCGCTCTTCATGGCGGGCAGTTTCAAAATCGGGTTTGACACAAATTGCTAAATTACCCCCCAATTTTTATGGTATATTTAATGTAAATCGGAGGGCGGGATTGAAGGTGCGACAAGGGCTTCCCTTATGAGCGCGGCAGGCTCCGCGACCCGTTCAGAACGTGTCGAACGGCGCTAGGCAAGCGTATGCTAAAGGTTTATAAGCCGCCGTTATTGTGGACGACAGGCGCCGGGCAGCGATCCCGGCGAGACAAAGGTGAGTAGAATGGCAGAGACTTGGACCCCGAATAGTTGGAGGCAAAAGCCGATCCAGCAGGTCCCGGATTATCCGGACCTCGCCGCTTTGGCGGCAACGGAAGCCCAGCTCGCCACCTATCCGCCACTCGTCTTTGCGGGTGAGGCCCGCCGTCTGAAGAAGCATCTCGCCAATGTCTCCGAAGGCAACGGTTTCCTGCTACAGGGTGGGGACTGCGCCGAGAGCTTCGCCGAGCATGGCGCAGACACGATCCGCGACTTCTTCCGCGCCTTCCTGCAGATGGCCGTCGTGCTGACGTTCGGCGCGCAACTGCCGGTGGTCAAGGTCGGCCGTATTGCCGGCCAGTTCGCCAAGCCGCGCTCGTCGGGTATCGAAACGCAGAACGGCGTCTCGCTGGCGAGCTACCGCGGCGACATCGTCAACGGCATCGAGTTCACCGAGGAAGCGCGAATTCCGAATCCGGAACGCCAAGCCATGGCCTACCGTCAGTCGGCTGCGACGCTGAACCTGCTGCGCGCCTTTGCGATGGGTGGTTACGCCAATCTCGAGAACGTGCACCAGTGGATGCTCGGCTTCGTCAAGGACAGCCCGCAGGGCGAGCGCTACCGCAAGCTTGCCGACCGCATCAGCGAAACCATGGACTTCATGAAGGCGATCGGCATCACCTCCGAGAACCATCCGAGCCTGCGCGAGACGGATTTCTTCACCAGCCATGAGGCGCTGCTGCTTGGCTATGAAGAAGCGCTGACGCGCGTCGACTCCACCTCCGGCGACTGGTACGCGACGTCGGGCCATATGATCTGGATTGGCGACCGCACGCGCCAGGCCGATCATGCGCATGTCGAATACTGCCGCGGCATCAAGAACCCGATCGGCCTGAAATGCGGCCCGTCGCTCCAGGCTGACGATCTCATGAACCTGATCGACATCCTGAACCCGGCAAACGAAGCCGGCCGCCTGACGCTGATCTGCCGTTTCGGCCACGAAAAGGTTGCCGACCATCTGCCGCGCCTCATCCGTGCGGTCGAGCGCGAAGGCCGCAAGGTCGTCTGGTCCTGCGATCCGATGCACGGCAACACCATCACGCTCAACAATTACAAGACGCGGCCCTTCGAGCGCATCCTGTCGGAAGTCGAAAGCTTCTTCCAGATCCACCGCGCCGAAGGCACGCATCCGGGCGGCATCCATATCGAGATGACCGGCAAGGACGTGACGGAATGCACGGGCGGCGCCCGCGCCGTTTCCGCCGAGGATCTGCAGGATCGCTATCACACGCATTGTGATCCGCGCCTCAATGCCGACCAAGCGCTCGAGCTTGCCTTCCTGCTCGCCGAACGCATGAAGGGCGGCCGCGACGAGAAGCGGATGGCCGTCAACGCCTGACTTGCGCGGAACGCTGAATTGGAAGCCCGGCCAAGCGCCGGGCTTTTTTATTGGGCGAGCACGGACTGCTGGCAGCGGGCATCGGGGAAGCGGACGTCCGCCTCGCCGATCTCGATGCCGAGCATGTGCAGCGTGTTATAGAGCAGCTCATCGATCGGAGCGGTTACGCAGGAACGTGTGTCGGCGATCGCAGACTGTACGGCGGCGTTGCTGCCGAAATTCGCCATGGCAGAGGGGTCGACGTCGCCGAGAGCGATTTCGGCGACGCCCGGCACCACATCCACGCCGATGCTGGCGAATGAGCCTTCCGGATCAAAATTCCTGACGCTCTGGTTCAACGAATTGGATTTGACGCAGCCTCGGACAGCCTCCAATTTCTCCGTAAATTAAGGACGGAGATCGCATGACGAAGGAATATACGGGCGGCTGCGCTTGCGGAGCGGTGAGGTTTCGAAGCACGAGCAAGCCGGGTCCGGTGGTCGGCTGTCATTGTTCGCAGTGCCGGCGGCAGACAGGGCTCTATTTTGCGTCTTCGGATGTCTCCCTGGACGGCCTGACGATCGAAGGCGAGAATTCGGTCCGGTGGTACCAGTCAAGTGAGGCCGCCGAACGCGGCTTCTGTGCAAATTGCGGCTCGGCGCTCTTCTGGCAGCGAAAGGGATCGCCGGGAGTGTCCATCATGGCTGGCGCTTTCGATCAACCGAGCGGGCTTTCCTTCGGCTACCACATCTACTGCGCCGACAAGGGCGATTTCTATGAGATCAAGGACGGCGCACCGCAATACGCCAAGGGCGTTTAAGCCCCTTTCGCTGCCAGCGAAGCGTTCAGGCGACCGACCTCCTCGCGCAGTGCAGCGAGCTCGGTCACGACGTGCATGTCGATTTTCTGGTGCAGCGACAGAACCTCGAGTTCGGCCTTGAGATTCACTTCGTAATCCTTGGCTGCTTCGAAGCGGTCGCGCTCTGCCTGCCGGTTCTGCGACATCATGATGATTGGCGCCTGGATGGCGGCGAGCATGGAGAGAATCAGGTTCAGGAAGACGAAGGGGTAGGGGTCGAAGGCGCCCGTCGCGAGGACGATCGTGTTAACCGCCGCCCAAACTACAAGAAAAACGAGGAAAGTGATGATGAAGGACCAGGAGCCACCAACCCTTGCGATGCCGTCAGCGACGCGCTCCCCGAAAGATGCCTTCGCAGAGAAGGCGGCGTTAACATCAGTCGAGATGACCTTGCGTTCGTGCGTCCTCCTGAGGACGCGCTTTTCAATGTCGCCAAGTTCCTCGGCCGGCTTGTCGAAATGCAGATGAACGAAGTTCGAGATACTATGCATGATTGGCTCCGATAGGTGACCGCTTCGGAGCCAATATTCCGCGCCAACGCCAATTGCAATGCGGGTTAATGTCTTAGGACCCTTTGCCGAGCAGGTCGTGCTGCGGGAAGAATCGCTCCAGAGTGCGTGCCTTGCCGAACATGATATCGTGCTGCAGGTAGCCGTAGTCGCGCACAAGAGGATCGAGCTTTTTCCGGTCGCGCGCCCAGTCCGCCGTCGCCTTGTTGTCGCGCGTTGCCAGCTGGTAGCGGTCGATGATGTCGTATTTCTTCTGCACGCGGCCGAGGAAGCCGGTGTAGAAGGGATGCTCGAAACCGGCGAACTTGAGGAGATTGTAGGAGATCAGCGACGGGCTGATCGTGCCGACATTCTGCTTCACGCCTTTCTTGTTCGACCAGATGACAAGCGGCGTTTCGTGCTCGCGCTTCATCACATCGAGCGGTGCCCTGCGGGTTGCGACCTGGTCTGGCATGTAGCCTGTGCTCATGTAGACGTTGCCGAGCGGCGGCAGATGGTCGCCCCAAAGGACGATGATCGTTTCGCGCTCGCGCTTCGAGGCCCAGTCCATCAGCCTCTTCAGGCTGTCGTCGGCCTCCTTTATGCCCTGCGTATAGGTCGCAAGCGTCGCGCGGTCGGCTTCCGGGAGGTTGCCGCGGATGCCGATCGTATTCCTGGCATAACGGTAGGGCTCGTAAGGCCCATGTCCCTGCAAGGTGACGGCGAAGAAAAAAAACGGATTATCGAGACCGTCGCCCTCGCGCATGATCTCCTTCATTAGGGAGTCGTCGGAGGCGAAGATGCCGCGCTTTTCCATCGGCGGCATCGTTTCTTCGGTCCGGAACTCTTCGAAACCGAAATCCTTGTAGACCTGATTGCGGTTCCAGAACCAGCCGCTGAAGGGGTGCAGGGCGCGGGCGGTATAGCCTTCGCCGCGGAAGAAGGTGGCAAGCGAAGGCACGTTGCTGCGGACATATTGCTGGTAAGGAATGCTGCCGTAAGGCAGGAAGGCGTTCGAGAAGCCGGTCAGCGCCTCAAATTCGACATTGGCGGTCATGCCGCCGAATTCCGGCGAGAAGACGTGGCCGGACTGCGCGGCGCGGACATTCGGCATGGGATCGGCGCTGAAGGAGAGGTTCTTGAGCCGTGTCGGATCCCAAAAGGACTCGCTCATCAGCATGATGATGTCCGGCTTTTCCTCCGGGCCTGTCAGATAGCCGTAGTTGCGCGAGGGGATCGCGTCGAGTGCATCGGCGTTGAGACCAGCGGGTGCCGCGACATCGGCCATCGGAATATTGAAGAGGAAGGCCAGTATGAAGCCGTTGCTGCGGTAGTTCTCCTTCTGGTCCCACATCATCGGCACCACCTGCAGCCGGTCGCGGATGTAGGAATATTGCGAATAGTCCATCAGCGAGGCGAAGGCCGCAATCACCGGAAGCCCGAGGCAGAGGTGGCGCAGACGCGCCTGGCGGGAGAGCTTCGGGAAGTTCTGCCAGGCATAACGCCAGGCGAAAACGATGCCTATGGCGAAAAGTACGATGCCGACAAGGAGAGCCGCGGCCGTCCACGGCCTGTCGCGCACCATGACCGGCAGCAGTTCCATGATCTGACGGGTATAGAGCACGTCGGACGGATAGAAGGGGTCGGAGAGAAAGCGCTGCTTCTGATTGGAGACAAAGGCCGGGATCAGAAAAAGCGGTATCAGGATGAACGCCGTCTGGTAGCGCCGTCCAAATGCGGCATCGAGGGTCAGCATCACGATCGTGAGCATGGTGACCGTCGTCATGCCGGGCCTAACCGTCGATGTGAGAAACTCGCCGACATCGGCAAGCGTACCGCGCGCAATCCACTCGACGGCGCCAACGCTGAGTAAAGCGAGAGAAAACGAAATTAGAATGCCGATTGCCGCGCGCGCTGCCGGGGACTGTATGCTCGACCCGGAACCGGCGGAAAGTAGTGCTGCTTTTCTGGCCGGTGCGGACTTCATTATCAACGCGATCAACGGCATGCTCCGATGTCATAAAAATTTCACTGAAGTTTCACACGCCTGTCATGAACGCTAGATGAACCCTCCCGGTTTCTCGGCTTTTCCCTGTGGTTTGAATTTTTCGGCCGGCAGACCCCGCGGCTTTTCATGGCGCGGGCAATTGAAGCGGCGGGCCGCACGCGCTAAATGGATGACATGACACAGGAAAACGCTCCTTTGAATACGCTCCGGATTGCCGTTGCCCAGTTGAACCCGACCGTCGGCGATGTCGCCGGAAACCTTGCAAAAGCCCGCGAGGCACGCACCGATGCGGCCCGCCAGGGCGCGCATCTGCTGCTTCTGACGGAGCTCTTCATTTCCGGCTATCCGCCGGAAGACCTCGTGCTGAAACCGGCGTTCCTGAGGGCCTGCCTCAAAGCGGTCGAGGACCTCGCCGCCGATACCGCGGACGGCGGACCCGGCGTGATCGTCGGCTTCCCGCGGCAGGGAAAGACGGGGCGGCATAATTCCGTCGCGGTTCTTGACGGCGGCAAGATCCTGGTGCTGCGCGACAAGATCGACCTGCCGAACTACGGCGAGTTTGACGAGAAGCGCGTCTTTTCCGAAGGATCGATGCCGGGGCCGGTGAATTTCCGCGGCGTGCGTCTTGGGGTGCCGATCTGCGAGGAGATCTGGAACGATCTCGGCGTCTGCGAGACGCTCGCCGAAAGTGGTGCCGAAATCCTGCTCGTTCCGAACGGCTCGCCTTACTATCGCGGCAAGGTCGACGTGCGCCATCAGGTGGCGTTGAAGCAGGTGATCGAAACCGGCTTGCCGCTGATCTTCGCCAATCAGCTCGGCGGCCAGGACGAACTCGTCTTCGATGGCGCCAGCTTCGCCTTCAATGGCGACAGGACGCTTGCCTTCCAGATGAGCCAGTTCGAAACGGCGCTGGCTGTAACGACCTGGAAGCGCGGCGAAGACGGCTGGCGCTGCGCCGAAGGCCCGATGTCGCGTATTCCCGAACTCGACGAGGCCGACTATCGCGCCTGCGTGCTTGGCTTCCGCGACTATGTGAACAAGAGCGGCTTCAAGAATGTCGTCCTCGGTCTCTCCGGTGGCATCGACTCGGCGATCTGCGCGGCAATCGCCGTCGATGCGCTCGGCGAGGAACGCGTGCGAACCGTGATGCTGCCGTACCGATATACGTCTTCCGGTTCGCTGAAGGATGCGGCCGAATGCGCCAAGGCGCTCGGATGCCGCTACGATATCGTGCCGATCGAGGAGCCGGTGAAAGGCTTCACCTCGGCGCTGTCGCAGCTGTTCGAAGGAACCGACAGCGGCATTACCGAGGAGAACCTGCAGAGTCGGGCGCGCGGCACGATCTTGATGGCGATTTCCAACAAGTTTGGCTCCATGGTCGTCACGACCGGCAATAAGTCGGAAATGTCGGTCGGCTATGCGACGCTCTACGGCGACATGAACGGCGGCTTCAATCCAATCAAGGACCTCTACAAGATGCAGGTCTATGCGCTGGCGCGCTGGCGCAACAGCCACGTGCCACCGGATGCGCTGGGACCATCCGGCGTTGTGATCCCGCAGAACATCATCGACAAGGCGCCGTCGGCCGAGCTTCGTCCGGACCAGACGGACCAGGATTCATTGCCGCCTTATCCGGTGCTGGACGACATCCTCGAATGCCTCGTCGAGAAGGAGATGGCGGTCGAGGAGATCGTCGCGCGGGGGCATGACGTGGCGACCGTCCATCGCGTCGAGCATCTGCTCTATCTCGCCGAATACAAGCGCCGCCAATCGGCGCCGGGCGTGAAGATCACCAAGAAGAACTTCGGGCGCGATCGCCGCTATCCGATTACCAACCGGTTCCGCGACCGGTAACGAGAGAATCCGGGAGGATGAATGCGCAGTTCGGTCGAGACCTACAATATCCGTACCGGCGAAAGCCGGATTGTCTTTCAGACGGAGAAACTGATCGAGGCGCCGAACTTCGCGCCGGACGGCGGATATCTGCTGTTGAACGGCGACGGGTTGCTTTACCGGCTGCGGCCGGATGGCATCGGCGGGCTTGAGCAGGTCGATACGGACTTTGCGACCGCATGCAACAACGATCACGGCATTTCGCCCGACGGGGCGCAAATCGTCATTTCCGACAAGACGGAATTCGGCAAGTCGGCGATCTATATCCTGCCGGCGGCCGGCGGGACGCTGCGGCTGATCACCGAGAATTTGCCTTCCTATTGGCACGGGTGGTCGCCGGACGGGAAGGACCTAGCCTATTGCGGCATCCGCAACGATGAATTCGACATCTATACAATCTCCGTCGATGGCGGCCCCGAGAAGCGGCTGACGCATGGCGAGGGGCGCAACGACGGGCCGGACTATTCGGCTGACGGGAAATGGATCTACTTCAACTCCAGCCGTACCGGGCTCATGCAGATCTGGCGCATCCATCCGGATGGGACGGGTCTTGAGCAGGTGACGCATGACAATTACGGCAGCTGGTTTGCGCATCCTTCGCCAAAGAACGACAAGGTGCTGCTCCTTTCTTATGATCCGAACGTCTTCGATCATCCGCGCGATCTCGATGTACGGCTGCGGCTGATGGATATGGACGGCGGCAACCTGACGACGCTGTTCGAGCTCTTTGGCGGGCAGGGCACGATCAATGTACCTTGCTGGTCACCGGATGGTGACGAATTCGCCTATGTGCGATATTTCCCGGCAGCTTGAACGCAGCGGCAATTCAGGACATAGAGATTGCCGTCAGGTGCCTGCATCAAGCAGGAGAATCGGGAATCCGGTGAAAGACCGGAACGTGCCCAACGCTGTGAGGCTGACGTTTGCCGCAACAATGGCCACTGGCTTCTGCCGGGAAGGCCGTGGCAAGCGGGTGACGCCGAGTCAGAAGACCGGCCTGGCAAGATAGACCGAACCGCGCGGACGGCGGCGAGGTTTTTGACGCTCCTTGCGCTGCGGCGCGGGTGCTCAAGCATTGTTGGGGATTTAACGATGCAACCTGATCCTTTCGCCCATGCCCTTGTACCGGCCGGTGAGTTTTCCGAACACGACCGGGCCGCAGTCTACAGAGCCATCGAAACGCGCCGTGACGTGCGCGACCAGTTCCTGCCCGATCCTCTGCCTGATGATCTGGTGTCGCGGCTGCTGGGGGCGGCGCATGCCGCACCGTCGGTCGGTTTCATGCAGCCCTGGACTTTCGTCGTGATCCGCGATCCGGAGATACGCCAGGCCGCGTGGCAGGCTTTTTCGCGCGCCGATCAGGAAGCGGCCGAGATGTTTGAAGGGGAGCGGCGGGATGTCTACCGCAGCCTGAAGCTCGAAGGCATCCGCAAGGCGCCGCTCAGCATCTGCGTCACCTGCGATCCGGACAGGGCAGGGCCAGTGGTCATCGGCCGCACCCACAATCCGCGCACGGATGTCTATTCGACCGTCTGCGCCGTGCAGAACCTGTGGCTTGCCGCCCGGGCCGAAGGCATCGGGGTCGGCTGGGTCAGTATCTTCCATGATGCGGATATTCGCGATCTGCTTGGCATTCCGGAACGGATCGAGATCGTCGCCTGGCTTTGCGTCGGCTATGTCGATCAGCTTTACACCGCGCCGGAACTGGCGGTGAAAGGCTGGCGCCAGCGCTTGCCGCTCGAAGAACTGGTCTTCTCGGACCGCTGGGGAAGCCAGTAACGCCGCGTCAGTTCTGCTGCGGCTGCGGCCCGGGCGTTGCGGGTTTCTTGAGATCGATCGCGCCCTGATCGCCGGCGAGGAACTGCGGACCGACCTGGCGGACTTTGCTGTTCGCCGGGTCATAGGGGCGGTCCGGCACCTGCGGCTGTGGGGCAGACGTGGAGGTGGCGCTCGATGGCAGCTTCGTCTTGATATCGGTGATTGAGCCCCTCGGCGGCGGTTCGCTGATCGCTTGGTTCTTGCGCATGTTCTCGTAATAGGCCGAGAGATTGCAGGCGCAGGAGGACTTTTCGCCGGGGGCGCGGTTCTTGTAGGCAAAGGCATTCGGCATCGCGCTGTAAGGCGCGCCGGTCGAAGCCGAAATCATGTTTGCGGCTTCGGTATTCGAGGTGTCTTGATAGAAGAGCTCCGTCTCGATACCCGGGCACATTTTCGAACACGTCGCTGCGTCGCGGTTGAAATCGATCGATGTTGCATTCGTGGTGATCGGGAAAAAGCCGCCGTCGCAGGTGCGCACGCACATCGTGCTGACATGCGACATGAGCTCGCCGCGCGGCACGCCATATTGCATTCCGCCCTGTTCGCCATCCCCAAGCGGGATGAAAGTATCGCTGCGCATCGCCTGTTCTTCGGGGCTTGGGGCCAGCGCATAGGCCTCTGGGGCCGGCGCATAGTCGAACTCGTCATTGCAGCCGTTGTCTTCGAGCGCCGCCATCAGCTCGTGGCGCACGCGATAATCGGCACCACCCTGGTTGCGCAGTTCGTTGCGCCGCTCCTGCAGGTATCGGATGTTGCCGACCATGCGTGCTTCGGACTGCTGCAACTCGCTGCAATAATCCGCATTCTCGCCGCCGATCACCACCATGCTGTCCACGGAGCAGCCGTAGCCGCGCAGATCATTGCGGACTTTGCGCAGCTCGAGATTCTGCTCGGCAATGGCGCTTGCATACTGGCGGACTTCGGGACCATTGCCGATGACATGCGGCAGATCGGCAACGCGGCCGCGCAGGTCGTCGCAGATCGCATTCGTCTGCGCGGCAGCGGGTGCAGCCAGGGCAAGCAAGATCGCAAGGGTCAGGTTTCGGCGGTTCACGGCATCATCCCGGAGCAAAGTGAGGCCAGAGCGGCGTGACATTTACCGCATCATGACTTTCTAGCCTGCTTCCGTTAACAAGCTGGCGACGGAATTCTAGCGCATTTTCCCATTTTGCGACAACTTACGCCGGCTGCGAAGCCTCGGCGACGGCAAGCGCCGCCATGTTGACTACACCGCGTGAGGTGACCGAAGTTGACAGGATGTGCGCAGGTTGTGCCGTTCCCAGCAGAATTGGGCCGACATGGAGCGCGTCCATCATCGTGCGGACGAGGCCGAGCGAAATGTTGGCGGCATCGAGATTCGGGAAGAGCAAAAGGTTGGCTTCGCCGGTAAGCGAGCTATCCGGCATGGCACGCTTGCGCAGCAATTCCGACAGCGCCGAGCCGGCTTGCATTTCGCCATCGACCTCCAGCTCCGGGGCGCGTTTGCGCACGAGCTGCAGGGCATCACGCATCTTGCGGGCGCTCTCGGAGTTCCGGGAGCCGAAATTCGAATGGCAGATCAACGCGGCCTTCGGCGTTATGCCGAAGCGGCGGATCTCCTCGGCCGCGAGAACGGCGATCTCGGCGATTTCCTCATGCGTCGGGTTGTAGTTGACGAAGGTATCGGCGAAGAAAACGGGGCCTTTCTGGGTGATCAGCAGGCTGAGACCGGCGAAGGTGCAGACGCCCTTTCGCTTGCCAATGATTTGGCCGACGTCCTTCAGGTGGCGATCGAAACGGCCCTCCACGCCGCAGATGAGGGCATCGGCCTCGCCGCGCTTCACCGACAAGGCGCCGATAACGGTGTTGTTGGTGCGCACGATCGTGCGGGCGGCCTCCGGGTTGATGCCGGCGCGGCCGACGAGAGCGAAGTAGTCGTCGACATAGTCACGGTAACGCGGATCGTCTTCAGGGTTCACGACGGCGAAATCGACATTCGGGCGAATGCGGATGCCGAAGCGCTTCAGACGTGCCTCGATAACCGAGGGGCGGCCGATCAGAATCGGCTCGCCGGTCTTTTCCTCCAGCAGAACCTGAGCCGCGCGCAGGACGCGCTCGTCTTCTCCTTCCGCGAAGATGACGCGTTTCTTCTCGGAAAGCTTGGCGCTGGTGAAGATCGGCTTCATGACGAAGCCCGAGCGCCAGACGAAGCGGTTCAACTGATCGAGATAAGCGTCGAAATCCGCAATCGGCCGGGATGCCACGCCCGTCTCGGCGGCGGCTTTGGCGACAGCCGGGGCGATGCGCAGGATGAGACGGGGATCGAAGGGTGAGGGAATGAGGTAATTCGGACCGAAGATGGGCGTCTCGCCGGAATAGGCGCGGGCGGCGACGTCCGACACTTCCTCGCGGGCAAGCCCCGCGATGGCCTTGACCGCAGCAAGCTTCATTTCTTCGTTGATGGCCGTGGCGCCGCAATCGAGCGCGCCACGGAAGATGTAGGGGAAGCAGAGGACGTTGTTCACCTGGTTCGGGAAGTCCGAACGGCCGGTGCAGATCATTGCGTCCGGGCGGGCGGCGCGCGCCAGGTCAGGCATGATTTCAGGGGTCGGATTGGCGAGCGCCATGATGAGCGGCTTGTCCGCCATCTGTGATAGCAGGTCGGGCTTCAGGACACCCGCGGCCGAAAGACCGAGGAAGACATCGGCGCCGCCGATATTGTCGGCGAGCGTGCGCATCTCGCTCTTCTGTGCGTAGACAGCCTTCCATTCGTCCATCAGTTCGGTGCGGCCTTCATAGACGAGGCCTTCGATATCGTGGACCCAGATATTTTCGCGCTTGGCGCCGAGCTCGACCAGCAGATTGAGGCAGGCGAGCGCAGCGGCACCCGCGCCGGAGGCGACAATCTTCACGTCCTTGATCTTCTTGCCGGCGAGTTCCAGTCCGTTCAGGATCGCAGCTGCGACGATGATAGCCGTGCCATGCTGGTCGTCGTGGAAGACCGGGATCTTCATCTTCTCGCGGAGCTGGCGCTCGACCTCAAAGCATTCGGGTGCCTTGATGTCCTCGAGATTGATGCCGCCGAAGGTCGGCTCGAGCGAGGCGACGGTGGAGACCATCTGATCGACCCTCAAGGCATCGATTTCGATGTCGAAGACGTCGATGCCGGCGAATTTCTTGAAGAGGACGGCCTTGCCTTCCATGACGGGCTTGGAGGCGAGCGGGCCGATATTGCCGAGGCCGAGAACGGCCGTGCCGTTGGAGATGACGGCAACAAGATTGGCGCGCGAGGTGTAATCGGCAGCCGTTTCCGGATTGTCGCGGATCGCAAGGCAGGGCGCGGCAACGCCGGGCGAATAGGCCAGTGCCAGGTCGCGCTGGTTGCCGAGCGGCTTGATCGCCTGAATTTCAAGTTTGCCGGGGCGGGGGTAACGATGGAAGAAAAGCGCCTGTTCGTCGAGGTTTCCGCCGGTCTCGTTCTTCTCCGTGTTGGATTTTTCCTGATGATCCATTGCCGTCTCCGCTGCCGCACTCACATCTTTTGAAGACTTCTCCATACATCAATCGGCTGGCAGGGACAGTCAGAATTTCGGGATCGGAGCGGAAAACTCGTGAGCGCCGCGCATGCGCCGATTCGCGCGTCTGTCATCTTCCTGAAACACGAGTCTGATTTTGGAAGATCAGAAACGATGGGACGCAGGCGGAACGCTTGTGAAAGACAATATGGATACCCGACACTTCCGTACTCTCTTCATTTCCGATGTGCATCTCGGCTCGAAGGCGGCAAAGGCGGACTTCCTCCTCGACTTTCTCCGCTATCACGACGCCGATACGATCTTCCTCGTCGGCGATATCGTCGACGGCTGGCGGCTGAAGCGCAGCTGGTACTGGCCGCAGGTCTGCAACGACGTGGTGCAGAAGCTGCTGCGCAAGGCGCGCAAGGGCACGCGGGTCGTCTACATCCCCGGCAATCACGACGAGTTCCTGCGAGACTTTCCGGGCATGCATTTCGGCGGCATCGAAGTCGCCGAGCGGATGATGCATGACGGCGCGGACGGCAAGAAGTATCTCGTGCTGCATGGCGACGAGTTCGACGTCGTCGTCCGCAACGCCCGCCTGCTCGCCTATCTCGGGGACTGGGCTTACGACACGGCGATCAAGATCAACGTCGTGCTGGCCGCGATCCGCCGCCGGATGGGCATGCCCTACTGGTCCTTCTCCGCCTGGGCGAAGCTGCAGGTGAAGCACGCGGTCAATTTCATCGGCGAGTTCCAGCGCGTCGTGGCCGACGAAGCCCGCAAGCATGGCGCCGACGGCGTCATCTGCGGCCATATCCACCATGCCGTGATCGAGGACATGGACGGCGTGCGCTACATCAACACCGGCGACTGGGTGGAGAGCTGTACGGCGATCGCCGAGCATGAGGACGGCACGTTCGAGCTCATCACCTGGAGCACGATGGCCGACGCTCAAGCCATCCCGCTGGCGATCGAGCATCGCGACGGCCAGCTCGAGCCGCAGGCTGCCTGATTTTCCTGTTGTGAAAACGGAAGCAATTTAGCCGTGGTGACGGGCGTTAGGCTCGTGGCGTCTGTCATCGCGGACCTACTTCCAGCCGCATTAGTATTTCATCATAATATGTATCGCCCACCTTTAGAGCTTCGACTTCGACGGCCCATTCTTCAAAGCCCATGGATTTGTAAAGCCGGATAGCCGGAACGTTGGATGACACAACGCTAAGCCGGAGCGAACGCAGCGTCGTGCCAACTTCGTCAATCGCAGCACTCAGCAGCAGGCGCGAAAGACCAGTGCCCCGTGCCTCCTGGCGGACATACATTCCCCAAATCGATGCAATGTGTTGTGTCTTGATGGCTTTGGACTTTGACACGCCGATAGTTCCGGCAGGGATTCCGTCATCGGATAACCCACCGATCACAAGGCCGTTCTCAAGCCTACCGGCGAAGTCCGCCTCAGATAGGCTCTGCTCTTCTTTCCATGACGCGCCAAATGCCTCTGGATGGTTCGCGAGAGCCTCAAGGCGAATTTCTCTGAAAGACGACGCATCATTCCTGTCGAGGCGGCGAAGCTTGTAGGGGCGCACAGTATGTCCTTTGTCTTTTTGAAGCGCGATCGAACCACCTAACGGTAACGGTTCTATGACGCTGGCTCAAAATCTACGACCTAGAATCTAGAGGGAATGCGGATGGCTTCAATTACGATGGGTTGTGAGCGAAGGGGACAAGCTTTTTCTTAAAGCGTTTCAGAAACGCTATTTCTGGCCATAGTCGCCCTTGGGTTGATGTGCTAGGCAACGTCCAGTTTCCTGCAGGTCCACCGATGATTCCCGCCCAGAATGCCCCGACAGGCGAGGGGGCGCCGCCGCGCTTCCGGCTGCTCAGCGCCCTGTCCTATTGCGCTCCGCTGATTGTCAACGGTGTGGTTCTTCCCTTCTTTCCCGTCTGGCTAGCGGTCCACGAATTCACCGATCGTGAAATCGGCATCATCCTGGCAGTGCCGATGGTGGTGCGCGTTCTCGTGGCGCCGATCGTCGCCATGTATGCCGACCGCATGAAGGAGCGCGCCGACGTGCTGCTCTGGTCCGGCGGGCTGTCCTTGCTGACAGCGGTAGCGCTCTGCTGGACGACGAGCTTCTGGCCGGTGCTGATCGTCTTCGCCATGCAGGGTGCGACCTTCGCGCCTTATCTGCCGGTCGTCGAATCGATCGTCATTTCCGGCGTTCGCCGCTGGGGGCTCGACTACGGCTCCATGCGCGTCTGGGGCTCTATCGCCTTCATTGCATCGACCATGATCGGCGGCGAGATGATCGGCTATTGGGGCGGCTCGATGGTGCTGCCGGTCATGATTTTCGGCTTCGTCATGACGATGCTGATGGCGATCTATTGTCCGCGGATTGGGCCGACCCGCCGGCGCGGCACGCCGGTCGACATACCGGCGGCCACCGGCAGTTCGCTACGGCAGCCACATCTGCTGGTGCTCCTGTGGGGCGTGGCGATCCAGCAGTCGAGCCACGCGCTTCTCTATGTCTTCGCGTCGATCTATTGGCATCAGCTTGGCTTTTCAGGAACGGAGGTCGGCATTCTCTGGAGTGCTGCCGTTGCCTCCGAGGTGATTGTGTTCTTCGTCTCGAAGCATCTGAACCGCCGCTTCAGTGCGTGGACGCTGATCCGCATCGGCTGCGCGGTCTGCATTTGCCGCTGGATCCTGTTCCCGATGCATTGGGGCTTCGTCGGCTTCTTCGTGCTGCAATGTTTCCATTCCTGCAGCTTCGCCTTCGTGCATATCGGCGTTCAGCGGCGCATCGTGGCAACGGTGCAGGAGACGCAGGAATCGTCGGCTCAGGGCGCCTATTTCTTCTATAACGGCATGTTCATGGGACTGATGACACTCGCCTCCGGCTACATCTATGCCTGGCTCGGCCTTGCGAGCTTCTACGTCATGGCACTCGTCGCAGCGCTGGGAATGTCTCTGGTCTTCGTCGCCTACTACCTTCAGCCCCAAAGGCTGGGTTCGGGTGGCCAGACAAGGGAAGCGGTGTAGCGAAGGCCGGGTTGCCGGTCGCGGGCAAGAAGCAGTGGGCCGTCGAGATCGACGAATTCTGCGTCCTGCGCTAAGAGCACGGCAGGCGCCATGGCAAGCGATGTACCGACCATGCAGCCGAGCATGATCTGGAAGCCGAGGCGCTGCGCCTCGCGCTTCATCGCGAGCGCTTCCGTCAGGCCGCCGGTCTTGTCGAGCTTGATGTTGATCGCATCGTAGCGGTCGCGCAGGCTTGCTAGGTCGCCAGTATGGTGGACGCTCTCGTCGGCGCAGACCAGGACCGGACGCTCGATCTCGGCCAGCATTTCGTCCCGGCCGGCGGGCAGCGGCTGTTCGACGAGCGCGATCTTCATCTCGGCGGCGATGCGCAAGTGATGTTCCAACGTGGCCTCAGGCCAGCCCTCGTTGGCATCAAGCATGATGATGCTGTTTGGCGCGGCCTCGCGCACGGCGCGCATGCGGCACTCATCGTCACCGGTGCCGACCTTGACCTTGAGCAGCGCCCTTGCGGAGTATGCGCGCGCCTGCGCCGCCATAATCTCCGGTTCACCGAGCGAGATCGTGTAGGCCGTCGTGAGCGGCTTCGGCGACGCAAGGACGATGCGTTCGGCAACGCTTTTTCCGCCGCGCTTGGCTTCGAGATCCCATAT
Source organism: Rhizobium sullae (assembly GCF_025200715.1). Classification (NCBI taxonomy): domain Bacteria; kingdom Pseudomonadati; phylum Pseudomonadota; class Alphaproteobacteria; order Hyphomicrobiales; family Rhizobiaceae; genus Rhizobium; species Rhizobium sullae. Next base: position 1,488,959 of record NZ_CP104143.1, read on the forward strand.
CGCGCAATCGACGGCGTTCCTGGCTGCGCCCGGCGCCATGGCGGAGAGCAGGTCTTCGCCGGAAATGCCCGCTTCGATCAGCGGCCGGGCGGCTTCGATCTGTGCGGCGACGCCTTCCACCGTCTCGCCGTAGCGTCGGTAGGGAACGCATTCGCCCCAGCCTCGCTTGCCGTTTTCCGCCAGAATGCAGGTGATGACGTCCGCCGAGGTCTTTGCGCCGCGCGAGATCGTGAACGTGCCCGCAATGGGAAAGGAATTCATCTGGATTTCGAGCGAGCGTGGCATAATTGCAATCCTGCGAGCATGGAAATTCTATGTGTCTTCGGTATATTAACGCGCCGGGCGTGAGCGATTTGTTCGCGAGTCGGCAATGTCGCCGCAAGCCTTGAAAGACACAAGCATTTTGAAGCCCGACACCCGCAACGCCGCCTCACTGCACGTGGACGACCAAGCCGACGGTAGGGGACGCCGCGTTCATCTCGAAGGCAATTGGCGCAGCGCCAACATCCATCTCGTCCTCCACGACATCGAGAAGATTGCCCGTGGTAAAGGTGATCTGACCCTGGACCTGTCGGGCGTCACGGATATCGACACGGCCGGCGTCTGGCTGCTTTGCCGGCTCAAGCTGCAGGAAGAGGGGGCCGGGCGGCAGGTTCGTTTCGAAGGCACCAATCCGCATATCGACGAAATGATCAAGGAATTCTCCCAGAAACCGGAGGAGGAAGCCGTCGAGGCTCCGAAGAAAAGCGGCCTCGCCGAGCGCATCTTCGCGCCGGTCGGCAAGATGACCGTGGACCTCTGGAACGACCTCACGGCCGCGATGTATATCCTGGGCTCGGCGGTGCGTGGCGCGCAGATGAAGTTCGGGCGCGGCAGCGGCGTTTCTCCAGCCTCGATCGTCAACCAGATCGACCATATGGGCGTGCGTGCCGTTCCGATCATCCTTTTGATGTCGTTCCTGATCGGCGCCATCATCGCGCAACAGGGCGCCTTCCAGCTTCGGTATTTCGGCGCCGAAGTCTTCGTCGTCGATCTCGTCGGCATCCTGCAGCTGCGCGAAATCGGCGTGCTTCTGACAGCGATCATGATCGCCGGCCGTTCCGGCAGCGCAATCACCGCCGAAATCGGCTCGATGAAGATGCGTGAAGAAGTCGATGCGCTGAAGGTCATGGGCCTGAACCCGGTGGGCGTGCTGATCTTCCCGCGGCTTGTGGCGCTGACGGTGGCGCTGCCGCTTCTGACGGTGCTTGCGAACTTCGCCTCGCTGTTCGGCGCCGCATCGGTTGCCTGGGCCTATTCCGGCATCACTTTCGCTACCTTCCTGTCTCGCCTGCACGAGGCGATTACGCTGTCGACAGTGCTCTCCGGCATGATCAAGGCGCCGTTCATGGCGCTCGTCATTGGTATTGTCGCGGCCGTAGAAGGCCTTAAGGTCGGAGGCAGCGCCGAATCGCTCGGCCAGCACGTGACGGCTTCTGTAGTGAAGTCGATTTTCGTCGTCATCCTCATGGACGGGCTGTTCGCCATGTTCTATGCGGCCATCAATTTTTAAGGGTTCAGCGTGGACGGGCAGCGAGCAGAGCCGAACGGGAAGGATGAGCGGGACATCGTGCTTTCGGCACGAGACGTGACCGTCGGCTTTGGCCCGAAGATCGTGCTCGACAAGCTCAACCTGAACATCTACCGCGGCGAGATCCTGGGCTTCGTCGGCGCATCGGGTACCGGCAAATCCGTGCTGATGCGAACCATTTTGCGCCTTCTGCCACGCCGCTCCGGCATGATCGAGATCCTGGGACAGAATTTCGACAAGCTGGACGAGAGCCAGCGCAACGCGCTCGACATGCGGCTCGGCGTGCTCTTCCAGCAGGGCGCGCTGTTTTCCTCGCTGACGGTGAGGGAGAACATCCAGGTGCCTATGCGTGAATATCTGGATCTGCCGAAATCGCTGATGGACGAACTGGCGCACCTGAAGATCCGGCTCGTGGGTCTTGCTGCCGATGCGGCGGACAAATATCCCTCCGAGCTTTCCGGCGGCATGATCAAGCGCGCTGCCCTTGCGAGAGCCCTGGCGCTCGATCCGGAGCTGGTATTCCTGGACGAGCCGACCTCGGGCCTCGACCCGATCGGTGCTGCAGAATTCGATGAACTGATCGCCCGGCTGCGAGACACGCTCGGGCTGACCGTCTACATGGTAACCCACGACCTCGACAGCCTGTTTTCCGTCTGCGACCGTATTGCCGTACTTGGACACAAGCGAGTAATGGTTGAGGGGACGATCAACGACATGCTGGCCTATGATGATCCATGGGTTCAGGCCTATTTCAAGGGCAAGCGGGCGCGCTCGATCGTGCCGCAACAAGAAACAGCCGCCGGCCGTGCCGAAAGCACTGGCGACAGCCGCGGGAAGTGACCGGAAACGATGGAAACCAAAGCGAACTACACGATCGTCGGCTTTTTCACTGTTCTGGTGATCGCAGCCGCATTCGGCTTCGTCTACTGGATGGCCGAGTACGGACGCAGCGGCCCTATGGCGGAACTCGTCGTGCGTATTCCGGGCTCGGCAAACGGCCTCAGCGTTGGCTCACCGGTGCGCTTCAATGGCATTCAGGTGGGGTCGGTGACGTCCCTGTCGATCGATGCCGACGACCCGCAATATTCGCTGGCCTTCACCGAGGTGCGCGTCGATGCGCCGATCTATCCTTCCACCAGGGCCATCCTTGAAATCCAGGGCCTGACGGGTGCGGCCTATATCGAGCTTTCGGGCGGCAAGGTGGGTGAAGAGAATATCCTGCAAAAGGCCGTCGAGACCGGCAAGCGCGCGGTGATCGTCGCGGATCAATCAAGTGTGACGAATCTTCTGGCGACGGCCGACAAAATTCTCGACCGGGCGAACGCGGCGGTGGGCGAGGTTCATGGTTTCGTCCAGGACGCGCGCGGACCGCTGACCAAGACGCTGCAAAATGCGGAGACCTTCTCCGGTGCGCTAGCGAAGAATTCCGGCAATATCGATTCCTTCCTGCAGAGCGTCGGCGAGCTTTCCGAAACCGTCCGCAAAGTCTCCGGCCGAGTCGATTCCACGCTCGAGGCCGTCGAAGCGCTGGTAAAGGCCGTCGACGCGAAGAAGATCGATACGATCCTCAGCAATGCCGAGAAGGTGAGCCGCGATATCGCCAATGCGTCCGGCGACCTGAAGGGTGCCATCCAGAGATTCAACGAGACGGCGACGACCTTCAACGATTTCGGCAAGAAGGCGCAGACGACGCTCGACCGCGTCGATACGCTCGTGGCGCAGATCGATCCCGCCAAGGTGAAGGGGTCGGTCGACGATATCGCGCAGGCGACGAAGGATGCACGCGTCGCGGTCGCCTCCATACGGGACGTCGCCAATACCGTCTCGGCGCGCCAGAAGGATATCGACCAGACGATCCAGGACGTCTCGCAGATGGCGAACAAGCTGAACTCGGCCTCGACGCGCGTCGACGGCATCCTGATCAAGCTCGACGCGCTGTTCGGCACGGACAATTCGCAGTCGCTCTTTACGGAGGCGCGCGCAACGCTCGATTCCTTCAAGAAGATGGCGGACAATCTCAACGCTCGCATCGGTCCGATCGCGGACAACCTGCAGCGGTTTTCGAGCGGCGGCTTGCGCGACGTGCAGGCGCTCGTCGACGATACCCGCCATACGATGCAGAATCTCAACAGTGCGATCAGCAATTTCGACCAAAATCCGCAGCGGCTGATTTTTGGCGGCGATACGGTAAAGCAATATGACGGCCGGACGCGCCGTTGACATGGATATTTGAAAGCAAGGGTAGCGAAATATGGCCGTATCGCATGTGTTGGCGCGCCGTTCATTGCTGGCAAGAACGACGCTCCTTTTGCCGCTTATGGCGCTGGCAGTGACCGGTTGCGGCACGGCGGCCAAGAACGATACCTTTGATCTCTCCGCCACCGTCACCGTCGACGGACGGCCCGCCAAGCGCAGCCAGATTCTCGTGCCGGCGCCGACGGCCTTGAAGGCGCTCGACAGCAGCCAGATCGTCGTCCGCGTTTCGCCCTCCGAGATCCAGTATCTGTCGCGCTCGCAATGGAGCGACAGCCTGCCGCGCATAGTGCAATCGAAGCTAGTGGAAGCCTACGAGAACTCCGGCAAGCTCGGCGGCGTCGGTAAGCCGGGACAGGGCCTTGCGATCGACTATCAGGTCGTCACCGACATCCGCGCCTTCGAGATCGACACCAGCATCGGCAGCCAGGCCGTCGTCGAAATCTCGGCGAATATCCTCAACGACCGCAACGGCACGGTCCGCGCCCAGAAGGTTTTCCGCGCGGCCGTTCCTGCAGGCGGCGGCTCGAATGTAGGTTACGTCAAGGCGCTCGACCGCGCGTTCTCTGCGGTGACGGCAGAGATCGTCGATTGGACGCTGCGGTCGATTTGATGACGGAGGAAATGGTTGCGGCCGAAGCCGAAGAACTTGGGATGGACCAATCCCGCCTTCGCTAGACGATCAGCAGCACGGCACCGGTGCCGAGCAGAACCAGCGTCCATACGAGATCCGTGTTGATCCAGGCACTGCGCAATATCCCGAGCCCGACCCAACGATAGACTGCCAGGGCAACGATACTTGTGGCCGCCAACATTGCAAGGGTATGGACGCCGACTGCAGCGATCGCCATCGCCGCGGACCCATCACCGCCGACTTCACGCAATGGCGACTCCGTAAGACAGAGGGGCATCAGGGCCGGTAGGATCATGAGTCCGGCTCCATGGGCCGTTGCCATCAGGAACGACCAGAACGCCAGGCCGGCAAGCCCTGTGCGCATGCCGATGCGAACGCGGCGCCGGTGTCCGAAGAAATGATGCCAGATGGCCCATGCAATGAGGCCTCCTCCGGCCGCCGTCCGCAACCCATCTTGATTTACGAAAAGACCGGCGGCGAGCAGGGTGCCCGCCACCAGTGCGATGGACACTGCGTGCCCCAGCGCGATAGCAGGCACCGCCTGAACCACGGCGGCGGAACTTTGGCGGTGAACGCCGAGCGCCACGGCAAACAACCATCCCATCGCAGGGTTGAGACCATGGAAGGCTCCCAGTCCCGCCAGTAGCATCCAGGGCCAGAGTTCATTCATGAGCGCCTCATCGGGCTGGCCTTCGCCCTTTACGGATAGCAATAGGAATCCGACGAGCAATCTCCACCCTGGAGGCGGACCTGGTGCGGGCGATGCGACTTTGGCCATTCGACGAAGAATTTCTCGTCGAAGGCAATGCCGCCGTCAGGCTCCGCGTCAAGCTTCACCATCCAGCCGGAGATGCCATCGGGATAGAACTGTTCGTCGATCGCGCCATAGAGCGAGTTGGTGAAATAGATGCGGCGACCGTCACGGCTGATCTCGACCATCTGCGGGCCGCCATTCAGCGCGCCATTCTTCGCTCCCGGATGCGAAGCGCGCGAAACGATGCCGCCGATCCGGACCTTTCCTGTCAGCTTCGGCTTGAATGGATCGGAGACATCGTACTGATGCAGATCGCCAGTTCCCCAGCAGGACACGTAGAGAAATCTGTCATCCATCGAAAGGTCGATATCGGTGACAAGCGGCGGCACGGCATTGAAACCCTTGAGCATCGGCGGCAACAGGTCCGGATCGGCGGGCTCCGCCGGAATGTCAATCACCTTTGTAACCGCCCACTTCGCGCCGTCGCGGTGCCAGACCCATATCGAGGACGAGAGGTCCTCAAGACTGAGAACGCAGTTCACAAAGCCATAGGCTTTGGTCGGATCATGCGCGGGCCTGAGTTCGAATACGAGCTGATACTTGTCACCGAAATCGATCGTCTGCAGGTGCTTGCGCTTGTGCAGGTCCCAGAAGTGCAGCCGGCGGCCGTATTTTGCGCTGAGCAGGATTTCCGGGATCAGGCCGTTTTCAAAAGTATCCGGCGTGCCCCACTCGCTGGTGACGAGCGTGTCGTGGCCAAGATGCCACCAGACGTCGTAGGAAAGCTGCTGCGGCCCGCGATCCATTTCCCATTGGCCGCGCACCTCGAATGTCTCGTGATCCATAAGGAACACGCCGCCCGGTCCCTTGCCCTCGGCATTGCCAAGTGCTGCGACATAGATCCCTTCCGGTCCGCAGTGAACGGTATGAGGCCTGGAGTATCCGGCCCGGTCGGCGACTTCGCCCGGTTCGATGACCTTGACGATCGATGGTTTCCGGCCGTCGGGCTTGGTGTCGATGATATGGATGCGCGAGGATTTCAACCCGGGTACGACCAGATAGCGGCGCTCCGCATGCGGGTGCGGCGCATTCGGGCAAAGGCAGGATGAGCAGGCGTTCCAGCCGAAATGATGCAGCTCGTCACCGACATTGGGCATTGCGAGGGATGTGACGATCTGACCATAGGAGGCTGATTTGGGATCGACATCGACGACCGCGAGCTCGTCGGGAACCGCTCGCGCCGGATCGAAGGCGGCGACGTAGGCAAGCGTCTCCGGCGCGGCCTTCATGGCCATTCGCGGTGACGGATAAAAGCTTGGATCGGGTTTCCACGTTACCATATGAAGTGCTCCTGGCTCGCGTTTGCTGAACAATGAGAGATGTTCGCTAGATGCTTGCCGACAGCCGACTCATCGCTGCGGACGGGGCAGGATAGTGGATGCTTCAACGGGATACAGATTCGAGATGGTTCCCTACGGCTGCGAGCCGCAGAGACAATCCTCCCCAGACAATTGTCTCAGATAAAGGTGGGTTTGGGCAGTCCCTTTTTCGCGGCAGCTCAATCCGGTTGCCAATCAACAGCGGACGTGGATGCACCGGGAGGCTTCTAGGGCCAATGCTGCCTAGATGGTTTCGCAAGTATGCATGTGATAGGGCCGCTTTCGGGCGGCCCTTCGTGTAGTGATCTTCAGCTTCGCTTCCCTTAGCTCAAACGCCCTGCGGCGTGGGCCAGCATCGTGTAGACCTTGCCGGTGTCCGATGTCAGGTAGGACTGCGTGATCGTCTGATCGCGGTCAGAGCGGGCGACGTCGGCAAGCAGCTTCTCGAAATCGGCGATGTAGCGGTCGACGGCGGTGCGGAATTCCGGTTCGCGGTCGTATTTGCGCTTGATCTCGTCGAAGGTCTGCTGGCCCTTCAGCGTGTAGAGGCGGCGGGTGAAGACGTCGCGCTCACCGCGCTGGTAACGGCGCCACAGATCGACCGAGGCGTCGTGATCGATCGCGCGGGCGATATCGACCGAGAGCGAATTCAGCGATTCGACGACGTGGCGCGGATTGCGGCTATCGGCGCTGCGCTGTGCTGGCGCAGGCTGGGCGCTCGGGGCTGCCGCGCGTGCGGGAGCTTCCTCGGCGGCTTCGTCGCGCGACGCACCGCGCAGCAGGTCGCTGATCCAGCCCCCGGTTTCCTGGCGGGCAGGCGTGGCTGGAGCGGGGACGGGGCGCTGCGGCGCTGCGGCTGCCGGCGGAGTGATCGTGCCGCGAAGCGCAAGGCCGTCTTCAACGACGGGCGGGCGGGCGGGCGCCGGGGCAGGCTGCTGGGCGGCCGCAGCTGCCGGGCGCGGTGCGGGCTGGGCATGTGCGGCTGCGCGGGCAACCGGCTCGGAGATTTCGAGTTGCTGCGTGGAGCGGCCGACGATCTGCGAAATGTCCTGCAGCGCCTTGATTTGTTCGGCAACGGCGCGGCGCATCGCGGCCGCACTTTCCTTGGCTTCTTCCGGAAGGTCGAATGCGCCGCGCTTCAATTCGCTGCGCGTCATGTCGAGTTCCTTGCGAATATCGCCTGCCGAGCGGCGGATTTCGTCGGTAGCGCCGGAGAACCGGGCGACCGCTTCCTCGACGGCTTCGCGAAGCGATTCCCGCAGCTGCTGGGCAGCGCCGTCCGAAGCACGGCCGGCCTCGCCGAGCATGCGCTCGACATCCGAAAGCGACGCCGTCAGCCCACCGCGAAGGCGGTTCGACAGATCGTTCGCGCGGCGTTCGGCATTGCCGAAGGTGCCGTCGATCGTTGCGTTCGCTTCTTCGCCGGCCTTGACGATCGAGTTGCGCATCGCCTCGGCGGCTTCCTCGGTACGCTTCTCGGTTTCCGAGAGCACGCGGCCGATATCGGCGAAGGAGGACTGTACGCCCTGGCGCAGATTGCCGGTGACCTGGTTGGAGCGCTGTTCGGCGCGCTCGAAGGCGTTCTCGACCATGCTGGAAAGCGCGCGCATCGTCGTTTCGATCTCTTCGGAACGCTGGACGAGGCCGACGGAGAGGTTCTGAAGAGCGCCTTCACGTTCCTCGAGCGTCGACACGAGGTTCGACTGTGCAGCCGCAAGCAGGTTCGATGCCTGGCTTAGAACCTTCGAGTGCTCGTCGAAGCGGCCGATGATGCCGCCGACCTGCGCCAGCGTCTGGCCGGAGATATCGGAGAGGCGATCGACCTTGCCTTCGAGCAGGCGGGTCGAGGCCGACACCATTTCCGCCGCCTTGGAGGCCGAGTCGGTGAAGCGCGAGGTGGTCTCGCCGAGGCGGCCATCGACGTCCGTCAGATTTTCCGCCGCACGGCTCATCATCGTCGCCATCGAGGCGCTGTTTTCGGACAGGCGCTCGATCAGCGCGTTGACGTTGCCAAGCAGGCTCGTTTCGATCGTGTTGACCGCGGTGGCGGCGCTCTCTGTGCGGGCCGCGATCGCATTGGCCAGCGCCGCGTTTTCGGCGCGAAGGCGGTCGGCACTCTGCTCGGCGGCGGCGGCGATGCGGGCCGCAGCCTCCTTGCCGGTTTCCGCATAGCGCTCGATCATCGGGCGTGCGGTTTCATCGATCAGCCGCGACAGCTCGGAAGAACGACCGGCGAGCATGGAATTGAGCTCGCGGGTGCGTTCGTCGAGCGTCGAGCGGATTGTGTGCCCCCGGGCCTCGAGCGCTTTTTCGACATCCGTCAAGGTCGCATCGATTTCACGGGCCTGATCTGTCAGGCCTGAGCGGATCGCGCTGCTGCGGGCTTCGAGAGCCTTGTCGACGTCCGACATTGTGGCGGCAATGCCTTCGCTGGCGCTGGCGATTGTCGAGCGGATTGTGTTACCCCGGGCCTCGAGCGCTTTTTCGACATCCGTCAAGGTCGCATCGATTTCACGGGCCTGGTCTGTCAGGCCTGAGCGGATCGCGTCGCCGCGGGCTTCGAGAGCCTTGTCGACGTCCGACATTGTGGCGGCAATGCCTTCGCTGGCGCTGGCGATTGTCGAGCGGATCGCGTCGCCGCGGCTTTCCAGCGAGGACTGGGCCTCGGAGAGGGCCTGCGAAATGGCATTGACCTGGCCGCTGACGAGCGTTTCGGCCTCGGCGACCTTGTTAACGATCGCATTGCCGGCTTCGGAGAAGGTCTGGGCGACGGCGGCGGCCTGGCTCGCAAGACGGTTCTGCGCCTCGGACACGCGGCCGACGATCTGTTCGGAGCGCTCGTCCATGGCACGTGCGAACTCGCTGCTCTTCTGGTCGAGACCTTCGGTGAACTGCTGGCCGGTGCGGGCCATCAGTTCGGCCGTGCGCGCAGCTTCGGCATCCATGCCCTGGGCGGCATCGGCAACGGCGCTGCGCAGCGTCGAGGCGAGACCGGCTGCCTTGCCTTCGATCGTCTGGTTGACGGCATTGAGGCCAAGCGTGAGCGCCCGGTCCATGGTGGATAGGCGTTCGTCGATATGTTCGCTGCCGCGGTGCATCGCCTGTGCAAGGTTCGCTGTGCGGTCGTCGATGGACGTTGCAAGATTTGCGGCACGGTCGTCCACGACTGCGGCAAGCACGCTCGCTCGCTCGTCCACCACAGAGGTGAGGGCTGTCGCCCGCTCATCAATGGCGGAGGCAAGGCTTGCCGTGCGCTCATCGATGGCGCTGGAAAGCGTGTCGCTTGTGCTTTCCAGGACGGTCGTAACGCGTAGGGCGGCATCGTCGCCGAGTTCGCGCAGTTGCGAAATGCTGTCGTTAAGTGTTTCCGCAAGGCGGCTGCCTGCGGCATCCACCTGCGTTGCGACACCGCCGACGCCGTCGCGGATCCGGTTTTCGAGAGCAGCAAGGCCTGCTTCGACGCGTGAACCGGTTTCGGCAAACCGGCCGGTCATGCCGTCGATCGACTGATCGAGGTGCGTGGAAAAGGTTTCTGCCGAACGTGAGATTTCGCTTGCTGCATCTTGGAAGCGGCCGGCGATCTGGCCGGCGCCCTCGCGCAGACGCTCTTCGAGCGACTTGGCGCTGTTGTCGATCGTCTGGCGAATGGAGGCTTCGTGATCTTCCAGCGACATTTCGAGCATGCTGGCGCTTGCGGCGACCGAAGCGCCGATGGTCGTCGCCTGCTCCGACAGCGTGTCGCTGAGCTGCGCATGCGCGTTGCTGAGCGAAAGGCTGATCGCGTTCGCACGGTCGTCCAGCGTTGCGCGGATGCGGTCATGGGCCGAGGCGAGGCCGCCGTCGATGCGCGCGGTTGCTTCGCTTGTGAGCGCTTCCATGCGTGCGGCTGCTTCGCCCGTCAGTGTCTCGAGGCGATTGTTGCTGCTGGAGAGCGTCGAGGAGAGCGCTGCGGCGTGTTCGTCGAGCGATAGTTCGAGCCGTTCCTGGTTGTCGGTATAAGCGCTGCGGATCGCCTCAGCCTTGTCGGCGAAGGCGCCGGCAACCCGGGCCTCAGCACCCGCAACGGTGTCGAGGAGCGCGTTGGTGCGGGCCTCGAGCGCGCTGTCGAAGCGACTCTGGCTGTCGTCAAGCGAGATGGCGAGCGCCATCGTCTTTTCGTCTAGGGCATCGGCGATGCGGTCGTGATTGCTGGAGAGCGCGCTGACGAGCGCGCTGCTGCGTTCCGCCATGACGTCGTCGATGCGTTCATGGGCGGAATCCAGGGCCTGCGTGATCGCGTCGGCGCGCTGGGAGATGACGTTGTTTAGCTCGTCGGCGCGGCCGAAGGCGGAGGTGATCTGCTCGGTGCCGGCGGAGACGGCTGCGGTGAGGTCGGACGTGGTCGACAGCAGGGTCTCGCGGAATTCCGTCGAACGCGCCGCCAGGTTGTTGTGAAGTTCGGAGGTGCCGGTTGCGAGCGCCAGCGAAATTTCACCGGTGGCGTTCTGCAAGGCCGATGCCAATTCGCTGGTACGGCCCGAAAGATTCGCCTGCAGCTCAGAAGTGCCGGACGTGAGAGCCTCGGAGAGCTCGCCCTTGGCATTTTTCAGCGCCGAGGTCAGCTTACCGGTATGGCTCGAAAGGTTCTCCCGCAGATCGGTGGTGCCAGACGCCAGGGTCTCAGAAATTTCATCCTTTGCGCTCTGCAGTGCGAAGGTGAGCTCGCTCGTGCGGCCTGAAAGGCTGCCATGCAGTTCGGAAACGCCCGAAGCGAGCACCTGAGAAATCTCGCCGCTTGCAGACTGCAAGGCGGAGGTGATCTCGCTCGCGCGGCCCGACAGGCTGCCGTGCAGCTCGGAGACGCCCGAAGCGAGCGCCTCAGAAATCTCGCCGCTCGCAGACTGCAGCGCAGAGGTGATCTCGTTGGTGCGGACCGACAGGGCGCTGGAGATTTCGTCGACCTTGCTGCCGAGAGAGCTTTCGAGAACCTCCTGACCGGTGCTGAGCGCAGTCGCCAGCGCGAAAGACTGGTCGGTCATCGAGGCGCCAAGGCGCTCGATGCTGGAATTGAGGATGCCGTCGATTGATTCCGAGCCGCCGGCCAGCGTCTCGTTGATGCGCGCGAGGCTTTCCATCAGCTTGGTGTCGAGCGAACCGGCGCGCTTGTCGAAGGCATTCGCGAATTCCGCCACGCGTTCGTCGAATGCGGTGGACATCTGGGCGACCGTTGCCTGCAGGCGCTCGTCGAAGAAGCCGGAGCGCAGGTCAAGGTCCATGATGGCGTCGTCGGCGCTGGACTGCAGGCTCTGACGGAAGCTTGCGCTCTTCTCGTCGAGCGACGCATTGAGCTTGGAAAGCACGTCGTCGAGCGTGCCGGTGATTTCGCGTTCGCCGCCGGTCAGGCTTTCGTTGATTTCGCGAGTGCGGGCGATCAGGATTTCGTTCAGCTGGCGGGCGCGGTCGTTCAGCGCCGCATTCAGCTTCTCTGCGCTGCTGTCCATCGTGGAGGCGCGCGTTTCGAACTGGCTGAGCAGTTGCTCGCCGCGATCGTTGAGGTTGGAGGTGAGCGATTCCAGACGCGTGTCGAATTCGTGCGCCAGCGCAAAACCGGAGGAGGTCAGCGTCTGCAGCAGCGAGTCGGTCTTGGCGGCAAGAAGCGAACCGAGCGACTGGATCGCGGTTTCCGACTTTTCCGTCAGCGTTGCGGCGCGGGTGTCGATCATCGATGCGAAGGCTTCGCCGGACGTTGCAAGGCGCACGGCGATCTCTTCCGTCGCAAGCGAGAGGTCTTCCTTCAACTGGTCGTGGACGCCGACGATCGAGCTGCGGATCCGCTCGGCATGATTGACGATCGCTTCGCG